>DATJWZ010000310.1:0-2573 GCA_035500795.1 Candidatus Eiseniibacteriota bacterium | reverse complement strand
GTGAAGTCCATTGGGCGCGCGTGAGGACGTTTGAGAGCACGTTCGAATGCGTCAGGCCCCGTTCGAACAACTAGATCCGTTGCAACGATCCCGCAACACATGTGGCCGTTGACCATGAAGGCCAATCCACCGAACATCTTCTTCTCAGTTACCTTGCATTTGCCTCGGAACAGAAGGCGGAGGCGCTCAGCTAGATTTTCGTCGAATGCTATTGATTACTCACGGTGTGGCAAGAACCCCAGCCTACCCGAACGGGTTCTCGTCAGCACTGCGCCGTAAATGACTGGAACCGGCACATCCAGGAGGCGAAGATAAACTGACAACTGGCCGCGATGATGATACCAATGATTCAGCATGATTGAGCGCAGCACGGCGATCCGCGGCATGCTGAAGAGCTGTTTGCCACGCATCGTCAAACGCCAACTCGCCGAGGCGAACGTGTCGGCCATTCCGCCAAGATATTCCTCCGCGGAACTCATACTCTGCTCAAGCGCTGTGTGAATCTCAGTGAGATTCTTCGGCTGTGGCGGACTGAAGTTGGCTTGCGCGGTGATGTGGTTGGTGACAGCGTCCAGTGAGTTATGTATGCCGCGTCTTTCAGGCTCCGTACTGCTCGTCGGTGACCTTCTCTAGCCAATCGGAGCTTTTGCCATCCAGTTTCTCCACAATTGCAATGTGGGTCATGGCTGTCGTGGGAGCTGCGCCATGCCAGTGTTTTTCAGAGGGAGAAAACCAGACAACATCGCCGGGACGAATTTCTTCGATCGGGCCACCCCAGCGCTGGACTCGACCGCAACCTGCGGTGACGATCAACGTCTGTCCGAGCGGGTGAGTGTGCCACGCGGTACGGGCACCCGGTTCGAAGGTCACGCTCGCACCAAGAACACGTGCTGGCGTGGGCGCATCAAAGAGAGGGTCGACACGAACGGTGCCCGTGAAATATTCTACCGGTCCCTTGCCGGAAGGTTGTGAGCCGTTTTTCTTGATTTCCATTCTTCTTCCCTCGCAACTCGCCCCATTGGAGCGATTCTCCTATGCCTTGAGCATTGCCTGCTCGTACGCAGGTTTAAGCGGAAGTCGCCGAAGGATCTTTCCCGTTGCGTCGTGGAGCGCGGCTGCGATGGCGGGCGCAGCCAGCGCATTCGCTGCCTCTGAACCCCCACCGTATGTTCCGACTTTCGGATTGTTCAGCAATACGACTTTGATTTCAGGTATGTCGGACATCGTGGCGATGGGATAGGAGATCCAGTCATCCTGCGTGATGCCGCTCTCATCGAATAACACTTCTTCGAACAGCGCATGGCTGATCCCCATGACCGCACCGCCTTCGATATTCCGCTTCAATTGCATCGGATTGATGACGATGCCGGGATCGACCGCAATAGTGTACTTCTCCACTGCGATTTTCCCTGTGTCGGGAGCAACTGTTATCTGGCAGACACAGGCCCAATAGCTTAAGTTGCGGAACATCAAGGCAACTCCGCGGCCGCGTACAGGCGTTGTCCCGGTGGACACGGCATCCAGACGCGGTGAGGGGCGCGTCTCCCAACCAGACGCGTCACGTACGGCTTTCAACACGCTGATTGCGCGCTCTTCGGTTGCGTGGTCCAGGCGGAACTGAAGAGCATCCGTGCCTGCGAGGGCCGCGGCCTCACTGATCGCGAGTTCGCGGGGAAAGAACTGCTGGAATTGCGTTGGCGTCCGCATGCTATGGTCGCGCAGGCCGACGGCAATGGGAGAGGCTTTCTGTCCGACCTGGTACGTCCCATGGCCCCGCTCTGCCACATTCGGAACGGCAGCGTAGACCCACGGATCGGAAATGTTGTTCACCGTGCTTGTGATGAAATCATTGTGAACATCGGGAGCGGGCATCGTGGGCAATCCCGCGAGGACCGCACCAATTGGCCGATCATCTTGCATGGCAGGCATGTAGTGGTCGATCTGGTAGGCGGCCATTTTTCCTTTTTCGTCGAGGGCGATCTCAATATCGGAGAAACCTGCTGCCCCTTGCGTGGACCACTGCATATCATCAGCGCGCATCCATTGAACGCGCACCGGTTTCCCGAGAGCTTTCGACAAGATCACTGCCTCGTCTTCTGCGCCTGCGTTCCCGCCGTTGGACCTTCCGTAATGGCCCGGACCTGGATACGCGTGCACGATCACATGATCCGGAGTGGTGCCGAGCATTACTGCAATTTCGCCGCGAAGTTCCTGCGGATTCTGGTTGTGTGTATAGATGTGCACCGTGCCATCCGCTTTGACATCTGCAACGGCCATGGTGGGTCCGATGGGTCCGTGCTTCATGTAAGCCACTTGATAGGTCGCAGAATGCTTCTTGTGCGCCGAAGTGAACACCGGGGCCACATCGCCTTTGTTCGCACGTCCGTTGCCAACTGGCGCCGATTTCCAATCCGCCTCCTCTCGAAGGTGCTTGTAGAGTTTTTTGGTGCCAGGCAAGCCCTTCCAATCGGTCCACTTCGTGACGCCGGCAACCTGCTCCGCCGCCTGGATCGCTTCCCACTCGGTCGGGGCAACGACTCCGACGAGATTGCCCTTCACAATGACCTGCGAAT
>DATJWZ010000309.1:0-20742 GCA_035500795.1 Candidatus Eiseniibacteriota bacterium | reverse complement strand
GCGCACGGCATTGTGGTTAACCCCGAAACCGGAAAGTTCTACGCCGTGAACACTCTGAGGGATACCGTGACCGTGCTCGACGGTAACGGGCATTTGTTGACGCGCACGCGGGTAGGAAAAGAGCCTGTATCGATCGCGATCAATCCCGACACCAATCGCATCTATGTAACGAATTCGGGAAGCGGCAGCGTTACTGTGATTGACGGAGATACGGACAAGGTAGTTGCGACTGTTCCGGTAGGCGATCTGCCGTACACGATCACCGTCAATCGTGCGTCGAACAGAATTTATGTTTCGCGCACGTTCAGTGATGTCACGGTCGTCATCGACGGCAAAACAAATGTTCCAGCCACGGTCAAAGCGGGCGTTGGCGATGCCGTTGCTGCTGAGTCTCTCGGCTACGGCACATACATGACGAGTTATGAAGCTCTGAATGTAATCGTGTTCGATACCGCAAGTGGCCACAGCTCGAAGATCGAGGCGCCGAATCACATGTGGGCGATGGCAGCGAGCTCGGCGACCAAGAAGGTTTACTCCGTAAGTGTGGGCAATTCAAACGTAACGATCATCGACGGGAGTTCGCATGCCGCCAAAGTAGTAAAAATGGGAGCGATCCCGTGCGCGGTTGCCGTGGACGACAGTTCAGGCAAAGCCTTCGTTGCGAATTTTGGCAGCAGCGACATCACGGTGATCGATGGGATCAGTGACTCCGTCATTGGTACGGTGAAGGTCGCTTCGAAGCCGCAGGCCATTGCGGTCGATTCGACTAATCATAGGGTCTTTGTCGCGAGTATGCACGAGAGCACTGTGACAATTATCGATGGAACGAACGATTCAGTGCTGGGAACCGTCAAAACGGGGAAAGCGCCATTTGCGATCGCAGTCAACAACAGGAGTCATATTGCTGTTGCGCTCAGCCTCGATGGAGATCTGACTCTGATCGATGGCACAACATTGACAACGTCGTCACCTTCGATTCCGAAAGCCGAACGCTAAACGCCGAGCAGGAGGAAGTTTTTGAAAATACTGGAAGCGCGGAATTTGTGGAGACTCGGCGCGGTCATTACGCTTTCGCTAGCCGCATGGGCCCAGCAAGCTCATCCTATCTTGCCGATCGGGTCTCCCGCGCCGAATTTCGAACTGCCCGGTGTCGATGGGGCGATCCATAAGCTCTCCGATTACTCTGCCAGCAAGGTTCTGGTTGTGGTCTTCATCTGCAATCATTGCCCCATCGCACAGATGTACGAAACGCGTGTGGCGCAATTGGCCGCCGACTACAAGGACCGTGGCGTGAGCGTCGTTGCCATTGAACCGAACGATCCAAAGGCGATCACGATTGACGAGCTCGATTCCTCGGACATTAGCGACAGTCTGGAGGAGATGAAGATACGGGCCCAGTACAAACATCTGACGTATCCGTATCTTTACGACGGAGAAACGCAGTCGGTGACAGAGGCGTATGGGCCGCAAGCGACTCCTCATGCTTTTGTCTTCGATAGCAGCCGCCATCTTCGCTATGAAGGGCGCGTGAACAACAGCTATCGAGCGGAACTGGTGAAGACGCATGAAGTGCGCGATGCCATCGACGCCATCCTGGCGAACCGCGAAGTGGAGGTCAAACATACCGGGGTCTTCGGTTGTTCCACGAAATGGAAAGAAAAGCATGCGGCTCAAGTCGAAGCACTGCGCAAGATTGAATCACAGCCAGTGCAATTGGAGATGGCTTCGGCGGCGGATTTGAAAAAGCTACGGAGCAATCCGGATAAGAAAATGATGCTGGTGAGTTTTTGGGCAACGTGGTGCGGTTCCTGCATCCACGAATTTCCAGACATGGAAGACACCTACCGGATGTATAGCGTGCGCAATTTCGAACTCGTCACGGTTGCGGCCAACATGCCCGACGAGAAAGATTCGGTGATGCGGCTGCTTCAGAAGTTTCATGCGACGAGCCGCAATCTGCTATTTGACTCCAGTGACACGGCTGCACTGCAAGCTGCCTTTGATCCGAAGTGGGAGTCGGCGGTCCCCTATACGGTTTTGATTGCTCCCGACGGAAAAGTTTTGTACCAGAAACAAGGCTCTGTCGACATTTTGGAATTGCGCCGGACCATCCTGGCAAATATGCCTTCCGATTACGAAGGCTTTAACAAGTATTGGCTGGAACGCTGATGCGGAGGCTCCGGTTTTTCCGAGGTAGGCTCCGCGTGATCGCAGTGCTGTCTTCGGAGATCAACTGAAATGAAGCGTATTTCCTGTGTGTTGTTTATTGGAATTATTCTTGGTATCACTTCGCAGTCCTGGGCTGGCGACGATATTCCAAAGGCCGCATGGCGCCGTCCGCTTGGGCTTCCACTTGAAAACCCGGGAGTGACACGCGTTCAGGGCAATATCGACGATGGCTATTGGCAAGGTGCTCCGGTCGGTGGATTCGGGTCGGGAACCTTTTCAAGAAGCTATCGAGGCGACTTTGCTCGATGGCATATCAAGGCTGGCGTTCACAAGTACGTTCCCGTCTATTCGAATCAGTTCGCGATGTTTCAGCAGGTCGATGGTGCAGCGCAAGGAACGGTTCGTGTCCTGATGACGGATCATCCGTTGGACAAAACGCTCGCAAGTTGGCAGTGGGATTATCCCGTGGGCGCCGGGGAATACGCCGCGCTCTATCCGAAATCCTGGTACGACTACAAATGGGAGCAGTTTCCTGCGCATGTGGTGCTGGAACAATTCTCGCCGGTTCTGCCGGACAACTACCGGGAGTCAAGCTATCCCATCGCCGTTTACCGGTGGCAGGCTGAGAATCCGACCAACGAGACCGTCACAGTATCTGTTCTGCTTTCCTGGACAAACATGGTGGGTTGGTTTCGTACCTTCACCCGCGATTTCCAAGGTGCGCCGAATCAGGGGAATCACAATGACTTCGTGAGCGAAAAACTAGCTTCGGGGCAGATGAAGGGGATTGTGTTTGACCGCAATCGCGCTGGATCAATACCGCGCGAGGCTGATGGACAATTCGCGATCGCTGCCATCGAATCGCCCGGAGTGGAAGTCAGTTACCACGTCTCATTTGCTGCAGATGGCGATGGAAAGACTATCTGGAGCCGCTTCGCGAAAGACGGTCGCCTCGCGAACAACGGCACGTCATGGGTGAGCGATGGAGAAAAGCTTGCAGGCGCCATTGCGGTCCGATTCACTCTGCAGCCGGGAGAAAAGAAAGTCATTCCGATGGTCATTTCATGGGACTTCCCGGTCGTGCAATTCGGCGAAGGGCGCGAATGGAACCGGCGCTATACCGACTTCTACGGCGCCACTGGGAACAATGCCTGGGCGATCGCCCGTGACGGCCTGCAAAACGCCACAAAATGGAGCGATGCAATCGATGCGTGGCAGTCTCCTTATATTAATGACGAAAGCAAGCCCCTCTGGTATCGAGGCATGCTCTTCAACGAGCTGTACGTGCTGACCGATGGAGGCACGTTCTGGGGGCGCCCTGCGGGTTCTGATCGCAAGAATCCGCCTTCATTCGCTCTACTCGAATGCTTTGACTACGCGTACTACGGCACTCTCGATGTTCGCTTCTACGCCTCCATGCCGCTGCTGAAGTTCTGGCCTGACATCGACAAGGAGGTTCTACGCGAGTTCGCCGCTACCGTTCCAAAGGAGTGGCCTGAAAAAGGGCAGTGGGTATGGAAATCCCAGCAACAGGACGAACCAAGCCTTCATATGCGAAAGAAGAAAGGAGCAGTGCCTCACGATCTTGGCGTACCTGAGGGCGACCCATTCATTGCCGTAAACGAGCCCGGCTGGCAAGATACGAATGACTGGAAAGATTTGAATTCGAAATTTGTTTTGATGGTGTATCGCGACTACGTGTTCTCCGGAAAGGAAGACCGGGTATTTCTGCGCGAGATGTTCCCCGCCGTAAAAGACGCGATGACCTATTTGCGTCAATTCGACCACGGTGCGGGAATTCCGGAAAACAGCGGCTACCCCGATCAAACCTACGACTCCTGGGTTGTGCGAGGAGTGAGCGCTTACTGTGGCGGTCTCTGGCTCGCGGCGGTGCGCGCTACCGAGGAGATGGCGAAGGCTCTCGGAGATAAAAATACCGAATTCGAGTATCACGAACTGTTCCTCAAGGCACAGAAGAATTACATCGGCAAGCTGTGGAACGGGAAATACTTCCGCTACGACATGGAGGGCGAAGATCGCGACGGCGTTCAAGCGGATCAGCTGGCGGGACAGTGGTATGCCAATCTCACTGGTCTGGGAGATCTTGTGCCTCACGAAATGCAAGTGTCGGCGGCCAAGAAAATCTTCGAATTCAACGTCATGAAATTTGGTGGCGGAGAGATGGGCGCGGCGAACGGGATGTCCGCCGATGGAACTATCCTGCTCACTAACGATCAAGCTCCCGAAGTCTGGGTAGGAACGACCGAGGGGTTTGCGGCGCTGCTGCTCAGTGAAGGAATGAAAGATGAGGCCTATCACACTGCGTGGGGACTCTATCATGTGATCTATGAGAGCAAGGGCTATTGGTTCCGTACGCCCGAAGCATGGGACGTCAACGGGAATTTCCGCGCGTCGATGTACATGCGTCCCGCTGCCGTGTGGGCGTTGGAGATGATGCCGCAATCGGCCACACACTAAACGAGCAACGAACTCCCCGGAAATGACGGCCACAACTAAATGACTACCTCCTTGAAGAAAAGATCAGCAGGAATAGGTGCAAGAACCATTAGCGGGAAGACGGCATCTCGCAGCCGCGGTCGCGCCCAGTCAAATCTCGGTGGCAAGAGTAATAGAGATAGCGGACTGGTTGTCGGAGTCGACATCGGTGGCAGCAATCTGCGGATTGCCCTAGCCGACGCGCATGGCAAAGTCCTGGGGAAGTGGAGCGCCTCGACCAAGGCAACTTCTTCCCCGCAGATGGTGATCGCTCAGATTGAGCAGGGCGTCGACGTTTTGCTCGGACAATCAGCTGCATCGGGCCGATCCCTGCGTTCGGTTGCAGTCGGCGCCCCCGGCGTTACCGATTCCGAGTCGGGGATCGTATTGGCCACCTCTTTTTTGCGCGGCTGGAAGAATGTGCCGCTGCAAGGTTTGCTGGAATCCGCTTTCGGAGTTCCTGCGGCGATTGAGAATGATGTAAGAATCGGGGCCTTGGGTGAACACTGGATCGGCGCTGCTCGAGGAATGGACGATTTCGTCTTCCTGGCGTTGGGAACAGGAATCGCAGCGGGGATTTTCGCTAATGGACAGCTGATTCACGGCGCTAACTTCACAGCCGGTGAGATCGGCTATATGTATGTTCCGGGTACGAGTGAGAGTCCGGCAAAGTCTTCCGAACCCGGCGCTCTTGAAAGCATGCTGGGCGGCGGAGGCATCCGGAGCGAGTGGGAAAGACTTCGCCCTCGAGATGGAAAATTACAAAACCTCACCGCGACGCAGATTTTCGAGCTTGTTAGTACCGGCGATCCAGTGGCGCGGAGTGTCCTCGATCGATCTGCGCAATTGTTGGCCTATGCGGTGTACAACATTGCACTCGTGCTCAACAGTCCCTATTTTGTGCTGGGTGGAGGCGTCGGCGTGAGCTTGCCTCTGCGCGAGGCAACCGAGCGCATACTGAGCAAGTACAGTGAGCCAGTGTCTCCTAAGTTGGTGATCAGCACACTGGGCACAGATGCTCAGATCATGGGGTCAATCCGGCTCGCCCTGGATACTGCGGAAAAACGCGCCAAGCAGCGGATGTAGAGTGAAAGAGTTGTTGCCCCGGACTTTGGCCGCGCTCCTACGCGTTTTCCTTCACCAGGCTTATGCTTTCCAAGTCGCGCCCTCTCGTTTCCGGGACCACAAAACGAACAAACAAAAGCGTGACGATACTCATCACCCCATAGATGGCGAATGTCCACGCGCTGCCAATGGCCTCAATCAAAGACAGGAAGGTGAAGGACACGATAAAGTTCGAGATGCCGGAGCCCATGGTCCCTGCGGCCATCCCTCGCCCACGAACCCGTAATGGAAAGACTTCCGCCACTAGAATCCACGCGATTGCTCCAAGGCTGAACGCGAAGCAAGCGATATAAACCATGAGGCAAGCGATAGCAACTGTTCCCATCGACGCGCCCAAAGTGGCATTATGACTGAAGGCGAACGATAGGGTGAAAAGGGCGACCGTCATGCCACTCACCCCGAAGTAAAGCAGCGGTTTGCGTCCAACCTTATCCACCAACATAATCCCAACTATAGTTCCAATGACGTTCACAATCGCGACAGCAAATGTCGCAAGGATTGCAGTTGAATGTGATGCGCTTCCCGCGAGCGAGAAAATCTGTGGACCGTAATAGATAATCGTGTTGATGCCAGTGACCTGTTGCAGCACCGTCATGCCGACTGCGACAAACAAAGATCCGCGCACGGCCGGGGTCCACAACGCGCTCCATCGTTGCTCTACCGGTGTTTTCAGTCCGTCCTTGATATCCCCAAGAAATTGCCTCGCCCCGATCGCATCGGTATAGCTCAGGAGTACCCTCTCTGCGTCTTGTTCACGCGAATGCGCGAATAGCCACCGCGGACTCTCTGGGACAGTGAGAATCACAGCAAGAAACAGGACGGTGGGCACCACAGCCAGTCCAAACATCAGCCTCCATGCCTGCTGTGACGCAAGGACATAGCCCACCCAATCGGCGAGAGCAATTCCGATGGTCAATGCGAGTTGATACAAGCCAATAAGCATGCCGCGCGACTGCGGGGGAGCCAATTCGGAGACATACACGGGCGCCGTGACCGAGCTGAATCCGACCCCAAGTCCGATAATTGCGCGCGCAATCACCAGCACCGTAACGTTCATCGCTAATGGCGCCAGCAGAGAACCAACGATGAAGATGCCGGCGGCCCAAATCAATGTTGCGCGGCGGCCGATCCGGTCTGCAACCGCTCCCCCGATAAGAGCGCCGGTCATCGCGCCGACGGTGACAATACTAACCACCAGCTCTTCGGCCACGGTTGAAAGAACAAAGCTGCGTTTGACGAAAATTGCAGCTGCGGCGATGATGCCCATGTCGTAGCCATAGAGAATGCCGCCCAAACCAGCGATGGAAGAGATGCGCAAGACGAAGGCCCGATTCACATGCGGCAAAACGGGCGACTCGAGATCAGGCACGGATCCACCTCGTCCACCAATCATATCTGGAAGTTTATAATGATTCATTAAAAACTTTACGAGCCTAGCCGAGGTCAGATGACGGAAACTCAACCCAAAGGATCGCCGTGGATTGCTGGGGTCGAGCCTCCGGCCGACCTTCTCGATAAGAGCATGGTCGAGATCTACGAGATGGAGTGCCGGGAACAACCGGAACGGCTGGCTCAGTTGCTGCACGCCTACGAGCAAGATTCCGCCGTCCGAGATGAACTCAACCAATTTGCTACAGTGGCGAGGTCCCAGGGACCAGTTCTCTTCATTGGCATGGGAGCCTCCTATTGTTGTTCGATTACGGGGACTGTGCATCTACAGTCGCACGGTCGATCGTCGTTCGCAGTGGACGCCAGCGAGTGGCTACATTATTCCGAAGCGTGGGATCGGGCCGCGCTCTCTCTGCTTGTGACTACGTCCGGAGAAAGCGCCGAACTGGTGAAGCTATGTCACAAAGGAGCAAATAGGCCGCTCGGCTTGCTCTGTAACAACGAAAAGAGTGCCTGTTGGTCTTTGGTGCCGCACAGACTGCCGATTCTGGCAGGACCCGAGTATGGAAATGCCACCAAGACCTACACGAACGCGACAGGCGCATGTGTCGTGCTCGCCTCTCACATCTTAGGGCGCGTGTGGCAGAACGATGTTCAGCAAGTATTGCATTCGTTTTCTTCATCTCTGGAAGCGGCGTTCAGCCGCAAGAATGAGATGGAAGAATTTTGCCGGGGAGCGGCCAACATCGAACTCGTAGGGCGCGGCGCAGCTTATGGCGGTGCAATTATGGGTGCTTTGTGTATCCGTGAGATGACGGGAAACCGCGCCGCTCCGCACTCCGGCGGAGGCTTCCGACATGGTCCCATCCTCGATGTGAACGGATCTCACGTAGCTATGATTTTCGCGCTGGGCCGGACTGCTGACTTGGGAGTTACTCTCGCGCAAGACTGCCTGAAGCGAGGAGGGAAGGTCATTCTCGTAGAAACCGAAGAACGCGCGCCATCGGAGCGGCTCCTGCCGATCAGAATCGCTTCAGTGCCGGAGCCGTGGGAAGGAATCACGTCTGTCGCGGTGCCGCAGGCACTCACGCTGGCCATCGCGCAGCGGTTTGGAGCAAATCTTAAGCCGCGTTTTCAATATGGTGAGATGAAGGAGTAGATGTTGCCGAGAATCGCCCCGGGCGGTTGTTTTGTTTTGGCTGCTGAACCCGCGATGGCCTTTGCGACATAAATCGCGCGATCTTTGCATCCTGACGAGTACAATTGCACTTCACATCACGATGAAGCCCTTTCTTGTGAAGTCCTCGCGTTTGCTCGGTATTGTCTTGCTGTTTAGTCTTACTCGGACCGTTTCGGTCTCTGCCGAACATCATTTACCAAACCAAGCTTCATCCACCCCAACCGCGCATCACCCAGATCGAAGTGACCTCTTTTTCCCCGTCTCAGTGTGGTATAGCGGCGGGAAAGCGCGCGCACCGATGCTTGAGACCATCACCAAAGATTCGCCACGAACCTGGAAGGAGGATTTGCTCAAGATCAAAGGGCTCGGCTTCAATACCGTCCGAACTTGGGTGGAATGGAACGTTGGGGAGCCGGAGGAAGGGAAATATCATCTCGAAAACCTCGATTTGCTGGTACGGCTAGCCGACGAAGTGGGTTTGCGAGTGATCGTTCAGGTTTATGTGGACTCAGCGCCGGAATGGGTTGGCGAGAAGTATCCGGACGGTCGTTACGCGGCGCAGGATGAACAACCGATTCCATCGCAGGCTGCCCCGGGATACTGCTTCGATCACCGCGGCGTTCGGAAGGCTGTACTCGGATTCTTCCAAGAAGTGGCGAGGCATGTTGCTCCGAGTCCAGCTTTCTACGGATGGGACTTGTGGAGCGAGCCAGCTGCCCTCAACTGGGCGCGCGTCGGCTACAAATCGGAGCCGATGTTCTGCTATTGCCCGAGCAGCATGGAACGTTTCCGTTCGTGGTTGAAGAATAAGTACGGAACATTGGGTCAGCTCAATGAAGCCTGGCACCGCACATTTACAGATTGGAATCAGGTCGAACCGCCACGGTACGGAACCATCCTGACCTATACCGATTTTATGGATTGGAGGGTGTATTACGGTTATAAGTTGGCCGAAGATTTGAAAATGCGCAATGACGCCGTGAAAGAAATTGATCCCGCGCATGTGACTACTAGCCATGCGCCAAACCCGTCCCCGTTAGTACGAACGCTCGCCGATCCATACGACCCAACCGATGATTACGTGATGAAAGACTCGGTCGATTTCTTTGGGACGAGCTTTTATCCGAAATTGACGGCCCCGGAATACAACTGGACTCTCGAACGCCGCGTGCTGGCTATGGATCTTACCAACAGCATGACCGGGGGGCGCGGATTCTATGTTGGCGAATTACAAAGCGGCTACGGTGTGCACGGCACGGTAATTGGTACGCCGGTGACATCGAATGACCTGGAACTGTGGACCTGGGGCATGGTGTCGCGCGGAGCGCGCGCCATCAACTACTACGCTTTTTACCCAATGAACGCGGGATACGAATCAGGCGGCTACGGCATGATCAACCTCGACGGTACGCTGACTGACCGGAGCCGCCACGCGGGCGAGGTCGCTGAGCGTATCCAGCAGAATGCAGATCTGCTGCTGCAGTCTCGCCCGCAGCCGGCAGAGGTCGCAATCATTTTTAGCCCGCTGACTCCTCTGCTCGGTGGTTACGACGAGGAAGATAGCCGCACGGCTATTCACAAGGCTGTGGCAGGCTATCACCGCATGTTTTTCGAGCGGAACATCCCTGTGGATGTGCTGAGTTCCCGTGAACTCGCGAAAGATAATCTTGAGCGTTACAAGTTGGTGATTGTTCCGTATCCCCTGATGATGACTGCTGAAGAAGCCGACACTCTCAAAGGCTACGTTTCCGACGGAGGACATTTGTTTGTCGAAGCTCGCCCGGGTTGGGTGGATGAAAGGGGACATGCCCAGCCCATGGTTCCGGGATTCGGCTGGGACAAGATGCTGGGCGTTCGTGAGAAACAGCTGCTACCGGGAAAAGAATTTGAGGTGAAGTGGGGCGACTCACATTTCAAGGCGACGGGGTTTCAGGAACAGTTTGAAATAAAAGAAAACTCTGTCCGGCCAGTGGCCTTCGCAGGCGATGGAACACCCATCGCTTACGAAAATCGATATAACAAAGGTGTCGGCATTCTGTTCGGAAGCTTTGCGGGAGAACAAAACTACCAACACCCCGTCACACAGCATCCTTTGGCTGGTTTACTTAGTCATTGGGCAGGACTATCTGAGCCCAATCTGACCGCGCCTCCCCTACTTGAACTTCGCGAAATGCAGGCGGGCAACGGCCGATTTGTCTTCTTATTCAATCATTCCGACAAAGGCGCGCAGGTTGAGTACAGTCGTGAGCTTGAGAAGCCCGCATCTCGAATTCGAGAGGTGATGACAGGCCAGAATATCCCCACAGCTGCGCAGAAGTTGCACATAAAAACGGAAGTTCCGGCCCAGACGGTGCGTCTGTACAGGGTCGATTTCTGACCTCTTTTCTTCTCCACACTCAAAGCTCCGAATTCATCAGTTGAGTAGAATAAGAGAGTTGCCTTTAGCCTCCTTCAGTGAAAATCAGAAATAGAATCTTTTTGCTTTCTCCCGCAAATCTCGGCGGGCTGCGAGCCAGTTACGTTCTGAAGGCCGATGCCCAGTCAGAACTCGCGCGTCAGTTGCGCCTGAATGGTGTGACGCTAGGAGAGTTATTTGCTTCCCTCAGCAGCCTCTATTTTCGTGGCAAACTCGCATACGCGAGAAAGTTTTCCGCGCCTCCGCCCGGGGTTCTTGGTTCGTATGTAATCACCGCAAATAAGGGGCTGGTGGGCCCGGACGAGATCGTTCGGTGCGAGCAGGTGCGTGAAATGGCCGCGGGCAGGATTGATGCCGACGATGATCGATACCGCACGCCGATCGATCTCAGTTGCCGATTGTTAGTCGATCAGATACAAAACTCGTGCGAGATCGTTCTTCTCGGCAGTATTGCGACTCCTAAATATGTCGAGCCTCTGCTTAAGATTTTCGGCGAGCGTCTGCTGTTTCCGGTGGAATTTGTTGGGCGCGGAGACATGAGCCGCGGCGGACTGATGCTGCGTGCCGTAGAAGCGCAAACAGAATTAGTGTATGCGCCCGTCCTCAATGCGATTCGACACGGTGCAAGACCTCCGAAACTGCCACCGTCCTTTGCATAACGGACTTTCCTCTAAAAGTCGCCCGATCGGATAGTGTATTGCGGTGGAGTGGAAACGTGCCCACCTGTCAGTCGAAGTCTCCTATAAGAGCAACATCCTTGGTAGCGAGCTGCGTGACGGCGCACTTTCTCCTCAACCCTCACAGCAAGGGTGACGCTTATCACAAGTAAGATTTGCGAAGGCGTAGTATATTGCCTGTTTTAAAGTAGTGTCCCAGAATCAATGTTCGAAATGCCTCAACAATAACGTTGTTCTAAACTATAGACGCTTCTCCTTGGGAGGAAATGTCGTGGCCCGCACTCAACGCATGAAAAGGACCAGCATCAAACTGTCGGGTGTAAAGAAGCGCAGTAAATCCAAATCCATTTTGCCGTATCGCAATCCACTCCTCTCTGCGGAGAAACGCGTAAAGGATCTTCTGTCGCGCATGACCCTGGAAGAGAAAGCGGCGCAAATGTTGTGCATCTGGCAAAAGAAGCCGCAGACGCTGGTCGATGCCGACGGCAATTTTGACCTCACGAAAGCGAAGCAGTTTTTCAAGAATGGCAATGGACTTGGTCAGGTCGGACGCCCCAGCGATGCGGGCAAAGGACTAAATGCTCGACGGATGGCGGAGACCACCAACGCCATCCAGAAGTTCTTTCTCGAGAATTCGCGATTGGGCATCCCGGTTGTTTTCCACGAGGAATGCTTGCACGGACACGCCGCGGTCGATGGGACCAGCTTCCCCCAACCGATTGCGCTGGCATCAACGTTCAATCCGGAACTGATTGAAACGATCTTTACTGTTACCGCGCTGGAGGCGCGTTCACGCGGCGCTCATCAGGCGCTCACACCTGTCGTGGATGTTGCGCGCGATCCGCGGTGGGGACGCGTGGAAGAGACGTACGGAGAAGACCCATTTCTAGTTTCGCGCATGGGCATTGCTGCGGTGCGCGGATTCCAGGGCGACGCTACGTTCCGCGACAAGACCCGGATGATTGCAACCTTGAAGCACTGTGTCGGCCATGGACAGCCCGAATCCGGCATGAACTGCGCTCCGGCAAACGTTTCGATGCGCGTACTGCGCGAGACATTCTTGTTCACCTTCAAGGAAGCTTTACAGAAGGGCGGAGCCATCAGTGTCATGCCGTCTTACAACGAAGTGGATGGAGTTCCCTCGCATGCCAACAAATGGCTGCTGCGGGACGCCCTTCAAGAGGAATTCGGTTTCAAGGGCTACTACGTCTCGGATTATTTCGCGATCTGGGAGCTTGGCTACCGTCCCGATACACACGGTCACTTTGTTGCAGCTGACAAGAAGGAATCGACCAAGCTGGCCGTCGAAGCTGGCGTCAATATCGAGTTGCCAGATCCTGATTGCTACCTGGAGCTCGTAAACCTGGTGAAGAAGCGCGTGCTCAAAGAGTCACAACTCGACGAATTGGTCGAGCCAATGCTTCTCTGGAAGTTCAAGCTTGGTCTGTTCGATGATCCGTATGTTGATCCTGAGGTGGCAGATCGTGTCGTCGGTTGCGAGGAGCATGCCAGACTCGCGCGCGAATCGGCATGCGAGGTCATCACGTTGCTCAAGAATGAGGGAGACCTTGCTCCGCTTGATCTAAACAAGTACAAAACGATTGCGGTGATCGGCCCGAACGCCAATCGGACTCTGCTGGGTGGTTACAGCGGCGTCCCCAAACACGAAGTTACGGTGCTTGAAGGGATCAAAGCTCGGGTCGGAAATCGAGCAAAGGTTCTCTACAGCGAAGGCTGCAAGATCACGATCGGCGGCAACTGGAATCAGGACGCGGTTGTTCCCAGCAATCCAGAAGAAGACCGCAAGCAGATTGCGGAAGCTGTCGAAGTCGCCAAGCAAGCCGATGTGATCATCCTTGCCGTCGGCGGCAACGAGCAGACGTCCCGCGAGGCCTGGATGTTAAACCACATGGGCGACCGCGCGTGCCTCGACTTGATCGGCAGGCAGGAAGAACTGATTAAGGCGATGCTGGCGATAGGCAAACCTGTAATCGCTCTTCTTTATCACGGTCGTCCGAATTCGATTAACTATCTTGTGCAAAATGTCCCGGTCCTCTTCGAATGTTGGTATCTCGGGCAGGAAAATGGACATGCGGTTGCCGATGTTTTGTTCGGCGATGCGAATCCGAGTGGTAAATTGCCGATCACAATTCCACGTTCGGCGGGACACCTACCCGTTTTCTACAACTACAAACCGTCGGCCCGGCGCGGATATCTCTTCGACGAAGTGTCTCCGCTCTACGCTTTTGGTTTCGGCTTAAGCTACACGACATTCGCTATTCAGAATGTTCGCCTCGAGAAGAAAATGATTCGAACCGCCGGTTCGACTCGAGTCTTGGCCGACGCGAGCAACACCGGTAAGCGCGAAGGAGCGGAAGTTGTCCAGATGTACATTCGTGATGCGGTCAGTTCGGTCACGCGCCCAGTCAAAGAGCTTAAGGGCTTCCAGAAAGTCACTCTGCGTCCCGGCGAGAAGAAGACCATATCGTTCGAAATCACTCCCGACTTGCTCGTCTTCTACGACATAAACATGAGGTACGTCGTCGAACCGGGAGAATTCTTCATCATGGTGGGCAATTCGTCGCGTGATGAAGACCTGAGCAAAGTCACGCTGACCGTGACGAAGTAACCCAGCTGCGAGATAAGCGAGGCACCTATGATCCAGAAACTCTCCTTTGGTGAAAAGACTGGCTACGCTCTCGGTGACATGGCAGCTAACTTCGTTTTCCAGGCGATGCTGGCCTTGCAGTTGGATTTCTACACGCACACGTTCGGTCTGACCGCGGCACAAGCCGGAACCCTCTTCCTGGTTGTCGGACTCGGCGTCGCCTTCTTCAATCCGGTAATGGGAATCATCGCCGATCGAACCAAGAGTAGATGGGGCAAGTTCCGTCCCTGGCTTCTGTGGACGGCGGTGCCATTCGGGGTCATCAGTGTCCTGACATTCACGACGCCGCAACTCAGCCCTGGTGGGAAGATTGTCTACGCGTGGACTACGTACATCCTTCTCCGGGTGATCTACACCGTCAACAACGTTCCGTACGCCTCGCTGACTGCCGTCATGACACAGGATCCGGACGAGCGTACAAGCATTTCCTCCTACCGGCAGATCGCCGCCAACAGCGCGGGTTTCATTGTGCAAAGCCTCGCTGTCCTGATGGTTGCATTCTTCGGACGTGGCAACGACGCTCGTGGCTACCAATTCACGATGGGGCTCTTGTCGCTGCTGAGCGTGATCTTTTTCATTATTTCTTTCTTCGCGACAGAAGAGCGTATTCAGCCGGATCCTCAGCAGAAGACATCCTTGCGACAGGATCTGTCGGATCTGTTTAGTAGTCGACCCTGGGTCGTGCTGTTTCTAGTCACGCTGTTTTATTTCAGTGCGATTTTGGTGCGCGGCAATGTCATGCTGCCCTATTTCCGCTTCGTCGCTGGAAACGCGAAGTTGTTCGCATGGTTCAACGGATTTGGACTTGCGGCGTTGCTAGTGGGGGTTGCATGCTCGACCGCAGTGTCGGTCCGAGTCGGGAAGCGTGAGCTATTCATCGGGAGCATGTGCCTGGCGGGGATCTTCAGCATGGCTTTGTATGTGATCTCGCCTCATGCCACCTCCATCATCATCGGCGTCGAAGTACTTCGGCAGTTCTCGTTTGGCCTTTCGGGTCCGATTCTTTGGGCAATGATGGGAGATGTGGCTGATTACGGCGAATGGAAGACCAGACGGCGTGCGACTGGTGCGGTGACTGGCGGAATCGTCTTCGCGTTGTGGGCGGGACTGGCTCTAGGTGGCGCTGTTGCCGGGTGGCTGTTGGCGGCATACGGCCTGGTGTCGGAAGCCGATGTGCAGTCGACACAAACGCAAACGGGCATCGTTCTAACAGCGAGCATCTATGCAGGCCTGTTTTTCCTGGCGACGGCAGCGTGTCTTCTCTTTTATCCGCTGAGTCGGGAGAAGAACCAATCGATTGCCAACGATCTCGCAGAACGTCGCAAAGGAGCGCCTGCAGTCGCCGCCGCAAAATAGGGGACATTATGCGCAAGGTCTGTTGCTTTGCAGTTCTAGGGCTCGCTTTTATTGTTCGCTCCAGCGCACAGAATGCCACGACTCTGAAAGAAGCCTACAAGGGCTGTTTTATGGTCGGCGCAGCACTCAATGCGACTCAATTCACCGGCCAGGACCAAGCCGAGGACGCGATCATCAAGTCGCAATTCAATTCCATTAGCCCCGAAAATGTTTTGAAGTGGGAAGTCGTGCATCCGCGTCCTGGCACGTATGACTTCTCCATGGCTGACAAGTATGTTGAATTCGGCCAACAGAACCACATGTTCATCATCGGCCACAACCTGGTATGGCATTCGCAGACTCCGAAGTGGGTGTTTGAAGATGGTCATGGTAATCCGGTCAGCCGCAAAGTATTGCTCGAACGCATGCGCGATCACATTCATAAAGTTGTTGGACGATATAAGGGCAGAATCGCCGGTTGGGACGTTGTGAATGAAGCGCTCAACGAGGACGGAACTCTTCGCCAGTCACCGTGGATGAAAATCATTGGTGAGGATTACATCGAGAAGGCATTTCGTTTTGCCCACCAGGCGGATCCCCAAGCTCAGCTCTACTACAACGACTATTCGATCGAAAACGAGGCCAAGCGAAATGGCGCGCTTGAACTCGTTCGGAAGCTGAAGGCAAAAGGAGTGCCGATCACGGGGGTAGGCTTGCAGGATCACGTCAGTCTTGACTTGCCGACTACCGAGCAGATCAATACGACGATCACCGAGTTCGGCAAATTGGGCGTGAAGGTCATGATCACCGAGCTTGACGTCGATCTCTTGCCTTGGCCGACTGCCAATCAAAGTGCAGACGTTTCTTTGCATGTTGCGGCCGACCCTAAACTCAATCCCTACACAGCTGGCTTGCCTGATGCAGTCCAGCAACAGTTACGCAAACGGTACGCAGACTTATTCGGTGTATATGCGAGTCATTGCGGGCTCGTGACCCGGGTAACATTCTGGGGAGTTACGGACAAAGATTCGTGGAAAAACGATTGGCCAGTGAAAGGGCGTACGAATTACCCGCTGCTGTTCGATCGCTATGGGCAGCCGAAGCCAGCGTTTGATGGCGTCATTCACGCGGCCTCGAAGCCGACATCCTGAAGGCTTCTACAGCTTTCCTTCGTCACCCTACTGCCGCGGCACATTGCGCAATTCAGGCTCTAGTTCATACGCTTTATCGAACTCGCGCTGCGCCTGGGCATCCTTTCCTTCCTGATGAAACGCCAACGCCAGATTGTAGTGAGCTTCGGCATATTCCGGTTTAAGCCGAACGGCTTCCTCGAGTGCCGCTTGTGCACTCTGAAGATGTCCGGCCTGTAAAAGCGCCAGTCCGAGGTTATTGTGTCCCTCGGCAAACTCTGGATTGCGCCGGACCAGTTCGCGAAAAACATTTGCTGCGGCATTCGGATCATTATTCTGGCCGAGCGCCAGCCCGAGTTGTACTCGGGCGTCGACAGACTGCGGATCGAGGCTGACCGCCTCGGTCAATTCATGAACCGCCTGGTCTGGCCGCTGTAACTGCGTCAAGGCGAGACCCAGATTGTAGTGAGCTTCTGACAGGTCGGGATCGGCCATCACAGCTTGCTGGAAAAACTTGAGACCATTGGTGCGGTCATTCCGACGCCAGTACAACAAACCGACGCTTGTGAGAGCTTGTGCGTAGTCCGGCTTGATTTCGAGCGCTTTCTCGAAGGCTGCCTGAGCTTGAGTCAAATCGTTCTTGCGCTCCCAAGTGAGACCCAAATAGTAATAGCCGGTGGGCAGTTCAGGACCTTTCTCGATGGCCTTTTGAAAGAAGCTAAGGGCATCATCAAATTTCTGCTGTTTCAGAGCGTCCACACCCTGAAGGGTAAGCATCTTTGCTTCGGCGAGCCGTGAACGGAACTGCCTCAGACCACTAATCTCGGTCAACTCCTTTTGTGACGAAGCGGTCTGGCCCTGTGCACGCAGCGCGAGCCCTAGCTTGTAATGCGCATCCTCGAGGTCCGGCTTCAGTTCGATGGCTTTCTGAAACGCAGCGATCGCTCCTGGTAAATCACCCGCGGTCCTAAGTTCTGTGCCCAGGTTCACTTGTGCCTGAGGATTGTTGGGATCAAGTTCGACCGCCTTGCGGAATTGCGCAAGAGCGCCGGCATGATCCCCCTGCCTACGCAGGATTACACCCAACAAGCTATGTGGAGTCGCAAGCCGTGGATTCAACTCGAGAGCGAGGCGGAAGTCAGTTGCGGCAGCGGATAGATTTCCGAGCTGTCCTTCGGCTAAGCCGAGCTCGATGTATAGCTCGGGGGAAGGCTTCGCGGCAATCGCGCGTTGCAATTCACTCTTCGCATCGGAAAGATTGTTCTGTTCCAGGTCAATTCTTGCGAGCATTCGACGAGCCGCCGCAAAGGAGGGGTTCAGTTCGATAGCTGCGCGCAGTTCCTTTGCAGCCGCAGCTCGATCGTTCAGGTCGTACCAGGTTGCCCCAAGCCCATAGTGAGCGTCGGCCCATTTGGGCTTGAGTTGCACGGCTGTCTGGAACTCTTGCAGGGCGGCGGCCGAATCGCCCTTGTATTTGAGGGCAAGGGCGAGGTCGTAGTGCGTCAGGGCGTCTTTAGGTTCCAGTTCTAATGCCTTGCGGTAATTCGCAATGGCTTGATCCCAGGATTTCTGTTGTGCGAACTGGGTGGCATCATGACGGTAGGTTTCAGCCGTTTGCGCGAAAGAAAGCGCCGCAATCATCCACAGCAGAACCGGCACGACCCTCATGATCACAGCCTAGCACGCTGAGGAGCGGACGTTTGATGTTTTCCAAGTGTCGTGAGGCGCGCTGGCCAACATCCATGAAAAGACTTAATCCTGAGTGCCGGCCCCGCCATGCTACTGGATTACCAAATGAACTTCGCACTAAGTTGCCCAATACGCGGAGCTCGTGCATTCGTTACATTTCCGAAGTTGCTGCTGCTGATGTCTCCGCTCGGATTTGAGAATTGCGTGTGGTTGAAAATGTTGAAGAATTCGGCGCGAATCTCGAAATTCATGGCTTCCTTCACGGGAACGATCTTCGTGATTCCGAAATCGGTGTTGTTGAAGCCGGGACCATGGAAGAATCTGCGATTCGCAGTCCCGAAACTTCCACAATCAGGACCGGTCAAAACCCCCGACACATTCGCGCACTGAGTTCCGGTAAATGCGCTCTGGTTGAAATAGGTGAAGGTACCGGGAGTAGACCGTGGATTGGATTTGTGAATCGGACCGACGAGATTGGGCATATCCGTGGACGGGCTGCCGACGAGAGAAGCATCTCCCAGGCACAGATTCGACGGACACAGCGGACTCCCGGAGTCGATGGGATTTCCTTCTCCCATCTGAACCGGGAACCCGGTTGAAAATCGCGTAATTCCCTGAAGTTGCCACCCTTTCATCAGCCTGGGCATGGCATGAGTGAGCCGATCGAACGGCATCTGCCAAATGTAGCTGACCACGAAATTATGTTGAACATCCGTCGATGACAAGCCGCGGCTCAGTTTAGCGTTTTGGAAGTTGATCATTTCACCGAAAGCTGAGGAATCATCGATGGCTTTCGCAAAGGTATAAGCGGCCAGGAACGTCACATCACCGGCTTTACGCTCGACCGTCGCCGCTCCAGAATGGTAGATCGAATTTGCCACCAGGTTGGTGAAGGTGTTGCCATAACCAAAGCACAAGGTAGGGCTCGTGGAAGCTTGGCAAACGTTCGGATTCAAGAGCTTATCCCTTGTACCGTAAATCGTATTTGCCCCCACAGTATAGAAGTTCTGTTCACCGTTCGGTCCACACCCTTCCGCCGCGAGCTGCCTACATAGAGTGGGATCGCCGGGATTGGCCTCCGTTTGCGCGATGAGCCGGTGGCCTTCCGTGCCGACGTAGGACAGGGTCAACACAGTGGATCTGCTCAGCTGACGTTGGATCGAGAAATTGAAGTGCTCGGCGTACGGCAGTTTGTTGTGAATGTCGTACCCGGGGAAGTAAGACATCGGCTCGTAAACCGCGAAACTCAGAGTCTTATTTGCCGGGCTGCCCGGAACCGGGTGGGTGAACGGGAAGCGCTGGCCTTCGCCGTCGGTGCCTCCATCCAACCGATTTCGGAAAGGTTCCGCAAAGTCAACGGAACCCGGACTGGTCCAGTACAAGCCAAACGGCGCGTCGGCGACTTCATAGAAGAGATTGAGATCCTCAACCGACGTGTAGTACAAGCCAAAAGACGCACGGATGCTGGTTTTGCCGGGACCGCCGAAGACCTTGCCCAACACACCGTCGCTAAAGCTGGGAGAGTAGGCGAGGCCAAGGCGTGGACCGAAATTGTTGTATCGGGTAGGAGCAAGCGTTTTGGGAATGCCTGGATCTCCTGGATACACGAGGCCTTGGGGAGAAAGCGGAAACACGGTGGATTGCTCTCCCTTAACCCAAGTCTGGATCTTGCCCTGGGTGTCATACCACGGCATGCTCACTTCCCAGCGGAGACCCAGGTTTAGTGTCAGGTTAGGCGTCGCCTTCCATGTGTCTTGGGCATACGCGCCGCCATAGCGCGTGCGCGAATCCAAGAGTTGTAATGCAGCCTGGGTGTACCCACCTCCAGCCCCGGTTGGCATTCCAAGGATGTAGTCAGCAAAATCATTGCCGCTCGCCGTCCCATCGAAAACGAAAGCTCCATCCTGGCTGGCCAGGTTCCGCTCGTTCACCTGCAGGTAGCGGAATTCACCTCCGAACTTGAACGTATGCCTTCCCATCACCTTAGAAAACCCATCCGATACCGTGTAAGTGGTGTTCGGCTGAAACGTGATCAGAGAGGGGGTGCCGAGGGCGAAGTTGTTGAAGTAGAGTTGCGGTACGTACTCCGGAAAACCGGGTAAGGCATCTGGGATGATTCCGAGTGTACCGGTTCCGGTCACAAAACCGAGAGAGGCAAGCGATGCCTGGCCACCGGTGGGCTCGCCCAGGTGGGTCGAGGTGCGGAAGAATGTCGCGCGGGCCTCATTCACAGCACTGGGCCCAATTGTCTTCGTGTTACTTATGACAAACTCCTGGGCTCGGGTATCCGTAACCGCTGGGAAGCCCGGCACGCTTGCGCCGCCGCTGGGCAGTGCGCTTGCAACCGTTGAGTCGTCAAAGTGGTAGTAGAAGGACCATGTACCCGTCTTGCGGTTGTTAAAGTCGACACGCTCCCCGATCTTATTGTCGGTAATCGTATCTTTTCGGCTGTTGTCTTGATACGTACC
>DATJWZ010000308.1:0-1002 GCA_035500795.1 Candidatus Eiseniibacteriota bacterium | reverse complement strand
GCTGCGATGGACCACGATCACATCACCGCGGAGGATTGCGCTTCAGATCCTCCAAGTCGCTCGAACGTCCTAAAGCCCGTTTATTGACTTCAAGATCGCTTCGGGAGATGAAATGCACCGGAACGCCGAAGAAAGTACTGGAGACCCTCTTTCCCCAGGCATCCGCAAAATCGACCCCGGTGATGTGGGTCAAAATATCAATGCGCACGGGAGCAATTCCAATCTGATAGACAATCTCTTTATTCGTGAAGGTTTCAACTGTGATTCCATCATGCTCCAGCGGAGCGCCAAACGTCGTAAGCGCTTCAATAAGCCGATGGGAATTTAGTGCCGAATTGTGCACCCAAACATCGAGATCTTTTGTGTAGCGCGGTTCGCCATACTTCATGACTGCGAAGCCGCCCACAATCAAATAGTCAACCTTCGATTTGTTTAAGAGTTGTAGCAGTTCTTTGTAGTCTGGGTTTTCTGCCATGGTTGGTTTCCTCAGCCAGTTCCACCATTTCCCAAGCTGCCGCGAAGATAGCTTCATCTCCCTGCTCTTGCCAGAAATCGATGTCGAATGAACGATCCGGGAAGCCACCTTGCACCAACCGCGTTTTCCATTTGGAGTTCTGAGGGATATCCATTTTTGCCAACCCGAATTGATCCTCTAACGTCATCAGCATAACAGCTTGAAGGACTGATAACGCGTACCGGCAGAGCTGCAAAGGGAACGATTGTGTTCTCACCGCAGTTCAGCGCGCCGATTTATCAATTGCCAGCGACCGGCGGAACGCCGGTAGCCGTCACCAAGCTGAGCCCGAAATATACAACCCATCGCTGGCCGGCATTCCTGCCCGATAGCCAGCACTTTCTCTATCTCGCCGCCAGTCACGATGCGCCTACCAGTAGTGAGACCGGGGTGTTTTGGGCGTCTCTCGATGGCAAACAGAATAAGCTCGTGATGTTGAGTCCATCGAACGCGATCTATGCGGCAGGACATCTGCTCTATGTCCAGCA
>DATJWZ010000307.1:0-4675 GCA_035500795.1 Candidatus Eiseniibacteriota bacterium | reverse complement strand
CGTCGCAAGTTAGTGGAAGACGAAGTAAAGGAACTGACACCTCCGGGTGCGACCATCGACGTTGATGCTGTGACTGGCTGGCAAGAATCTGAGCAGCCTCTACGGATCAAATGCCACGTACATGCCCCGCGCTTTGCGACTGTAACGCCACGACGCATGCTCTTTCCACTGGCCGTTTTCCAGATCAACAACGTTAGCCCGTTCACTGCTGTTCGACGTGTCGAACCTATTTACCTTCAGCGGGGTTATCAAGAGATCGATAAAGCTACATTCGCGATTCCGGCAGGATACGTAGTAGAAGCCATCCCCGACGAAGTTAGGGAGAAACGCTTGTGGGGAGAATTTTCCCAAATACGCAGCAGCGAAGACGGCGTGTTGCGGCTCGAACGTCGAGAATCGATGACCGGCTATTTTTTCCGGGTCGAGGACTACAGCCCGTTGAGGGAATATTTTGCGAAATTGAGGCAAAGCGATGTGCAAAACGTGGTGCTGCGCAAACTGGGCACGGTACAGGTTCACTAGCGTCTCGCCGTTCATACTAACGGTCATACTTGTTCTTGCCAGCTCATTTGCACGGGCAGGCACACCGGACTGGCTCAGGCAAACAAGGCAGACGTCACTTCCTACGTATCCAGATGACATGGATGCGGTCGTTTTACTTGATGAGAGGTCAATCAGCGTCTCGCCGACAGGCGAAGTCCACACAACTTATCGCAAGGCTTACAAAATCCTCCGACCGAACGGGCGATCCAGAGGCACTCTCTCCGTTTATTTTGATACCGAGACAAGGCTCTCTTTCATGAAGGCATGGACCATAACTTCGGACAATGAAGAGTACGAGGTTAAGGAAAGTGACGCCATCGAAACCGCCGCCTACTCCGAGGGCTTATACGCTGATACCCGATACAAGGTACTTAAGATTCCGGCAACGCGGCCTGGCAGTGTGATTGGGTACGAGTACCAGCAACGAGGAAGACCGTTTGTGCTGCAAGCGATCTGGTCTTTTCAGGATGAGATGCCTGTACGATTTGCTCGTCTCTCGCTTGAGCTGCCCTCAAATTGGACCTATACATCCTACTGGCGTAACACTTCTGTTGTTAATCCACGACAGTCTGGCGAAAACCGATGGACGTGGGAGTTGTCGAACATCGAACCCATCCGCTCGGAGCCGGATATGCCCACTTGGAGATCCATAGCTGCCGAGTTCGCGCTTTCTTTCGCGCCGAAAAAGCCCACGAGTGCTAACCAGGTTCTGACTTCCTGGAATCAAATCGCTCAATGGTATATGCAATTGACTCAAGGACGACATGATGCAACACCGGAGATTCAACATAAAGTACGGGAATTGAACTCTGATGCCCACGATCCGATGGAGAAGATTCAGCGGCTGGGTTCATACGTGCAGCATAGTATTCGATATGTAGCCATCGAGATCGGTATAGGCGGTTACCAGCCGCATCCTGCCAGTGATGTTTTCTCGGCCGGATACGGTGACTGCAAGGATAAGGCGACATTGCTTTACGCTATGCTGCAAGAGGCCGGCATTGATGCCTATTATGTGCTTATCAATAGCAATCGCGATTATCTTTCGCCAGAGTTTCCCAGCCCACTCGGTTTCAACCATGCGATCCTCGCCATCCGGTTACCCAAAGACCTCGATGTGGCTGGGAGGTATGCAGTGTTGCATCACCGGGATCTCGGCTCTCTGTTGTTTTTCGATCCCACGGACGACTCGACTGCCATGGGTTATCTACCATCCGGTCTGCAGTCGAATACCGGATTTCTGGTGACCGAGAGTGGAGGTGACATTTTGACACTTCCTCTGGCTCCTCCCAACGCGAACCGTATATTGCGGGAGGCCAAATTAACGATCGATAAGTTCGGAAATATGAAAGGTACGATCGAGGAAGCCCGGACAGGACCTTCAGCAGCCGCGCTGCGTCAACAGATAGTGAACGAGCCGAGTCAGAGTAGACAAAAGATCTTTCAAAATCTTCTATCGGGTCTTATCGATGGAGCCGTTCTCACCGGAGCACGAATCTCGTCGTCAAAGGATTTCGATGGGTCACTCGCTATCGCTTACGACTTTCATGTGAATGCCTATGCGCAACGTGCCACCAATCTCTTTCTGTTTCGGGCGTGCGTACTCGGCCATAAGAGTCGCAGCCTCCTGGAGGGTAAGCCACGCACTCAGCCCATGGTATTTTCAAACACGGTATTAGAGAGTGACGTAGTCGATATTTCACTGCCAGAAGACTTTTCTATCGACGAAGTACCTCAAAACGTAAGCTACGACTATCCGTTCGGAGCTTACAAGAGCGAGATCACTGCTACAAAACACAACCTCCACTATGCTCGGAGCTACGAAATAAAGGATGTACGCGTGCCATCGGCGGGACTTGAATCATTGAAGAAATTCTTTCGCGAGATCGCGGATAACGAGCAATCGTACGTGATTATGAAGCCTAAGGACACCGCGTACTCTAGCCCGTTGACGTCGAGGTAGTTCAGCACGCCTGTGTGATTGCAGAATTATGCATGCGAAGCGGTTAACACGACCCATGGCATCGGATGCGGTCAAATTGAAATGTGCCATCGCCATCGATTCGGGCAACGAGTGCATCGGGGAAGTTATTCATCAGATGCTCCCCGCCGAATGGCAACCGCACATCACTATCTCAAGTTGTTCCCAATGGAGTGACGTCATTGAGATGGCGCGAAATGCGTTGCCTGCGGTGCTTGTCATCCATACCAATCTGTTGTTGCTAGGCCCGAAAGACGGGATTGAGGGTTGTGTAGCCGTTAGCCCCGGCACTCGATACCTGTTGCTCACGGCATGGTCAGACGATATTATCGACCACTTGCTCAAGGCTTACGAACCTCTCCCCGTCTCGGTGCTTACGATGCCCTTTAACCGGGCACAACTCATTGCAGTTCTGGAAGGCGCATTCGGACAGGAGGAGGATGTTTTGGAGTGAGCAAGGTCAAGGCTCAATGAGCAAAATGGCCTTGGTTACAGCAGCCATGGAAAACCTGCACGCTTCCGTGTAAGCGGTTCGCCGCTTTTCCGACTCGGTGAGACATGTTTGTGAGCTGGCATGGATAACTCTCCATTTCTTTCACTGACTCTAAGCGACCCCGTCAAGACGGCAGAGGTCATATTCGACCCGCAACCGGTGCCAAGGAGTCCGCTGGTTGCATTCCTGCTTTCCCTCGTCTTACCCGGTGCTGGGCAGATTTATTGCAGCAAGACGTCCCGCGGCGTCTGGGTGTCGGCCGTCTTCCTGCCAGCTTTGGCGCTAACTATCTACTTAACGCTACGGCTCGGAAGCCCGGAAGGGAAAGAGGCAGCTTTCCTCTGGGCCATACTGCTGCGAATCACACTATTTCTTTATGTGTTCGCATTCCTGGATGCTTTCTTCACGGCTCGCGAGATGAGTGCCGGCACGGACACCTTTATCGCTGAGAGTCCTCGCGTGGCTGCGATCCTGAATCTGCTGACGCGAGGCTTTGGCTATTTTTATCTTGGCCAGCGCAAACTTGGTTTTGTGGTTTTTTTCGGCCTCATGTTTTTTCAAGCGCCCATCGCGAAGACTCATATGGGCGGTCTGATCATTGAGGTCATCCTGGCTGTCATGGGGGCCCATGCCTACAGCATCGCTCGCGACTCGGAGAAAACCATTTTGGCCACGGTGCGTTTGCCGGCCGGCTCTGCCTCTTCAAAGGGACTTCCGGTGGCAGTCCCTATCGCTCTCGCAGCGGTGTTAGCGACGGGTTACGTTGCCCTGATAGTTGTAGGACTTCTTCTCCCCGATTATTCCCATGTTGACCAATCCCGAGCGGATATCGTGCAGGGCTCTGAAGGTGTGACCTATCGAAATCCGGCCTACGGCGTAAGCATGCGGGCTCCGGCGGGCTGGACGCTAAAAAGTGACACGCCAAACTACATTCTCCTTGCCGTGCGCTCAGATCACGCGTGCTCTGTGACGCTGCAGCCGATTGTGTGGTCACCTCTGATTGGGCTAAGTTCCTTCAAGGGGCAGCTATCTTATCAATTTTCGAAGTCGAAAGACCTAATCGGACAGGTCCTCGACGAGCAACCAGCCATTCTTTCAGGGCTCAATGCGCGGGATATTCGGGCCTCGGTCATACAGGGAGGACGAGTGATTATTGAGCAGCACACGATTGCCAGGAAAGGCATGACCGTCTACGACCTCTGCACGGATGAATTGGCTGGTGACGAGGGAGGTGTTGCCAACCCGACATGTGCTTCTGATTTCAATTTTATCCGTAAGAATCTCGTGCTTTCCCGCTGATCCATTTGGCATACTTGAACTGCTCCAGAGCCTAACTCCCTCCCAGGTCCGATCCGCAATAAATGTCTTTCAATGTGTGGGCCCTATCGACTTTCGCGCCGCGAGCAGATTATCGCCGAGCACTTCGACGTGCTTTCTGACGAGGACGACTGTGGCCCTCGGTACAACATGGCGCCCACGCAGCCATCAGACAGAACTCTCGCCCAGTTGGATTCCACTTTGATCATCAATGTCAATGAGCCATTTCGCTATCGGACTGGTTCACTCACCTAACCGTTCTGATATCAGAACTTCCGCTGACGAGTAGATCCCTGCTTTCCCGTTTAATGACCTCGGTACACGCGCTTAGCGCACTGGGT
>DATJWZ010000306.1:0-1491 GCA_035500795.1 Candidatus Eiseniibacteriota bacterium | reverse complement strand
CAGGCTGGCGGCTCGGCCGTGCTGTGGATGCACTTCTTTTGGATCTTTGGCCATCCGGAAGTGTACGTCCTTATTATTCCCTGCTTTGCTTTCATGTCGGAAATCATTCCGGTGTTTTCACGGAAACCGATTTTCGGATATCCGGTCATGGTCGCGGCCACGGTCTCCATCGGCTTCGTGAGCATGAGCGTGTGGGCACACCACATGTTCACCGTCGGAATGAACTCTTACGCGAACAGCTTTTTCACCATAACCACCATGGCTGTGGGCGTGCCGACGGGAATCAAGATTTTTAACTGGCTCGGGACCATGTGGGGCGGAAAGATCCAATTCAAAACACCGATGCTGTTCAGCATCGGGTTTCTGTTCCAATTTCTCATCGCCGGTCTCACCGGGATCATGCTGGCCTGCGCACCCTTCGACTGGCAGCTAGGGTCGTCCTATTTTGTTGTCGCGCACTTCCATTATGTGATCGTGGGCGGAATTCTGTTTGCACTCTTTGCCGCGTTCTATTACTGGTACCCGAAAATTACGGGAAGAATGTTGAACGAAACCCTCGGCAAGTGGCACTTCTGGCTATTCCTGATCGGTTTCCATCTGACATTCGACCTCATGCACATTCCCGGTCTATTGGGAATGCCACGCCGAATCTACACCTACGAGCCGGGACGCGGCTGGGACACTTTGAACCTGTTGATCAGCATCGGCGCGTTCATTCAAGCGGTCGCCATCCTGCTGTTTGTGGCGAACCTGGTTATTTCTTACTTCAAGGGCGCCAAGGCGGGCAACGACCCCTGGGACGCCTGGACACTCGAATGGGCCACAAGCTCGCCGCCGCCCGCGTACAACTTTGCGTCCATCCCAGTGGTCGCGAGCCGGCGGCCGTTGTGGGACCTGAAGCACCCCGAAGATCCAGACAGCCAGTATGAATAGCCCTACGAATGAAGACAGCCGCTGTGAATAAAGGAAGAAAGTAATGAGCGCAATGGCAAATCCGTTCCCACAGACATCGGCGACCTGGAGCCTTCCCGATCGCGGCAAGGTCGCCATGGCCGGCCTCATCATTGCCGAGTCAGCGATCTTCACGATCTTTGTGGTGGCTTACCTCTTCTATGTGGGAAAGAGCATCAGTGGGCCGACTCCGCGCGAAGTACTCGAGATTCCGATTTTCTACACCATCTGTCTGTTGTCGAGCAGCCTGACCATTCATTTGGCCGCGAAGTCGCTGGCACGCGACAGAGTCGGAGCATTCCTCGGCTTATGGGTACTCACCATCGTTTTGGGCGGCACGTTTATGTACGGCACTGGACAGGAGTGGCACCGGCTGATTTACGAACGCGGCCTCACGATCTCGACGAATTTGTTCGGAACGACGTACTACTCGTTGGTCGGACTGCACGCCTTTCACGTTACAGCAGGGCTGGTCATGCTCTCGATGGTCGCGATCTTTGCCATGGCCGGACGCGTGCAGGTGGAGCAGTCGCGTCGCGT
>DATJWZ010000305.1:0-30385 GCA_035500795.1 Candidatus Eiseniibacteriota bacterium | reverse complement strand
GAATCTGGTTCGGGACCAGGGGGTCGGAGGTTCAAATCCTCTCTCCCCGACCATTTATTCCCAAGAGCTTACATTTCGATTCCCGTCTTGCATCAACAGCTGACCAATCGGTCCCGGTTCGGATCTAACGAGCCTTCGACGTAATCTCGGGGCGAATCAACAACGCGAATCTTGGAAACAGGAAAGAGCCAGAGGCGTCATCGATGACATTCACTTGCGCCGTGTAAAACCCAGGTGTCAGCGAACTGAGAGGCAGGTCTAACTGGAAGACTCCGGCCTTGCGGTCGCGGGCGTTGAGTGCGGTCACTTCTACGAGGGAGCTTTCGAACACTTTGGCCTTCCCGCGGAAGAAGGCTACGTTGGTTAGCAAATGGATCTCCGAATTAGCAGGTTCGGTTCGTTGCTGTTGTGGCGCATTTCCGCGTCCGGGATCGTAGACTTCGTAGTAGAGCTTGAGGTGCTGCGTCGAGGAAAAAACGTGGGTGACATTGGGAATGATTTCTTCACCGTCGCGAACCAGCGGATTTCCGGGCGATCCCTTCTTTGCCGTTTGCGTTTGACTGGCAAGCACGATCGAACTCATCTTCAGTGGCTGTGATTTGAGATCGGGGACAATGAGGTCGGTTTCGAACGATCCCATCCGTCCGGTCTGATTCTCGCGCACGACGAACTTCAAGTGATATTTGCCGGGAGGCAGATCGAGTCCGGTGTTGTATTGGACATTTTTCTTACGTACTTCTGAGGATGTATCGACAGCGAGTTTCACCGTGTCGCGAATGTGAGTCAGGGGATGTTGTTCGGGATCGAGTACAAGACCAATCACATCCAGATTCGCTTTATCACGATCGCTGGCACGCGTGAATGGGATTTCAGACCCAGGCACCACGAGCGAGACTTCGATGTAGTACTTCTTTGGATCTATGCGGAAGTACGCCGTGCTCATATAGAGGGGCAGATCTGTTACTGGCAACTCGGACGCTAACTGTTCCTGAAGCTGAAGTTCTTTGTCTTCTTTCGTCGAATGCTGATAGTCGGCCGGCGCGTAGTAGCCGCGGCGGTAATCGATCTTGACGCCCGGCACATTTACTTTGACACTGATCCGGCGGTAACGGCCGTCTTTAGCCGGATTGCTACTGTGATAGCCGAGCAGGTAGTAAGTCGATGTGTCCTGCTGGACTCCTCTGAAAACCTGACTGAAATCGTTGGAATCGAGGAAAGCCTTTCCACCCGTGTCGCTGGCCAGCGTGACAAGTGTTTCCTGCGTGGTGAAATTGGAGTTCAGCGCGTTGATCATCGACTGACCGGAATAAGGAGACGTTCCGCGCATGCTGGCGTTCTGCGCTTCTCCGCCGGCCACGATTGCCTGCAAACCGCGAAGGTCCATGGTGTAGATCGCGAGATTGGAACGGATGGCCGCATTGACCGCAGTGCGAAGTTCGGATTGATTTTCGATTCCGGTACGATCCATGCCGCTGGAGAAATAGATCAGAGACTTTTTCTGCTGCACGTGGGAAAGCTTCTCGGCGACAGAGCGCAATGCTTCCAGGCGGCGATCGGTGTTGAAGATGTTGTATTCGGTGTCGTCGGCGGTAAAGGGTTGACCTGTATCCGGAGTGCCTTCGGTCGTGCCGGTTGTGCCCTCTTCGAAGCCTTGTCCGCTGCCGGTGCTGAAAGCCTGCAACTGCTTTTTCAGTAGATCATGATCGGAAGTGAAATCCTGGTTGACCAGGAGCGAACTTCCAAGCGAGACGATCGACACCAGATCCGCAGGAGCCATCTGGGCATCGACGTAGTGCTCGGCAGACGTGATGGCGCGATCGATCTCGTCAGGCTCCATCGCGGAGAGATCAAAGAAGAGCACGATGAGACGGCGGTCTTTGAATTGATCGGTATTGCTTGTTGAAGAGGCAGACGCCGCAGGTTGAGCGGGTGACGGCTGATTCGTTAACGGATGAGACTGAGCGACGTCCTGATTGGCTACCGTGTCGATATTTTCAATATCAAACGAAAGGACTCTCTGGGGCTTATTGTCTTCCAGAATGGTGAAGTCTTCCGGCTTCAGATTGGTGATGAGGTTTCCGCTCTTATCTTTGACCGTGACATTGACCAGTACCAACTCGGACTCCACACGGACCCGATAGTCTCCCTGCTGCGAAACGGCGGGGAACGACAGGACGGCAACTTGCAGCACAAGTGCCATGGCCTTACGCACGAATCTGTTTGAGCCAGCAGCCATCCGTCCTCCTAAAAGCGAAAGCGAGCCGTCATCGTAATTTGCCGCAAGGCGCCGACCGCTGTGACTCGTCCGAAGGTCGGTGAGTTCACGACTGTGTCGATCGACGAATAGTTCGGGATGTTGAAGATGTTGGTCGCCTGCGCCCGAAACTCCAACATGCGCGATTCCTTTAACGGAATGATCTTGGTGAATGCCATGTCAAACACCTTGGTGCCAGGGCCGATGATGCTGTTGCGGCGGGCATCACCATATTGACCAGTTGGCGGCGCCACGAAAGCGTCGGTGTTGAACCACATTCCAATCGAGGGATTCGGGATGCTGACAGATTGTCCGGGAACTACGTCGGGCCGCAGGGTTCCGTTTGAGCCGCGGTTGACGTCGGCGAAGTTGCCCAGCAAACGTGGAGTGAAAGGCAGGCCGGATGCAAACGTCCAGTCACCGCTCACCTGCCAGTCTCCGAAAATTGCACGCCATGGCGAGTTGCCCGAGAGCCAACGCTTGTCGTGGCCAAATGGCAACTCCAGCAAGTAATCGGCGGTGAATCTGTGGGTCTGATTGAAGCTCGACAGTCCGCGCTCGGCGGATAGGTTGAATGCATCCTGGGCGACGTTCGAAGTTCCAGTACTTGATGTAGAGGCCGCGCCGCCTCCGGCTCCGCCACCACCTGGGCCCGTGCCCCCGGCGCCGAGTCCGCCACTGGTCGAAGCTGAGGTAGCGCCCCCTCCAATTGAAGATGCGTTGTCGAGCGACTTCGAAAATGTGTAGATCCCACCAATAGAAAATCCACGCGCCAGGCGCTTGCGCAGACGGACGGATACTGCGTTAGCTTCGGAGTCAGCGACGGAATTCTCAAACGTGAATGCCTGTACGTTCGGAATTCGGATCGCGGTCGCCGTTCGATTGGGAGCTTCCAGAACATCGAGATCGGTGCCTTTAGTCCCGGTGTAGTCGATGTTCAGCAAGATCGTCGGGCGAATCTGCTGCTGGATATCGAGGTTCCGAATCTGCACGTAACCGAGGCGGTAGTCAGGATTCACCGCGTAATTGTTGGTGATGCCCTCGGTGGTCGATATAGGGAAACCGCTTGCAAGTGTAAGATCGCCTGCGGCCGATTGAATGTTCGTCGCTGTGGTCGAGAATGGCGGCTGAAACGCCAACTGCTGAACGATTCCCTGGTAAGCGCCCGTGTTGTAATTGATTCCGTATCCCGCGCGGACAATGGTTTTGGAGAGAGGTTTCCAGGCGATTCCGATGCGGGGAGCAAAATTGTTGCGGTCGGGGCGCAGCAGACTTGCCGGAAGGTTCCCGCTGTAGGGTCCCACTTGTCTAGGTAAAACGATGGCCACGTTTGGAGTGCCCAAGGCGGGATTCAGCACCGCCGGCGAAAGATCAAGGTTCGCGATCTGGTCATTTTCTTCTGTCAGCGGCGATACATACTCGTAGCGCACACCTAGGTTTAGAGTCAGGTTTCCGCGAAGCTTCCATTCGTCCTGAAGGTATAGATCCCAGTAGTTACCGTGAAAATGGTAGTTGTTGTCACCGTATTGAACCGAGGTTTGCTGCGGCAATCCGTACGCTGACTGGCCGCTCAACTGGCCTTCGTAAAGAAAGTCGGCAAAATCAAATCCGGTATTGATGCCGGTGAAGATGAATGATCCGCGGGCGTTGCTGCTGGTCTCGGTGTTCAGCTGAATGCGGCGGAAGTCTCCGCCCCAGCGCCAGCTGTGTTTGCCATGCGTCCAGACAACGTTGTCGGAAAAAGTGTAAGTCTGATTGCGAAGTAGCTGCGGATTGATGTCCTGCAGGCTGGCGAAGTTTGTGAACGACAAGTTCGGCAGTCCCCAGTCAAAGGGATTCGAAGAGACGCCGGTGATTCCCAACGTTCCGCCAATGTTGTCGTTAAACGCGTAGAGGTTTTGCGTGTGAGTCCGACTGCGATTGAAATCGAACCGAACACTGTTGGTGAGCCTGCCGATGCTGCGGGTGTAGCCAACGGGCACGTCAAAACTGCGACCACTAGTGTTTCCGCCGACGCTCGGAAAAGGATTCGTGAGATTCGAGTTCGAGCCGTGATAATGGAAGCCAAGGTTCAAGTTGTTACGCGGCGCACCACGTCCTCCGCCACGCCGACCTCCAGCGGGTGCATTGCCTAACGTATGGTTGACACGTAGGTTCAAGTCGTCGCTGCTATTGTTTGCGGATGTAACGAAGTGGAAGTTCTGGAAGCTTCCCGGAAGATTCGGCTCAGGGATGTACTGCAGCAATCCCGCGGCAATTGGATTGATCTGAGGCAGAGTGTTGTTGGGAAATTGATTGCCGGTTGCGGGATTGATGATCTTTACTAGCTGACCGGTTTGAGGGCCAGTGGTGTTCGTCGTCTGCGAAAAGTTTCCTTGCCGCTCCAGCATGGTTGGCACAGTAGAAAACTGATCGAAGGGATTGGATCCGCGTCTGCCGTTGTAATTGGCGAAGAAGAATGTTTTGGTCCCGCCGTGGTAAATCCTCGGAATGTTGAGCGGGCCTCCGACGGATCCGCCAAAGCTACTGCGCATATATTCGGGCTTGATTACCGGGGCGCCGGTTAATGAATAAGGAGCGGCGTTCAGCGCGGAATCACTGGCGCCGTAGTAGACAGACCCGTGAGGATGATTGATGTCGAACCCGCGGCGGCCGAATACCATCGGCCGTCCAGAGCCTCCACCACCAAATCCACCCGGTCCACCGAATTGACCACCGCCTCCCCCTGGGCCGCCACCGAAGCCACCGCCTTGCATGCGGGCATCATTGATACGCTGCTGCAGTTCGTCGCCGCTCATTCCGGTGAATGAATTTGATGTGTTGCCCGAGATCGCAATCGATTCGGTTGCGCTGTTTGGATCGATTCCTGGAACAGGCATGCCGGAGGGAACGACGTCATTACTGGGCGCTCCCGTAGTGTCCTGCCCGGCCATGCTTTGGAGAATGGAGAGATTCTGAAATCCGCGCTGCGAGCCCGCCTGCCCTGCCGGTCGTCTTGGTTGAGTTGCCCTTTCGCGAGCGCGCGACAGAAGAGTCAATTCGAAATTCACTTGCACGTTCGAGTGGGACGCGTCCACCACAACCTTCTGGGAGGTGTTGGCGAACGCGACCATCTGCACCCGCACCGTGTAGGTTCCGTAGGCCGGAATTGAAATGGAATAGGTTCCGTCTACATCTGTCCACGTTGACATGGGAGAGGACGAATCGAGCGAGATGGAAACGGCTGCTCCCGGAATTGGTGCGTTGCCGGCTTGTACGATACCCCGAATGGTGCCAACGCCAGACGGTGTCGGTGAGTTTTGTGCGGGTGGCTGACTGACAATGGCTGGCGGCGCAATAGCCTGGTCTTGGGAAAGCGCGAATCGACTGGTTATCACCAGAGACAAGCACAGAACGACCAAACGAAACGCCGGATTGGGGGCGATCGCCATCCCCGACTCTTCTCCTGTGGAGGGTACGTTTTCTTGGATGCGATCATAAAGCCCAACTTCTTTGAAACGCGGTAAAGATTTGTCTTTTCATGTCTATAGAAGTGTGCGGTTATCAATGTTGCCCCTCCTCAGCCCGAATACTGCTCATCGCCAGCCCTAATATGAGCCGCAATCGACAGATTGAGTAAAAGTTCGTAAAAGGTCGGGCCTTCTCGCAACTCGGGGCAGCATAATCCGTTCAAAGGATAGAGACGCCTAAGTTTTCAAAAAGGAGATCCTATGCACAAGCTCCGCTATTTGATCGTATTGACATTATTCTGCGTGGGCGGAATGGTCACAACGTCCGTAATGGCGCAAGACAACGGGGAGAACCAATCGCAGTCGCCGGCGCCAAACGCAACTGCTCCACAGCATTGGAGAGGACGCGGACAATTTGACCCGGCGAAGCGCACCGAGATGCTGACGAAACAGCTCAGCTTGACGTCAGATCAGCAGCAAAAAGTACTGGACACTCTGAAATCAGAACAGTCCCAGATGGAATCGCTGCGCTCGGATTCATCGCTTTCGCAAGACGACCGGCGAGCGAAGATGATGGACATTCACAAGTCGACAAATGAGCAAGTCCGCGGGCTTCTGAATTCCGATCAGCAGAAAAAATGGGACGAGATGCAGAGCCGGCACGAACAGTGGGGACATCACCAAGGCGGACAGGCGCCACCCTCGCAGCCGGATTCCTCGGATTCGAATAAGTAGGAAGCAATTGGCTTCTTGGCTCAGCATGACCGAGCAAGGGATTAACGGACCAAATCGTTTGATGAATATCGATGAATCCAACCAACATTCTTAAGACAAAGTGTGCGCGCATCGCTGTGGCGTGTGTCTCGATTCTTCTCATTCCACACGTGCTGCGTGCGCAAGAGACCAAGGAAAAAGTCACGGTAGATGACGTCGACCGAACTTTCATGGTGCGATTGCCCGCGGGCTATGACGCCCAGCGCCACTATCCAGTTGTGGTCTTGTTGCACGGAATGAATCAGGACGCGGATGACATGGAACGCCTCACGCGCTTTGATGAGCTCGCAGATAAGGACGGCGTGATTGCGGTTTATCCGCTGGCTTTGCATGGACGCTGGAATGTGGGAGTGCAGGCTCCCGAGCGGCGACCAATGACCATGGGCCCCGGCAGGCATCGTGGATATGGCGGATATCCTGGCGGCGGAGGTGGATATCCGAGAGGCGGTGGTTATCCGCCCAGCCAGCAACCATCAAGCCGCCAGCCTGAAGAACAAAGGAGGGCTACGCCGGCGGATGATGTGGCTTTTTTCAACCAGATGCTGGATCACCTCGGCACAAAGTTTTCAGTGGATGCTTCACGAATCTATGTCGCCGGACTGTCTGAGGGAGGATTGATGAGCCTCCGCCTGGGATGCTCTCTGAGTGACCGAATTGCCGCAGTCGCTGCCGTAGGCGCAGACATGCCCAAGACGATGATCTGTCTGCCATCGCGCGCGGTACCGACGCTCATCATCGATGGCACATCGGATCCCGTCGTTCCCTATAACGGCGGAACAGAGCACAATCTAGATCTGCCGGTTATCTCAGCTGAAGACAGCGCCAAGGCCTGGGCAAAGATAGATCGCTGCGCCGACAAGCCGGAGAAGGACAAGATTTCATCCAAAGAAAAAGGTGGGATGGAGACCAAAGTTGATACATACACCGGTTGCCAGCAAGGGGCTCGGGTGGCGCTGTATAGCGTAAAGGGAGGCGGAAATACCTGGCCTGGGGGTGAGCAATATGAAGTTGAAAAGACGATCGGGAAAACCAGCCAGGACTTGAATGCGAATGAAACGATCTGGAGTTTCCTGGTTACGCAAAAACTTCCTGGGCAACAGGAGCAGACGAAATAACGGCCGCCACATTTTGTTCACTTAACCACAACAGAGAACTAGCACAGAATCTTTCAGGTTCGAGCTGATCAGGAGCTTGTGCCCTTCCGATACTCTGCATTCAGTTCAGGTGCGCTATGCGTTTTGGGATTTATCAGGTAAGTTAAGCTGATTCGCTTGGCGTGCGTAACTGCCCTGATCATGACCGAACCGGTGCTGATTGAAGTGTGCGTTGACTCCGTAGCTTCTGCGGTCGCCGCAGAGCGCGGCGGAGCCCAACGGATTGAGCTTTGCAGTGATCTCCTAGAAGGTGGTATTACCCCGAGTGTTGGGCTTCTTGGAGTTGTCCGCTCGAAGGTTTCCATTCCCGTACACGTGATCATTCGCCCGCGTGGCGGTGATTTCTGGTATTCAGAAGCAGAATTCGACAGTATGAAACGCGATATCGAAGTTGCAAAGAGCGAAGGAGCAAATGGCGTTGTCTTAGGCATTCTGGAGCGGGAAGGGACTGTAGACGTCAGGCGCACGCGCCAACTTGTCGAACGGGCGCGTCCACTCTCAGTGACTTTCCATCGCGCATTCGACATGTCCTCGGATCTGTTTCGAGCGCTCAACGATGTTTGTGCGATAGGTGTAGATCGGCTTCTTACATCGGGCGGCGAGCAAGAGTGTTTGCACGGCGTCGAGACTGTTGCCAGACTCGTGAAGGATGCCCGCGGGCGCATCAGCATCATGGCTGGGGGCCGAATTGGTATAGACAATGCGTCCACGATTATCGAACGGACAGGTGTCACTGAAATCCACGTCGGGCTCGCGACCCCGGTGAAGAGTGCGATGCTGCACCAAAATTCCCGGCTCTCGCTCGGCAAAGTTCAGGGACGCGAGTTTGAGCAGAGCGAAGTTCTGGAAGAGAATGTTCGCAGATTGCGTCAAGCCGTAGCGCATTAAGCAGAACTCTGCCCGGCTCAGGGAAACTTACCGGTAAACGTCTCCGCACTGCGCTTGCCGAATGGCAACAGGACGTCGGGACGGGCCAAGATTTCGAACTCGCGATCCACGTAGACCATGTGCCAGCCACTCTGCTGAATCACTTGGGCAACCGGCGAAAGCAGCGGAACTAGCACCAGATCGGTTGGATACGCATTCAGAGTTTCTTGCCAGCCTGCCTCCGCGGCGTAAAACTGGAAAGTCCGCCGTACCCATTCGTCGGAAAATGCTACTTCGTAGCGGCTATCTACAGAGACCTTGACAGCGGGGAATAGCTTCCACGATACGTACGCGCCCTGACGAAAAGGTACCATTACGTTTCCAACAAAATGTTGCTGGCGAAGGTAATCAACCGCGCCAACCGGGTACGCGAAACCACTATCGGACTGCGGTACTCGCATGCGCCAGAATTGCCAGCGGATAGCATCCGTCAGATAGATACTGATAACCAGTAGCCAAGTGGATAGCACGAATGCAAAGCGTCGCTGCGTGAAACTCGTCATCCATTGGCCGATCGGTGTCTGCTGGAGATACGCAGGAACGTGACTGATCCAGGCAATCGCGAATAGCGGCATAAGTTTGAAGTGCATTGTCGCTTGGACGGCGGTAGCGATCAGCATGAGTAGACCCGGCGCGCGTTTGATTCCGATCTTTGCAACGGAGTAAGTACCGATGGCAACTGCTGCGAGAAATGTAGTAGTCCGCAACGGACCGAAGAACCATACCGGCTGCCACTCCTGGATGTAGGGGCGAGTCATCGTGAGTGCCCGCATGATGTAGCGGATATATGCGGGCCCAAATGGATTAATGAACACCTCGATCATGCTCCCTGCGAGGACATAGAAAAGATGTATGAATGGTTGGCGACGAAGCGCTTGTTCGATCGCGTAAAGAGCCAGGAGGCCGAGTCCCACCACGAAGCCCCCGTGGAGATTCACCCAGACAGGAAAAAGACAGAGCCACGGGATGAGCCATTGGCGATTACCACGACTGTCTTGTTCGAAAACCCAGAAGCAACAGGCAGCGAAAAAGAACGAATACACCTGAGCTCGAATTACTGGAAGAAAGCCAAGCTGGCTAAGATAAATGGCCATTGGGCAAAGGACGGCCCACACCGCGCCATTCGCTCCCATGGACATGGCGCAACGTAGACACAGGAAACCGATCAGCAGCGCAATTAGATATTTGAGGACGAGTATGGCGTCGCTTCCGATCCAGTAAGTGAGACCATAGGCGAGAAGGCCAGCTCCCCACTCATGATGAATGGAAGGGGAAAGAGTCGGCGTGTACGCGAAAACATCTTGCCTAAGTAGATGGCCGGCACGAAGACTCTCGCGGATGAGGGCCATTTCGTGCCAAATATCGACGTCGACCAGATTGAAGGCAATCAAGGACAGAAAGAAGGAGATCAGCCCGGCGTACGATGCGAGTTTCAGCCAGGTCTGTCTGCGCTTGTGTGCCGTTTCAGGCGCAGCGTTCGCCGAATCCCGAGGCGCTGTGAGATTCTCAACGTCGATTCTCTTGGTCGTCACGAAGCTCCGTGCTCGTGATAATACCCAGAGAGTGGCGCCGTATTCTAGTAAAGGATGTTCACGTAGAGCGCACGGGTCCACGGCGCGAGCCACGGTTCATGTATGTATGTGGATTGATGGCAAGTATGATTGTTGCGCCAGGAGTGTAGTACGAGTCGTCGGGCTCACCATGGAGGGACATTGGCAAGTGAGTTCTCGATCATTGAAGGCGAGTATCTTCGCGACATCCTCGACCGGCCCCCTGCCATGGAGAAAACGTTAAAGGGACTTGAGAACTCCGACGGGCTGCAGCAGATTGCTGCGCGTTTTCAAAATAAGGAGTTCCGGGCGATCGTTCTGACTGGTATGGGTTCATCTTTTCACGTTCTTCATCCTATCCATCTCGATCTGGTGGACCAGGGCGGATTATGAACAAGCTATTTTCAGTGTTGCTCGCAGTCTTGTCATGCACAACCCTTTCGGTCGGCGCAGATCGCTATCCCGTGCACGTTGGTCCTGACCATCGCCATCTCGTCGATCAGAATGGCGACCCGTTCCTCGTCCAAGGCGACGCTCCCTGGTCTCTAATCGTCGGATTAACCAATGAAGAAGCAGAGAAGTATCTCGAAACTCGACGCCAGCGGGGATTCAACTCGGTCATTGTGAACTTGATTGAGCACAAGTTTCGTGGTCCGGTAAATCGATACGGAGAAGGGCCGTTTCTAACGCCGGGAGATTTCTCGAGGCCGAATGAAAAGTATTTTGAGCATGCTGACTGGCTGATCCGTAAGGCAGCGGAGAAGGGAATTCAGGTTTTTCTCGCGCCCATCTACCTCGGCTACATCGGCACCGACGAAGGATGGATCGAGGAACTTCAGGCCAATGGCCCGGAGAAGGCGCGAAACTGGGGACGTTACGTTGGCAAGCGTTATCGCGGATTCGACAATATTGTTTGGATCATCGGAGGAGACCGTAACCCAGATAAGGCCCGCGAAGAAGTAGACGCGGTTGCGCAGGGGATCAAGGAAACCGATGATCGCCACATCCTGACGGCGCACTGCCATCCCGAGAATTCCGCCATCGACCAATACCGCGATGAGGGCTGGCTCGACCTGAATACCACCTACACCTACGGCATCGTCCATCAGAAGCTGAGAGGTGATTACGATCGCCAGCCTGTGATGCCGTACATGCTCATCGAGACAACATATGAAGGAGAGCACAACGCATCTGCCGTGCAGATCCGAAGGCAGGCGTATTGGGCGATTCTCTCCGGAGCCACCGGACAATTCATGGGGAACCGTCCCGTGTGGTTGTTCGATCCAGGTTGGGAGGCAGCTTTGAATTCAGTCGGTGCTCAAGATATGGAGCGACTTCATCGTTTGTTTAGTTCTCGCCCCTGGGCACAATTGGTTCCAGATGAAAAGCACGAAGTCGTCGTCGATGGCCTGGGAGAATTTAACGGCATGGACTATCTGACTGCTGCACGAGCTTCCGACGGATCTATGCTGATGGCTTATATGCCGACATCGCGAACGATCACTGTCCAGATGAATACTCTTTCAGGCAAAGAGGCTGCAGGATGGTGGTTCAATCCACGAACGGGGCAGGTGAACGATGCCGGCAAATTTCCAACAGTCGGCAAAAGAGAGTTCACTCCGCCCGCCGACGGGGATTGGGTACTCGTACTTGACGACGCAGCGCTTAACCTGCCTCCGCCAGCTACAAAGCAGTGAAATTCGCGTCCTCCCCTTGCTCAACCGAAGCTTGCCAGTCTACTCGTTCCTGAGGCCAACCTGGTGGCGTTAAAGCACAAATATGAGCAGCCCTGGTCCATCCTGTGAAAATGATTCACCGCTACGGTTGGTTGCTGCTATTTCGATTACTGCCGCGAAGGTGTCGCTGACGTAGAATGGAACGCTTTCCAGAATTCTGGCAATTGATTATGACCCTTAAATTCTTTTCGGTTTTTTTATTCTTATCGTCGTTGATGGCGTCGGCCCAAGTTCGTGTATGGCAAGGGACGTTGACGCTGCCCACTTATGAGGAAGGCGCGCCTGATCCCAATCCACCATTCGATCAGTATGCGGGTACCCGCTTCGACTATCCGTATACGCTACGCGACAATTTGACGGATCGGCGCACGGACCACGCCTGGCGTGCCGTGTTCCTCGAGAACGAATATCTGAAGTGCTCAGTGTTGCCGGATCTTGGAGGCCATGTTTACACATGCATGGACAAGATCAGTGGCCAGCCGATGTTTTATGCGAATCCGTCGATCAAGAAGGCAGCGATTTCCTATCGCGGCGCCTGGGCTGCATTCGGAATCGAGTTCAATTTTCCTGTCTCTCACAATTGGGTGAGTCTTTCGCCGGTTGACTTTGCATTTCATAAAAATGAGGACGGCAGCGCGTCTGTGATTGTCAGCAATGTCGATCGTGTTTATGGAATGCAGTGGTCTGTTGAACTGGTGATGAAGCCCGCATCCACAGTTGTGGAGGAGCGTGTCACGCTGAATAACCGCAGCGACGTCCGCCATCGGTTCTACTGGTGGAACAACGCTGGGGTTCAGGTCTGGGATGATTCAGTCGTCCAATATCCGATGCGATTCACGCAGAGCCACGGGTTTACCGAAATTGATCCGTGGCCGGTTCAGGCGGATGGCACCGATCTCAGCATCATTAAGAACCAGACCAAAGGGCCAGTGTCTTCTTTCGTGTATGGTAGCCGCGAGCCTTTTATGGGCGTTTGGCATCCGCACACAAATGCGGGAACCGCGCACTATGCGGACTATTCGCAACTTCCGTTCAAGAAAATCTGGTCGTGGGGAACCGATCCTGACGGGCTGGACTGGCGCAAGACGCTCTCAGACAACAATAGCGCGTACGTCGAGGTTCAGGCCGGCCTCTTCCGCAATCAGGAGACCTATGCGTTTCTTGAGCCTCGCCAGACAATTCGTTTTTCCGAGTTCTGGATGCCGGTACGCGACATCGGTGGAATTTCGCGGGCAAATTTGGCAGGCGTCGTCCATCTGAACCGAAAGGACAAAGCGCTCGTCACTGGACTCAATGTGAATCAATCCGTCCCCGGGGCAAAGCTGAGCATTGTTCTCGGAGAGAAAACGGTGTTCCAGGAGAAGGCGGACCTTACTCCGCAACATACCTGGACGCACGAACTGCCAAATGCTGATCCGCAGCAGAAGTACACGTTTGAATTGCGGGATGCCAGCGGCAGCGTTCTGCTACATCAGACTGAAGGCCAGTACGACTGGACTCCGGTTGAGGACGTGCATGTTGGGCCGCAGACCACATACCACATTCCTGAAGCGGACCACCGCAGCGAAGATGATTGGCTTCAGCTGGGGAATGATCAGGAGCTGAACGGAAATCCTTTGGCGGCGCTGCGAACTTATCAGGGCGGGCTGGCCAAGTTCCCCGATAGTTTTGAACTGAGGAAAGCGGCAGGACGACTCTGTGCGGCTTTGCTACGGTTCCAAGAGGCGAAACAGTTTCTTGAACAGGTTCACGCGCGGAATACATCAGATCCGGAAATCTCGTATTACCTCGGCATTGCGTATGACGGGCTCGGTGAAAACCGGCAGTCGCGCGAATCCTACGAGGCCGCGGAGCGAATGCCAGATTTCCGCTCAGCAGCCGCGGTTCGTTTGGCAGAGTTGCTGGCGCGCGAAGAGAATTTAGAGCTCGCCGAATCCTACCTGCAACTGGCGACGGAGGCTGCGCCGGATGATCTCCGTACCGCTGAAGAGTTGGTGGCCGTCTTCCGAGCAGAAGGTCAGAACGAAAGAGCTCAGAAGCTTGCGCAGGAATGGCTGACGCGTTTTCCGCAGAGCTACTTCTTGCTCGAGCAGATTGGGAAACCCGATCTGCATCATCTCGCCAACGATGCCAACCGCGTGTTGAATATCGCGTCGCAGTATATGCGGTTGGGAATGTACTCTCAGGCGCTTGAGGTGCTTTCTCGCGAATACCCTGCGGCAGTTGCCGATGAGCACGAACCCGGACAACTTCCGCCGAACAAGCATCCCTTGATCGCCTATTACCGCGGATACTGCCGCGAGAAATTGGGACAGCCAGGTGCCGAAGATTTTAGCGCAGCGGCAAAGCTCTCGACCGACTACGTGTTCCCTAGCCGCGCGGAAGACCTGCAGGTATTGCATGCCGCGCTGAAGTCGAACCCGCAGGATGCTAGCGCGCATTATTTGCTTGGCACGCTCTGCTTCTCGAAGGGAGTCACGGATCAGGCGCTTGCGGAATGGGATCAGGCTCGCAAGCTGAATCCCCCGATTCCAGTTTTGCATGCTAGTCTTGGGCGCGCGCTGCTGCATGAAAAGCAAGATCCGCAACAAGCGTTGTCCGTCTTTCAGGAGGGGCTCCAGACGGATCCTCACAATCTCGCTCTCTACACCGGAATCGATCAGTCGCTCAGCATTCCGCGTCGATCGCCACAGGAGCGCGTTGCGGCATTAGAGCGATATCCGGATCTCGCCAACATGCCGACGTCTTTGGTTTACGAACTGATTTTGAATTTGGCCGAAGCGGGAGACTTCGAGAAAGCCGAGGCGCTGTTCCACGATCGATTCTTTCAAAGAGAAGAAGGCGGCACGAACGTGCGGCAAGTCTGGCTCGAGGTACAGATCCAGCACGCGTTATCACTCGCGAAGCAGAACCAATGTTCTGATGCGATCAAGATCGTCGACCATCTTGCCCAGCCCGTGCCGGATTTGACTTTCACTCATGATGGGCTTGAGCCCTTCCTGCAATCGGCGCGCTTTAGGTATCTCATCGGCACTGTCTACAAAACTTGCAAGGTGCCTGACAAAGCTATGAGCAGTTTCAAGCAAGCTGCTGAGAAGTCGAATTTCGGAGATGCTGTTTGGGCGTGGAAGGCATCGCAGCAGATTCCCGGCTTCGATGCCGCCGGGGCGACTGCGAAATTGAAGAGTGCTCTCGATCAGGCGAAGAAGTCTGGCGAGACCGAGTCGCACGCTGGTTGGTGGCGGTACAATGCCGGTCTGTTGGACGCTGCCGCTGGAAACACTCAACAATCCGACCATGAATTCCGTGATGCGTTCTTATCTCCGGACACGTTGATGACGTATCATCTGACGCGGCTTGCAATGTCAGGTGATGAACACTGAGTCGTTTCCTTTATCAACGATTGGAATGTCATGAAAAATCTCGTTTACCTGTTACCTGTGATCTTAACGTTGTCTAGTTCGATTTTCGCCGCAGATGCCCTCATCCAAAGCAAGCGGGCCGATTCTGATCCACAACTTGACACGAATCCGGTTTCTTCATTCTGGCAAGGCTCGGATCCCGTCTATATCGAGTCGGATGCTCTCGGTAAGCCGGAGCCGAAATATCGCACTGCGATTCGAACGCGCTGGACCAAGCAGAATCTCTACATTCTTTTCATATGTCCGTATGAGGAACTCAATCTGAAGCCGAATCCGAATACTACGGCCGAAACGAACAAGCTTTGGGATTGGGACGTCGCAGAAGCCTTCATCGGCTCGAATTTCAAAAACATAAAGCGCTACAAGGAATTCGAGATGTCGCCGCGGGGAGAGTGGGTCGACCTGGATATCGATCTTGATCGGAAAGGCGACGACAGCGGCTGGAAGTGGAACTCGGGCTTCCAGGTTTCAGCAAGGGTCGATGAGGCCGCTCACGTCTGGTACGGCGCCATGCGAATTCCATATACCGCTATTGACACTCGTCCAGCAGAGGCAGGGAATACGCTACGGATCAATTTGTTTCGTTGTCAGGGGCCGACTGCTTCTAGAAAGTATCTTGCGTGGCAACCACCGATGCGCGACAGTTTTCACACGCCAGAGGTGTTCGGAACTCTGAAGCTGGTGAAATGACGCAGACTAAATGTCATGCTGAGCGTAGCGGTCAGGAGCGAAGCGACTTACCGCGCGGTCAAAGCATCCCTGCCCTGGGCATCTCCGATCAAAAGCAAAGTTTATTCAAATCTTAGATTCTGCTAGCTTGTTGCTGCTTTCAGAACTTCGTGCAGGCGCTTCCCAACGACGTTCTCTTCTCCCGGCTGCAACATCCAGACGCCGACGACAATTGTGTTCGGTCCACCCTGCAAACCTGCGCTTGCTGGAGCGCCTCCGGTCGATGGATTCAGCTCGATGCTAGGTGTTCCTTGTTTCAGCTTGAGCTTTACATCCTTGCCAGAAAGTTTGATCCGGTTCTGGTCATACGTGATCAGCAGATGCGGAACGTGATTGGCGACTTCTGGAACAAACACCTGAGTCTGTACGGTAGGAATGCCGGTCAGTTGCTTTGCGATTGCATCTGCGCGCCGTCGATACTCTGCTTCCATCGCGGCATCGTCCTGTTTCAGGAACCAGTCCACCGCCGCAACCAGGCCGACGATTTCTTCCTTAGCCACTTTCATACCGCGCCCGATAGTATTCGAGTTCGGCGAATTGTTTTTCTTCGCTGCTGCGATGAGGTCCTTGCGGCCGAGTAATAAGCCGGTACACTGCGGTCCGCGAAGCCCTTTGCCCCCGGAAAATGTCACCAGGTCGAAGCCCATCTGCGTGTAATTCCACAAATTCGAAATTGGTGGCACGTCGGCGGCAGCGTCGTTGAAGCAAGGCACTCCATGCTGGTGAGCGACTCGTATCCAGTCTTCACGGCTGATCTTGCCTTCCGCTGCGTTGAAGAAGTGACACATCACGGTGCGGTCGTTGAACGCTCGTTCGTAGTCGTCCAGGGTTTCAACTTCTACGAACGTGATTCCGCAATTGCGCAGCGCGTGGTCATAGTCGTAACGGTGGGACTTCTGCACGAGCACTTCGTTTTTAAGGCCCGTCATGTCGGTCGGAATGCTGAGAATGTTGGCATCGTTGCCCAAGGTGACGCAGGCGGCGGTCCCCAACACGAGCGCTGCAGCCGCGCCAGCAGTGACCAGCGCAGCCTCACATCGCAACTGCTTGGCCAGATATGCTCCGGACGCATCGAGCAACTCGTTGAGGTGTACCGGCTTCTTTGCTGCCTGGGCAACGGCTGCCTGCACTTCGTCGGGCATCGTGGAAGCCGAGAGAACCGTATACGTCCCCGCCGCGTTGATGAAAGGGGTCACCCCGAGTTTCTGATAATAATCCACCGCCGCAACCGATTCTTTGGAAATCGCCTGAGGTGCTAGCGCAGGAACAACAGCGAGCGCAGCACTTCCGGCGGCAATGGCTTGCGCCCCCTTTCCTAAGAGTTTGCGTCGAGTAATCCGTGGCATCGTTGATCCTCCATGACGCTTTCGAAAGTAGGTAATTAATCTCGCGGAAAATCATCTGCCCGCGCGGCCGGCATCGCTTCACCTTTGTCGAGCACATTGAAATATTGCGGGCGAGCTTTATCCCACTGCACCATGCTGAGGCCGGAAGGATCGTAGGAAATACGCCCGGCTCGGATGGTCATGCGCGCAGTCAATTGAACGTTTCCATCCATTCGTGCGACGCCGCAATCGATATAGCTGAAGTGGCCTTTCATTAATTCCAGGACTGCAATATCCGCGTCTCTCCCGACCGACAAAGTGCCCAGTTCCGGTCTGTGGATCTCGGCTGCCGGATTCACCGTCGATCGCTTGATGATGTCATCGAGCGGTACGCCCATGGCCAGAAATTTCGACATCACATTGGTCATGCTGACGGTCCTGTAATCGCCTTCATGCAGATCGGTCGACATGGAATCAGGAATGAATCCCTGTTTGTAAGCCGGAACCGCATTCCGAAACCAAAAACTGCCGGCTCCGTGTCCGACATCAAAGATCACACCGCGCGCACGCGCTTCCGCCAGAGCAGGATTGATCTTGCCGTCGGGAAGAATAATAGGAAACTGCTGTGCGAAGACGTGGGTGTGAATATCGCCTGGCCGCATTTTTTTGAGAATCAAGTCTTCATATGTTCTATCCGGACGAGGCCAGAAGTCATACATCACGGGAACATTTGCCAGTGAGGCGCATTCTATGGCCCGATCTACTGCCGCCCAGGGCGTGTGCTCCGCATCCCAGGGCAACGAGGTCCAGTAATGCGCGGTTTTGACTCCGACGATGATGTCTCGGTATCTAGTGATAGTCGCGGCACAGGCTTTCGGATCCATTTCGTCCACGCTCTGTTCGAGCCCGCCGCTCATACCGTTCCCGACGATATTCAGGAAAGCCAATACACGCACTCTTGCGCGGTCGATGACCTCTTCCTTTTCTTGCAGGAAAGTCTCTGCCCCCGCCGTGCCGGCATCAACAATGGTGGTTACTCCTGACTGCAATGCCATGTCTGCCGGAATTCCAAGTGGCAGAATATGTGCGCGGGCTTCGGGAGTGAACCAATCTAAAGGCGCTCCTCCGTGGCCGATATGATAGTGGATGTCGATCAGTCCGGGCGTGACATAGAGATTCGAGACATCTACGACTTTGCCGGCCTGATCAGCGGGGATATTTTTCTCGACCGCAGCGATCTTGCCCTGGAACACAGCTACATCTCGCACCTCGTCGATGTGATTGGCAGGATCGATGACGTGTCCGCCTTTCAACAGCAGATCGTAGCGAGGAGAGCTTTGTGCAAATGTGATGAGAGGAAATGCGACGACGATGGCGAGAAGAGTGAGGATCGCAAGTGATATTTTCATCCGCTTCTGAATAGCCTCGATGTGATTTTTGCCGAAGCGAAAGTGTATCCAGCGGAAACGAGATTGTCATCAGTGAGAATGAGGAGCACGCGGCCACAGTTGTAAACCGTACAGTGCTGGCGTAATCTAAACCGTTTTTCAGGATTCATATTTGTGAGTAGCTAAAGTTTCATCTGGTAGGAATCATGGATCGTCGTAGTTTCGTCAAGGCGGGTTGCCTTGGAAGCGCCTCACTGCTGATCCAAGGGCTGGACCCGAAGGTGCGAGCGGAGTCTCTTCCTGCGGTCCCGCCAATTGAGTTGCACTCTCTGCGGGGGTATACACCTTCACCGCTGAGGATGCCGGGATTATTTCCTGGGAGGATCGTCGAGGTCCGCGATTCCAAAGCGATTGTCCGAAACCGGGTTTCTCAGCCGATCGTCCGCCGTCTGCTTGAGCAGGCGATGACCGAACTCACCGGAGAGAAATCGGCGCGCGACGCTTGGGCGAAATTCGTCGAGCCAAAAGACGTTGTCGGTATCAAAATTAATCCTTCGGGCGCGCCTGCCTGCTGCTCATCTCCAGAAGTGATACGAGAGATTATTTCGGCTGTCCGCGAGGTCGGAGTGCCTCCGCGGAACATTCTTGTCTATGACCGGTACTCGTATGAGATGGATATCGGCGGATATCAAACGCTTTTGCCTACCGAAGTCCGCATCGTGGGAATCCAGGATGCCTTCACCAGTGGAATTGCCGGTTATGACCCGGCTGTCTATTGTGATGCGAATTTCTTCGGCGAGTGGGAAACCCGATCGTACATGGCAACTATCGTTTCCCACGAGGTGACGAAGATTATCAATGTGCCGACGATGAAGGACCACTCGGCCTCCGGAGTTACCGGAGCTCTGAAGAATCTGGCTTACGGTACGTTCAATAACGTCGCGCGCACACATCAGGCGCCTCACACTTTTACCAATCCGCTAATCGGATTGATGTGCACGGTTGAACCACTGCGTTCCAAGGCCGTGCTTCATATCATGGATGGCATGCGTCAGGTATGGCATGGCGGGCCGCTGACTCAGGTCCAGGATTTTATCGACCAACCCGGGATACTGATGGCGGCGACCGACCCGGTCGCGATGGATACGGTGGAACTGGAAGCGCTTGAGAAGAAGCGGCGTGAACGCGGCGCTCCGTCGCTCTGGGAACACGATGAGAAGAGCCTTACTCCCGACAGCGGCGTTTTTTTTCATGATGCCAGCAAGAATCTTTTCTTCCGCCAGCCAGGACACGTCGCCGCTGCAGGCAAACTTGGACTTGGAATTAGCGATTTGAAGCAGATCGATCATCGTGTTCTCTGATGCAATGACCGCGAAGGAAACAATGAGCTCCCAATCATCCGGAAACTGGCCAACGCTGCTCGCGGACAATTCCCGCACTGGCGGCAACGGACAGCATCAAGCACACTCGCCGGAAAAGGCAGTTTGGCAATTTCGTGCGGCAAGTGCAGTGCGCTCGGCCCCAATATTGACTGATGGATTGTTGTACGTTGCCAGCGATAGTGGATCGGTGTACGCCATCGACGCAGTCTCTGGAATTTCAAAATGGAAGTTTGAAGCAGCGGGACAGGTGCATTCCACCCCCTCGCTTTCCGGGGGCATACTTCTTTTTGGATGTGATGACGGCAACGTCTATGCGCTCGACCGCCATTCGGGGAAAAAGCTGTGGGAGGCGCCTAGTCAGGATGAAGTGTGGTCATCGGCTATCGTGCGCGATGGATTTGTCTTTTTTGGAAGCGCCGACGGAAAGGTCTATGCAGTCGATGCGAAAGATGGCCACCAGAAGTGGTCAAAAGATCTTGGCGGCAGGATTTATTCCACACCCTTTGCCGCCGAGCACCAGCTTTTCGTCGGTTGCGGAGATGGGAAGGTCTACTCTCTCGCACTCGACTCCGGAAAAATATTATGGGAAGCGCCCACGGGTAACGGTATCGACTCCTCTCCTGCCGTTACCGATGAGCTTGTCGTGATCGGTTCGGAAGACTTCTTTGTTTACGCGCTGCAGGCGAACTCGGGGGAAGTCCGTTGGAAATATGAAACTGGTCTCGGGATCGCGTCTTCACCTGCGGTTTCAGGAAATCTTGCCGTCGTCGGCAGCAAGGATGGACATCTGTACGCGTTCGATACGCAAACCGGGCAGTTGCGCTGGAAGATCGGGTTGGGAGAAGTAGTGACGGCGCCGCCTGTGATTGTTGAGGGCTCGGTCTGCATTCAAGCCGGAGGATTGTTCGCCCTGGATCCGGATAGCGGGAAGACCTTGTGGAGAGCGGCTCTCGGCGCCTCAATCCAGTCGGTCCCCATTATCACAGGCGACCGCATCTACGTGGCGAGTTTGAGCGGTGAGATTTATGCGCTTCGATAAGCGATGGGCAGCAGCATGGGTTGCTGCCATGTTATTGGTCGGCTCAGGGGCGCAGAGTTCCGATCAGCAGATCCTCGTTTACAAGAAGAAGTACGTCATGGGCACTGTCTTCGAGATCGCAGCCTATGCCGAATCCTCCGATTACGCTTCCGCTGCCATCGATAAGGCATTTGACGAGATCGTTCGTATCGACGATCTCATGAGCAACTACAAGCCTGACAGCGCATTGAGCAATCTGAACCGGTCCGCTCACTTTAAGAATCAAAAAGTTCCGGTCGACCTTTATCGAGCAATCGAACGAGCCGTGCGTTTTTCCAAGCTCTCGGGCGGAAAGTTCGACATTACGGTTGCTCCCCTGGTGAACCTCTGGAAAGCGGCGCTGGCGGGCGATTCTATGCCAACTCCTGAGCAGCGAAGACAAGCGCAGGAATGTGTCGGCTACGAAAAGATTGAGTTAACTCCTCCAGACGAAGTGATGTTCCACTCCTCCTGTATGCAGCTGGATTTAGGCGCGATTGGCAAAGGCTTCGCCGTTGACCGTGCTGGCGAGTTCCTTCATTCGTCCGGCATTCGCAATGCATTTATCAATTCCGGGGGAAGTACGATTCTGGCGATCGGCTCTCCCCCAGGGCAAAGCGGCTGGATGGTGCACCTCCGCGATCCTTCGCACAAAATCGATCCTTACGTGGTGCTCAAAGACCAGAGTGTCTCCACATCAGAGCAGACCACGTCTTCATTGCTTGAGCCCGAGTCCGCCGGACACATTATCGACCCATCCAGCGGCACGCCGATCGATACTCGCTTCGCGGTCAGCGTCATCACGCCTTTAGGGACACCTTCCGACGGACTTTCCACCACACTGCTGCTACTCGGCCCGCGGGCAGGGAAGCCTTTGGTCAATAGCATGACCAACGTCTCTGCAATCTGGCTTTCTCCAAAAGCAGAAGTTGAAACAGCAACGAACGGAGTACAAATTCTTTTCGGTGGGAAGTCGTGATTCATCAGGGCTTGAGAACAGATCATATGCGTTTCAGAAAGATCGCTGTGTTATGCGCCATCATCCTCTTTTCGTGCTCCGCATGGAGCACCGTCTTTGTGCGATGGAGCGACAACGCCATACCTCCGGCAAGTTCGCTCGGAATCGATCACATCGTTTTTTCTTTGAATGGTCCTCCCGCGCTCCTGGTGAGTGCTCGCAAACAGGGATATCGCGTCTACCTGGAAGTGTCGCTGAAGCAAGCCAGGGACGCAGCCAACGCGTGCGCCAAAGCAAAATGCCATGGGATCCTTCTGAATGTTTCCGAATCGGAAGGCGAGGAAACGGACAAATCTCTCGCGAGCCTACGATCCTCGTACCCAAAACTCAGATTCCTGGTGCTCAGCAGTGGCAAAGAGCCTGAGATGAGGGGCAGCCTCATCATCAAGCGCGACTCCGTCCTCGAAGTCTCGAGCCCGACGATGCAGCCATGGATCGATTCGAATCTCACACTTATCAAAGTTGAGCAGCGAGCGCGTCTCCAGCAGGTTCCGCTTTACACCTTTTCCTGGTCAGAAGAAGCGCAACACAAGACGCGTACGGCTGATGACTATTCACTGGCAGTTGCCGAAGCGGGCGCATTCCACGCCGACTTGGTTTTACAGGTTGACGAAGGCCTTCAGAAATCGCTCGCCAAACGCGACAGCGACGCTTTAGCGCTCTGGAACCAGGTGCGATCCGTTCTCAGGTTCTCCAATCCTCCGCCAGAGAGATTATTCATGCCGGCTGCCAATGTCGCTGTGGTTGTCGATCAGCTGGATACAAGCGACGAAGTCCTGAACCTGCTGAGCCGCCATAACATTCCGTTCCAGATGTTTCTCGCTCCTGACCTGAAAACAGCGGAGCTCAAAGGCTTCGACATCGTGATCGTGTTCGCGAAGCCTGATGCCGAAACCGGGAAGCGCATCAATGATTTAGCGGCCGCCGGCAGAACCATCGTGGTCGTGGACGCGCACGGCAAGTGTCCTTGGCAGGGCACCCAACCAGTTCAGTTGAACCAACACACGACTTCCTACGCGGTCGGAAGCGGGAGCGTACTCGAGCTGGCAGAGCCGGTCACTGATCCCGAAACTTTCGCCCAGGATGTTCGCCGCCTTCTAGGAAAGAACAACGCGCTGCTTAGTCTTTGGAATGGCCTGACGACTATTGCCGTGCCGTACAAAGATAGTTCCGGAACTCTAAGGCTTCTGGAACTGGTGAACTACGCTGCAGATCCTCTTCGTGTACAAGTTCGTGTGAAGGGCTCCTTTGCGAAAGCCCGATACGAAACACCGGAGCACGGCTGCTGTCAATCTCTTGAGACAGTGCAACTGGAAGGGTTCACTGAGTTCGTAATTCCGGAAATCCGTATCACTGGACGGGTACACCTGGAAGGACAATAAGCGGTAGTTCTTGTGAGTCACGCAAAAGCGGCGCTATCGAAACCTGCGGATAAACAGCGTGTGGCGATCAGATCGATACAAGCCCAAAACATAGATCGTGGGTTTTGCCTTGGTCGAATAAATCTGCTGGCGGATTCGAAGTACTGGAGAACCTGCTGGAATGGCGAGCAGCCGGGCTGTGTGTGCATCCGCTGTCGTGGCATCGATTTCCTCGTCGGCGTGCGCGATCCGCAGTCCGTGGTCCTGCTCCAGGACTGAAAACAACGACGAACGATCCAACCTTGCCCGTGTCAGATCCGCGAACTCATCCGCCGACAAATAGCAAGTCTCGATGGCAAACGGTTCGTCTCCCCCCAGCCGGAGGCGTTCCACTTTAATCAGCCGGCTCGTACCCGGTAGCGACAGCCGCGCAGCGATTTCATGTTCCGTGTCAATCACTCCAAGTGAGATCAGCTTGGAAGAAACCGCCAGGCCGCGGCGGGACATCTCCTCCGTGTAGCTCATCAACTTGTTGAAGTGGATTTTAGGGGGTGCTACAAATGTGCCCGCGCCGCGGCGACGGACCACCAATCCCTCACGTTCAAGAACAGTCAACGCATGGCGTGCCGTCATCAGGCTCACGCCGTGAATGCGCGCCAGCTCCCGCTCGGAGTCCACCAGATCGCCGGGTTTCAGCAGGCCCTTCTCGAGCCGTTTGACGATCGTCCCCTGAATTCGCTGGTATGCGGGAACCCCGTTACTGCGGACCTGTGGCATCCAAACGTTCTCCTGAACAGCTGCAACATACTACAAAGTGCTCTAGAGCTCCAACACTAAATCGTACTTGCGATTTCCCAGAATGGTCCGTGTCCGATTTTGCGCTGCCGAGACCACAACCAAGCTCGTCAGGTCCCGACACCCGCCCCTCGTGCTCACAGCAAACCGTAAACCTTTGTTTATCAGCGTATTAATGCGGCTTGCAGCGAATCTGGATGAAGGTTTGCCCCCGCCGCTGTCACTTCCAGCCACCAGCCACCTCGTTCCGACTCAAGACAATAATACAATTCCATTAAAATTCTTCACGAATCTGTCATTTTTTTCTTGACGACGTCCATCGACCCGCTATATAGCATGTCTTTCGTCATTGTGTGCGTTCGTCGAGGAGGGTTTTAATGAGACGGTCAACTGCGTTTTTCTGCTCACTCCTACTATTCGTAGCTGTCACAGGTGTATTCCACTACGGCTGGAGCCAGGAAGTGACGGCTTCTATCACTGGCACAGTCACGGACCAAAGTGGTGCGGCCGTTTCCGGCGCTACTGTGACGGCAACGTCCCAGGAGCAGGGACTTGTTTACACGGCCACCACGAACGATTCGGGCCTCTATCTGATCGCTCACCTCCCGGTAGGAAGTTATAGCCTCAAGATCGAGAAAGCTGGATTTGCCTCGGCGACCCGTCCGCCATTCGTGCTGACGTTGAACCAGGTCGCGCGCCTCGACGTCGCCATGAAAGTCGGACAGGCGAGCGAGAGCGTCGAAGTGACGGCCGAAGCGCCGATCATGAAGACCGAATCGACGCAGGTCGATACGATCATCAACGCAGCTACCAATGACAATCTCCCGCTGGCATCGCGCAACTACGTGCAGTTGACCCTGTTAGCTCCCGGCGCGGTTTCCACCGACCCGAGCAGCTTCAATAACGGCAACAATACCGGTGGATACGGGGGCCGTCCGTTGATCAACGGCAACCGCGAGCAGGCCAACAACTTCCTGCTCGACGGCATGGATAACAACCAGGTGTCGGATAACCTCCTCGGTTACACGCCGGCTCCCGACGCGATCCAGGAATTCAACCTGATCACCAACAATGCTCCCGCAGAGTTCGGCAACTTTGAAGGCGGCATTGTCAATGCCACCATCAAGTCGGGCACGAACGCGTTTCACGGTGATGTTTGGGAGTTCTTCCGTAACGACGTCCTGAACGCCAACAGCTGGTCCAATAATCTTCACGAGAGTTCCCCAGGTGTCTGGGACCCTCTTCCGAAGCAGAAACTGCGCTGGAACATGTACGGCGGAACGTTGGGCGGACCGATCATCAAGAATAAGCTGTTCTTCTTCGCCGACTATCAGGCGCAGAGGTTTGATATTCCGAGTTCGGCCGGCTCCAATACAGTGTTTACCGCTGCGGAGCGTTTGGGCGATTTTTCCGGACTCTGCACGGATTCGACTCGGGGCGGCAGTTTCACCGGAGTCGGAGGCGCCTGCACCGGAGGAACTGGTGTGCAACTGTACAATCCTTGTGCATCATTCACACAGCCTTGTACGCCCACCTCGCCCTTAGCTCCGAATCGAAGTACAAATCTCTTTCCCAATAACCAGATTCCGGCAGCAATGATCAGCCCAGTAGCGACCGCACTATTTGCTTCGTCGCTGTATCCTTCCGCGGTAGGGACTGGACTCCAAAACAACGCGGTGAATGTCGTTAACTCTGCCCAGAATGTTGATCAAGGCGATCTGAAGATCGATTTTAGAGCCACGCAGAAGGACAATATCTCGTACCGCTTCACCCGGGCTTATCAAAACAATCCATCGAACAACTCCCAGGACCTCTTGTCAAACGGTATCTCGTCGACGCCGATTTACAACACCGTCGGTGACTGGAGTCGCACGATTGGAAACAACCTGGTGAATGATGCCCGCTTCGGTTGGAGCCATGTCACGGTGAACAATGGGACAAGCTGGGCATCCGGCGTAGGTCAGTTCGGTAACACGCTGGGCATCGGCAATGGCAACCCCGGAAGCCTTGATGGATTGCTCGCGCTCAACTTCCACAACACTCTTGTTAACAACCTGGGCACCACAGAGAGCACTGAGAACTTTGATGACCACGTGTGGCAGGTTGAAGATGCTGTGAGTTGGACACACGGCCGGCACAACTTCAAGTTTGGCGGCCAATACTGGCGTCAGATCATTAAGACATTCTACGCGGGAAACAACGGTCAACTGGGTTTCCTCGACTTTAACGGGCAATTCACCAGTTCTGGGATTGCAGGTACGGGTGGCGACGGTGGTGCCGACTTTGTGCTCGGCCTGAACGACTCTTACGGCCGCGGCGTCAGCACCGGAAAGACCTGGCAGCAGGCCAGCAATGTGTTCGGCTTCTATGCCCAGGACACATGGCGCTTCACCGATCGCCTTACTCTAAACCTCGGCTTGCGCTACGATGCGCATAGCCCTTGGGTAGAGGCCAACAATGAGCAGGCGAACTACAACATTGCCACCGGGAACATTGACCTCGCCGGTCAAGGCGGGGCCAGCCGCGGTTTATATGACGGAACATGGGGAGGCAAAGATTTCCAACCTCGCGTTGGTTTCGCATGGACTCCCGCGGCTCTCGGTGACCACACCGTCATCCGCGGTGCCTTCACCATCTCTTCCTATCTGGAGGGAACCGGCACAAACCTCCGCCTGACGTTGAATCCGCCATTCACTCCGGCGGAAATCAATTCAACCACTGCTTCGGGTAAGTTCCTTCCTCCGACCACCTCCACTGATGGTATTGTCGGGAGCGGAACCTCTGCCTCCTGTGCGGCACCGGAGTATGCTTGCTACTCCGGAGCTTTCCTCCGAGTCTGGGATCCGAAGGTTCAGCCCGCGATCGCTGATCAGTGGAACGTCACCGTCCAGCACCAGTTCTCAAACACCACCACGCTTCAGGTTGGATACGTAGGACAGAGGGGAACTCATTTGATGGTGCCCTTCGACTACGCGCAGAGAGTGCTGCTTCCCGGTGGTGCCACAGCGCCCAGCACGTATTTCGCCGCTAACCCCGGACTGTACAGCGTCCTCGGCGGAGGCACTCCGACCTCTGATACTCCGGGCGCCGAGGTTTCGGGCACGAAGTCCAACGGCACGATGAGATATAACTCAATGCAGGCTGTGTTCCAGAAGCAGGCGAGCCACGGACTGCAATATCAGGTGGCGTACACCCTCTCTCGGTGCATGTCGGACAGTACCGGTTATTACGGAGCGTGGAACAACGCACTCAGCGCCTCCGCGTACTGGCAGAACGTCTACGACCAGAAAGCTGAGTATGCTCCGTGTTACTACGACGCGACTCACGTGGTTTCGGCCTATGCCATCTATGACCTTCCTTTTGGCCGCAAAGGCATGTTCGGCAAGAACGTGAATGCCGTGGTCAACGGGGTCATCGGCGGATGGCAGGTCAGCCCAATCGTTTCCTTCCGTACCGGATGGCCACTGCCGCCACAGGGAGCGCAGGATCAATCTGGTACCTATAGCCGCGGTATTCGACCGGACTGCAGCGGCGTCCCCTCCATTAGCAACACCTTCATCGAAGGGACTGGCCGTCAATGGTTCGTCAATGACGGGCAAATCACACAACCCGCGGCCGGAACGTTCGGCAATTGCTCGCCGCAACTTGCCGATCTCCGTTCGCCGCACTACAGCGACGTCGATCTGAGTCTGCACAAGGACTTCCCGATTACCGAACGGTTCCGGTTGCAGTTCCGAACCGACTTCGTCAACGCCTTCAACCACGTGCAGTACAACGCCCCCAATATGGGTATTGGCCCGGCCATGGGACAGATCACCAGCGCTCAACCGCCACGCAACATTCAGCTGGCGTTGAAGCTCTACTATTGAAGTTCGGGAAACGTATAATGATGATGCAGGCGCTTACCGCGCCTGCATCATTTTCTTTGTGCGCGAATTTTCGAGAAGGGAATCCTGGCAAGCTCCATCCAAGATGTGCTCATCTCATAGCAAAACAGCCTTCATCTTGTTGTTCGCCAGCTTTTTGACCTCCGCTTCGCTCTTATTGGGTCAGCAAACGAAGAGCGCTGCGCCCCAGTCAGCATTAACTCCAGAAAAGGCTCTGAGCCTCGCCGAACAAGGACACTGCCGGGAGACCATCTCCGCGCTCAAACGCGCCCTTACTAGCCAGGGCGCCTCCGTCGACAAGAAAGAGGTCGGCGTCGTGGGAGTGAGGTGTTCTCTGGCTTTGGATGATCGCGATTCAACGCTGGACTTCCTCCGTTTCTTGCATAAACAATTCCCGCTGGACCCCGACGTTCTTTTCGTCGTAACGCACGCATATTCCGATCTCTCAACACGAACGGCGCAAGATCTTGGACGGACAGCTCCAGATTCATTTGCCGCTCACAAGCTCAACGCAGAGGCTCTGGAAATGCAAGGGAAGTGGGAGCCCGCGCAGGCCGAATACGAGTGGATGATTAAGAAGGACCCGAACGCCCCCGGCATCCACTTCTTGTTCGCAAGACTCCTTCTCTCGCGCCCCGACGCGGGGCCTGACGCGACAGAACGCGCCAGGCAGGAACTCCTGAAAGAGATTCAACTCGACCCCAACAACGCCGGAGCCATCTATATTTTGGGAGAGCTTGACCGGCGTGACCAAAAGTGGGATGAAGCGATCTCGCGTTATAAGCAGGCGCTCAAGGCTGACCCTGATTTGGGGGAGGCTTACCTCGGCTTGGGTTATTGCCTCGTGAATCAGAAGAAATACGAGGAGGCAATTGCACCCTTGCAGACGGCGGAACGCTTTATGCCCCAAAACCCGGAAGTCCACAACTCGCTAGGCACCGCACTTCAAAGATCCGGCCACAAAGATGAAGCGCAGAAAGAGTTTGCGATTCACGAGAAACTCATTGCCGGTGAGGGAACCGCAAAACCGGACTAGAGAAACCATTTGGCAATTTCAGGCGTGCGACACGAGCAGTATTGTCATGCGGAGCGAAGCCGAGACCGAGCGTAGCGAAAGTCGCGGCGTAGTCGAACCATCCCCACGATCTTCACTCACTACGGCGCAAACAGGCATTCTCTCGATGAGTTGGCGGAAATCCAATAAAGTATTCAAGCCAAACTTTTGAATGAATCCCATTGAAACCGTGGAGCTTAGAGTCGGCTTCATGACTTTTCCACAGCCAATCGCTTCCGCCTTGTGACATCTGACCTTGCGCACAGTCCGCAATTTGTTCCAATATTCGCGTACGCGCGAGCGTAGCTCTCGCCGATTATCACGAACCAAAGGTCTTTGAAATCAAGATTTTACCCGTAACTGATTGTGCCCATAGATTAATTCGAGATTTTCCCCTAACTCCTTGATGCCAGAGATTCAAGGGGGAGGGGGGGGATAGTTACCAATTAGTAATAGGTTCCGAAATGGAACTGAACTCCGAAAGTCGCCTGAATGCTGACGCTTTGTCATGTTGAGCGGAGCGTGAGGAGCGAAGCAGTCACGCGCAGCCGAAGCATCCCGATGAGCGCATTCAGTTCTTGGGCTCTTCCACCGTCAGAATCTGATCCGCAGCGACATCGTGCAAGGTTTGTTTGATGCCGCTTGGCCATCGAATCTCCACATTCTTAACTACTCGATTCTTGCCAAGGCCGAAGTGCACGCGACTATCGCTCGATGAAGCGTATCCAACTGCTGTCGTCACTTCGTTCCATTGCGAAGCGCCATCTTCGGTTGTGATGTGAATTTGCGCGCCAATGCCCATGCGATTGCTTTTCGTTCCCACCAGCTTAAGCAAAATCCAGTGATTGCCGGTTTCAGAGACGTTACGAAGAATCTCAACTGGCCCTCCAAGAACTGTGACCACCGCGTCAATTCGACCATCGTTAAAGAGATCTCCAAAAGCGACGCCGCGATGTACAGCCTCTTCCTGAAAATGCGGTCCTGCTGAAGGACCAACTTCCGCAAACTTCCCGTTACCAAGGTTGCGAAAAAGGGAATTCGGTTCGGGGTATTTGCGACGGCCGAGTTCGCTGATGTTATCGAGCACATTGGCGCGTGCGACGAACAGGTCTTTCCATCCGTC
>DATJWZ010000304.1:0-16745 GCA_035500795.1 Candidatus Eiseniibacteriota bacterium | reverse complement strand
GCCTGGCGGCGACTGAACACGGAGCTCATTCCGATGCCTTCGGGCCCGCTTCATGGTCCTTATCGAGAGCTCCAGGAGCGCCCGGCTGGCCGGAGCCGGGCACGCTCTGGTCAAGCGGCACGGTTGAAAACTTGCGCGAGGCGACGTAGCCTGCTCCCGCGAGCGCACCGGCGGCCAGTCCGACGAGACCCGTTGCAATCGGGCTGATTGTGCCTTGAGGCGCATTAATGGGCGGATAGGTTGTTGGAGGATTCGCCGGGGTGTGAATTTGAATGACCTGAAACATCGGGACGCGGAAGGCGATGCTTTTTTCGGTGCATCCAATGCACGGCGCGCCGATACCGATGGGCCACACGTCGGGCATCTCGTTGAAATGCCGCGTCGAGCATCCGGCATGAGTGTCAGGTCCTTTGCAGCCCATCTCGTACAGACACCAGCCCTCGCGATGACCCTCGTCGCCGAATTGCTTCACGAAGCGGCCGGCATCGAAGTGCGCCCTGCGCGGGCAGTGCTCGTGAATGTCGCGGTCATAGGCAAACTTCGGGCGCCTCTCATGATCGAGTTCGGGCAGCGTGCCGGACTCCGCGAATTGCAGGACTACGCCGAGCAGTGTGTACGGATTGGGCGGACATCCCGGCAGGTTAATGATCGTCTTTTCCGGCATGAGGTCCGCAACGCCCACCGCCCCCGTCGGGGCTGGATCGGCCGAGGGAATTCCCCCCCAGGAGGCGCAGGAGCCGATGGCGACGATGGCTGCCGCCTTCCCCGCCACGTCCGCGAGGACCTCAGTGGCCGGCCGCCCGGCCAGCTTCATATAAACGCCCTTATCCTTGGTGGGGATGGAGCCCTCGACCACGCAAACGTACTTTCCCGAGTAGTTGTGCACGGCCTGCGTGAGCGCTTCTTCGGCTTGCTTGCCCGAGCCGGCCATTAACGTTTCGTGGTATTCGAGGGAGATGATGTTCAGGATCAAGTCGCCCAGGTCCGGGTGGGAAGTCCGGAGAAGCGTCTCGGTGCAGCCGGTGCAGTCCTGAAATGCAATCCAGATGACAGGCGGGCGGATGACTTTTCCAAGTCCTTGGGCGACCTCTTCAGGCGTTCTCTTGTCGGTGATGGGAAGGCCGAACGGTGCGGCAATCATCAGCGAGGAGCAGAATTTGACGAAGGAGCGGCGGCTGACGCCGCATCGCAGCAGACGCTCATCGATGGTCTCGAGGACCATGGAGGAAGCAACGAGAGAGTTGAACATGAGGCCTCCTCAACGTACTAAGCGCAAAGTTCGCCATGCTTATCCCCGCTACCTTTTGGCGTCTGTGACCCTGGTCACGATTTGAAAATACCTCGGCCGGCTTGGCCGCATCGCACTGTTTGTCGCCTGGACGCAGTTCACTCCATATCCATTGGCAATGCGGCTGCCAGACGTAAACCATTGAAAACACAAGGCCCCGGGAGTCTTGCACTCGCGATATTCGCGAATCCGCGAAATCCTCGATTTGCGGTTTGCGTTTTTGCGCGCAGGCCCCCGTGATGGAGCGCGCCTTGGCCCGTCCACGCTTTCCTCATAGCGTGTAGCCGACAGTGAGCCCGATGGCAACCGACAGTGTCACGATCGACAGCATAGTGCTGATAAAGATCGAGGTCGCGGATTCGGTTTCATATGCCTGGGCTTCGTTTGCGAACATGGCGGTAATGGTGGCGGAAGGCAGCGCACACAACAGAATGATCTCGCGTGCGAGCACTCCGGTGATTGCGAACAGCACGCACAGGCTGGCCATAAAGCCCGGGTGCAGTATGTTCTTGAGGAGTACGTTGACCGCTACTTCCCGGCTCATTTTCGGCTGATGGCAGGAGATAATGAGCCCGAGACAGAATAGCGAGACCCCTGAAGTGGCATTGCCGATCAGGCTCAACGAGCTTTTCGCAAGGGCGGGCAGTTCAAGGCCCAGCAGTGAAATAGCGATGCCGATGCCCGGGGCCCAGACCATGGGCTTTTGCAGGGCGGCGATGACGCTGTTCGCAAACGTTCCCGCGCCTCCACCTTTGCCCGCACGGACATTCAGCAGGGTGGCGGTGATTGGCACCATGACCAGCAGCGCGACGACATTCAGCACCAAGATCGGGTACATGCTGGAGGGGCCGAACAGGCTGTTCAGGATCGGAATACCCATGAAGGCCGCATCCGGAAAGGCGCAGACGAAGGCCTTCAAGGACGCCTGGCGCAGCTCCCCGAACCGCATCCAGCCCCACACCATGCCGAACGCGTACATGCCCATGATGCCGATGAGCACCGCAATCAGACACTTGACGTTTAGAAGTTGCTTGCGGGGCGTCGCGGCCATGCTGACCAGCATCAGCGCTGGAAAGATCCAATCGAGAACCAGCCGCGTGATCAGCAGACTGTCGTCCCTGTTCATCTTGTGCCGCTTGCCAGCCGTGAAGCCCAGCAGAATAACGAAAGCGACGGGGACGATCGAGGCAGTGATATCCGCCATGAGATTCATTTGTGCGATTCCCCTGATAAGCCGAAATCAAGCGCGCCCGCACTGGAATCGCCTGGCTCCGTGAGCGGCCTGGCGCCCCTGAATGCAAAGCGCGCGCTTCGAACGATTTCGTGTGTCACCTCTTGCGTAATTTCCTTGACGGTTTCGAATTGGCCGACTTTGAACCCGAATTCTGCGTGACAATATGTTTCAGCTCTTGAGTCGGCACAGAGGACAGATAGTCCGGAGTCCATTGCGTTGCTCTAATTCGCTGTTTCAGTTCGTCCTCACCCAACCTCGGAGCAAGACCCTCCTTTTGCGCCTCCCTGCCGACCGCGATCGCGATTTCCGCGGCTACCTTTCGAATGTCGCTCAAGGGAGGCAACAGCGACGCAGAGGGGTCTTTGAGCGCGGGCGAGTTCGCGGCAAGCGCCCGGGCGGCCGCGAGCATCATCGCGTCGGTGACGCGCCACGCGCCAGAGGCGACAACCCCCAGTCCCATCGCCGGAAAAATGAAGACGTTGTTGCACTGTGCGATAGGAATCTTCCTCCCACCGTAACTTACGGGCGCGAAAGGCGAGCCCGTGGCTACCAGAGCGCGTCCCTCTGTCCACTGAATCAAATCGTCGGCTTTTGCCTCCGATTTTGCAGTTGGATTCGAGAGCGGGAAGATGATTGGACGCTGCACCTTGCGTGCCATTTCGCGGACAATCGTTTCCGAGAAAGCTCCGCCAACCGTCGAGAGACCGATCAGGATGGATGCTTCGATCTTTCCAATCACGTCGGCCAGTCCGATCTGGCCATGGGAAGTCCGCGGCCAGCCGGACACACGGTCCGCCGGCTGGGCATAGACACGCTGTTCCGGGGTCAGGTCTGTTCGCCCCGAGTGCAGAAGGCCGTTTACGTCAAGGACCCAAAACCGGCTACTCGCCTCGTGTTCGGAGAGCCCTTGGCTGATCATCTCCGCACGCAGTCCATCGGCCACGCCGATGCCGGCGGAGCCTGCTCCGAGCATCACGATCTGCTGCTCCTTCAAGTTCTTTCCAGTCACGTTGACTGCGCCCAGAACCGCTCCGACCGCCACGGCTGCCGTTCCTTGAATATCGTCGTTGAAGGTAAGCAATTCATCGCAGTAGCGCTGCAGAATCGGCCGGGCATGAGGCGTCGCCAAGTCTTCCCATTGCAAGCAGGTTCCCGGAAGTTCCTGCTTCACCGCCTGAACGAACTGATCGACGAGGTCCAAGTACGGCTGACCGGTCATCCGTTCGTGGCGCCAGCCGAGGTACTCCGGATCGTTCAGCCGCTCCGCATTATTGGTTCCCACGTCCAACACGATGGGCAGCGTCCGTTCCGGACGAATTCCGCCGATGAGCGAATACAACGAAAGTTTGCCGATGGGGATGCCCATGCCGCCCACGCCCTGATCACCAATGCCCAGGATGCGTTCGCCGTCCGTGACGACAATGACGTCGACCTCCGGATTCGGACGATTCCGCAAGAGCGCGGGGATCGAGTCGCGCAGTGGGTAGGAGATGAACAGGCCGCGCGGCCTCCGGTAGATGTGGCTGAATTGCTGGCAGGCCTGCGCGACCACGGGCGTGTAGACCAAGGGCGTCATTTCTTCGATGTGGTCGAGCAGAAGCCGGTAGAAAAGGACCTCGTTGGAATCCTGCAAGGCGCGCAAATAGATGTGCCGCTCGAGGTCCTCATCTTTTCTCTGAAAGGCCTCGTACGCACGGACAACCTGGGCATTTAGGCTCTCGATCTGTGGCGGGAGAAGCCCGTGCAAGCCGAGTCTGGTGCGCTCCTTCTCTGTGTACGCCGTGCCTTTGTTCAGCCCCGGGGTATTGAGGAGATCCATGCCCCGGGGCAAGTTCGCAAAGCCCGACCGTGTCCGCTGACGTATTGCAGTCATTTTCGATTCCCCCCTTCCTCCCCTTGATCTCGCCTTGGGTTGCGGCGAGTTACTTTAGGAAAACAATCCTTGCCAGATCGATGATTTCGTCGCGGCGCCCGCTTTTATTCGCGACCCGATTTGTGCGAGGCATATCGCATCAACTGTCAATCCGGTGAAACCACCCTCGCCAGGTTTGGATCTGAACCTCCGGTTGCCCCTGACTGTTGAGATCTCTGCCGGGCCTGCGCTTCGTGTTTCGAGTGAATTACTCCTGGCTCTGCACCAGCGGGATCTTCGAAGTAAACTGCAAGTCGATCATCAAACTGATCCGGCGGTCGAGCTGGAAGAATGTGGCTGCTATCTTTCCGGGAAGCACTTTCCGGAAAATGGGAACATACTTTTGGCGAAGCTGGGCCGCGGAAATGTCCGTATCGAGCCAGCGGCGAATCAGGCGGTCCGCCTGCTCGTCGGTGAGCGTTCCATACCCTTCGGAATAATCCTTAACCACGGCAATTCTAGCTTCGTTGATCTTGTCGTAATCCGCGCAGTATTGCTCGTACACCGGCCAGAAGCTGGCAGCTTGGCTGTCGGTGAGCGTTAAGTTGACAGCGATGAGCTGCTTCTTGAGAGACCGGACATCTTTGCGCAGCAGTGTGATCTGCTGGTCGTCAAACGTATTGGCGCTTTTGTCAGCTGTGGTCGTCGAAGGCGGAGTTGTGGCTTGAGCGAACGCTCTCGGACTTGCGAGCAAACCTACTGCAATGATTATGGGCGCGGCAAAAGTGATTTTCTTCACTGGATCCCCTCTTTTTTGGAGTCATGCTGTCACACGCTAAAAACTGTCGTTGACGACGGCGGCGACTTTCTTCGAAAAGTCGTAAGTGGCGCGCAGATTTTCTCCATAGAACCGCACCTTGCCTTCAAGGTCCTTTTCCAAGAGCACTCTGCCGTCACGCGTAGTGAATTGGACTTTCACCTTGATGCGGGTCGAACCGCTGACGGTGCTCACCTCGCGTTTTTTCTGGCTGCCTTCCTTAAAGGCCTGGGGGATCAAGCGCAGAATAACCAGATCGGACACATTCGCAGCAGTGCGGTCGCCGCTACGATAAACGTGTTGAAACTTCTTTGTCTTCTCCAATTGCAGGATCACATTTTCGTAGGTGGAGACGCGGAAGTCTTCCGGGATCACCAAGGCCTCCGGTGGATCAGTGCGCTCAACCTGAATGGCCGATGCGGAAAGCTTTTGGGCCGCGTCCTCTCGCGGGCCGGGCTGGGCCAGGAGAGAGCTTGCTACCAGAAATACGGCACTACTCGCGGCGATGGCGAAGATCAAAGAAAACGTAGTTCGAGTGACACACTTCATGGCTTTTGCTCCTCCACCGTGGACGATTCTACGTGGGTGCTGACCTTCGCCCCCTGGGCGACGAGTTGGTTTTTGAACGAAGTAGCCTGGCCTTGCGGAAGCACGAAGATGGCGCCGTGGAAACCGCCGTTGGAGTCCTCATATTCCACGGTCAAAACCTCCACTTTGTGGGAAAAGAGACTCACGAGCCGGCCGCCTCCGTACGGGATGCCCATCTTTATGACCGTGCCGCCCGCGCCGCTCACGTCCTGCCTGCTCTGGTTGCCGACAAAGATGTCCGTGATGCTAGCCGTGGCGATGCCTGTCTTCTTTTTTTCTGTGGCAAATTCCAACCCTGTGGGGAGCAAGCTGAGCGTGCCCTTGGCGTCGGTCTTGATGTCTTCGAGGCCGATGACGCACGTGACGCTTGCTATGGAGTTGGTTTGAGCAGCCGGCGGAGCGGTAGCCTGCCGGCCGAACGCTGGCGCCCCGGTCGCGGCCAATATCACGACGATGACGAAAGCGAACCAGACGGCCAGCCACCACGACCACAGCACCTTTTGCCCTGGGTAACTCGAGCTTCGTTGGTTGAGTTGTGCACCACAAGTTCTCATGTATTTGTTCCTTTCCCGACTCTGGCTCATGACGCTGGCGGTTCGCTGAGAAGCTGTTTCGCCACAGGTTCTGTGATCTCTGCCGAGCGCGACGGCACAGGACGATTTTGATGAAGGGCAGTTCGTGGTCCAAACGGACACTTCCCGATGTCTCTGAAAGGAAATGCGTTCCAGCCATGGCCCAATGTGCTGTCGGGATATCGATGACCGCATGCCCGCAAATGCCAAAAGGCTGACAGACCCCGGGGAGTCATGCAGGCACGTTTGAGAGATAAGAGACTGGCGGCTTGAGACTTCGACTTCGGAACCTGCGGTCAGATCCTAGCGCTCTTCGAGGCAGAGTCTCACGCCGCCCCGCGCCCGCGAGCTTCTATTTCTCACGGCCGTGGCAAATACGCCGATGTATTTTGCTCCGCCAGGAGCGAGATATGACGGATCGAGTAGTTTTCTAGATCGTGCCCAGGGCCTCGCCCGTATGTCGAATATTGGTTTCGATCGTGTCCAGCACCTCGTCAATATGACCGGAAAGGACCAGTTTTCCCATGGTCAGCCCGAACCCCACCATCATCTCAGGCGCAATATGAGAAGGCAGTGATAGCGCGTTGGGATCGGTCACGACATCAATGAGCGCGGGACCGGAGTGCTGAAGCGCTTTCTTGAGTCCCGAGGAGACATCGGCGGGGTTTTCGATTCTTACGCCCATCATCCCGATCGCCTCGGCAAGCTTTGCGAAATTGGGATTCTTCAAGTTCGTCTGGTAGTCGGGCAGTCCCGCGACTTCCATCTCGAGTTTCACCATTCCAAGTACGCTGTTGTTGAATACGAGGACCTTGACGGGGAGGTCGTACTGCGTGAGCGTCAACAAGTCGCCCATCAGCATCGCCAGGCCGCCATCTCCGCACATGGCCACGACCTGTCTTCCGGGATAGCAACACTGAGCGCCGATGGCCTGAGGCAGGGCGTTGGCCATGGACCCATGGGTGAAAGAGCCGATCAGCCGCCGGTCCTTGGTGGAGCGAATGTAGCGGGAAGACCAGACGTTACACATCCCCGTATCCGCGGTGAAGATCGCATCGGGCGCGGCGATTTCGCTCAGCGCGGCGGCCACCGGCTCCGGGTGCATGGGCGTTCGTTTCGGAATGTGATTCACGTAAACATTCAATCCGCGAACCGCCTCTTCTTGCCTGGCCAGCATCGCATTCAGGAATGTCCGATCGGACTTTGCCTCCACCATCGGCAGAAGCGCGCGAATGGTTTCTCCGACGTCCCCCCACAAAGGCAGGTCGAGTTTGCTTCGCCGGCCCAAACGGTCGGCCCGGATATCGATTTGAGCGATCTTGGGCTTTGTCGGCAAAAATTTGTCATACGGAAAATCAGTGCCCAGGAGCAGAAGCAAATCGCATTCGTGCATGGCCCGGTAGGCCGCGCCGTACCCGAGCAATCCGGTCATTCCCACATCAAGCGGATTGTCGTATTCCACGAACGGCTTTCCGCGGTAAGAATGCCCGACGGGAGCCTTTAGTTTTTCAGCCAGAGCGACCACCTCCGCGTGGGCGTGTGCGCATCCGATTCCGCAGAAAAGGGCCACCTTTTTTGAGGACCGGATTAAGTCCGCCAGTCGCGCCAAATCGCGATCACACGGCCGGATGGACGGCTGACAGCCGAGCAGGGCGTGAGTCGAGGTTTCGGCGGGCATCTCCATCCCGGCCACGTCGCCCGGCAATACGATCACGCCTACCCCGTGCCTTCCCAGTGCGCTCTGCATGGCAATGTGCAGGACGCGCCCAAACTGTCGCGGATTCGTGATCAGCTCGCAATAGTGGCTGCATTCCTTGAACAGGATTTCCGGATGAGTTTCCTGGAAGTATCCGGTGCCGATCTCGCTGGTCGGAATATGTGAAGCGATCGCCAGCACCGGGGCATTGCTGCGATGCGCGTCGAACAGGCCGTTGATGAGGTGCAGGTTGCCCGGACCGCAACTGCCCGCGCAGGCCGCCAGCTTCCCGCTGAGTTGGGCCTCGGCTCCGGCTGCAAACGCTGCGGTTTCTTCGTGCCGCACGTGAATCCATTTCAGCTTGCCATTCAGGCGCAATGCATCGGTAACCGGATTCAGGCTGTCGCCCACGACACCGTAAATCCGTTCGATGCCCGCCTCCAGAAGTCTGCGTACCAGCTCATCCGCAACTCGGTTTGCCATGGCTAATCTCCTCCTTTGAGATCTTGCTGTTTCTCAGTTGGATTCCCCCCGATGAACAGCGGCAACCTGCGATCCAGCGTTGCCGCACCCGGTGTTTAGTGTCCCGAGGGTTGTGGAGCTGCGGCGCGGCCCGTTTCGCGAAGAAAGAAGCTCACCACAATCGCGACCGCGCAGCAGGTAATCCAAAACACTCCGCCCTTCTGAAAATTCGCGGTCAGCTGTTGTGGGATCCCTACCTCCTTCCCGACATGATTTGCGTAAATGGGGCCCATGAACGCCGTGATCGCAAACACGAGGAAGTTGATGCCCCCGGTCGCGCTGCCCTTGACCTGATCCGGATTGACTTCCTTGATGATGCTGTAGGGAATCATTGCGGCGCCAGATGCGACCCCGAAGAGGAACATCGCCAGCGCCTCCGGAATCGGCAAAGGCCTGAACTCAATTTGAACGGCGGCGACAATCATGATTGCTGCGCTGCCGATGATTACCGGCTTCCGCCGTCCGATGCGGTCGGAAAACCAGCCGAGCAGCGGGCATCCGAAAACCCAGCCGAGGGGAACCATCGAAACGATCAGCACTGCTTCGTGGTAGGAAAGCTGGAGATCCTTTTGAAATCTTGCAACCCCCCAGATCATGTCTCCGATCGTGGTGGGTGCGAAGAGCAGTCCGGCAACGATTCCGCAGAGATACGACTGTGGGTTTGAGAAGACAATTTTGTACGGCAGCAAGAGCGCGCGGAGGCCATCTTCTTGCTGGTGCGGTCCGGGCTGTTCCCTGGGCGTCGCCAAGTAGAGAACCGCCGCATTCACCAGAATGAGGGCTCCGATTCCGACCCAGAAAACGTGAACGCTGACACCATGTTCCATCAGTGGTCCTACGGCAAACTGGCCGGCCGAGCCGCCGAGCATTCCGACGCACTGCGTGGCGCCAATCGCGGTCGCAAGATAGCGCGCGGGGAATCCACGCGCCGCAAGATACACGGCGCCGGTGAACGCAAACGCTGAGCCAGCTCCCTGCAGCAAGCGCCCGGCATCCCCCGCGACTGCCGCCGGGGCGCTGAACAGCAGACAGCCGATTCCCAGCACCGCGACCCCGGCGGGAACTGTGTGTTTTGCTCCCAGATGGTCAAGAGCCGCCCCGGCGACCAGGCTCATCGAGGAGTACGTGTAGTAATACATTCCCAGGATCGCGGCGATGCCCAGCGCGGTGGTGTGAAATGTGGTTTCCAGCTGTGGAATCATTACGGAGGGGCTGGACCTCACCGCATATTCGAGGAAATAGAAGATGACGGTGAAGGCCCAGGCGACCACGAATCCTCGCGTTTGGGCCGCATTCTGCGTTTGCACTGATGGAGATGTGCTCACGGAAGGAAAAGCCCTCCATTTATCGTCCTTTGACGCTGAGCCACAGCACGAATCGGAACCCTCGCGCGTTTCGACCGACTTGACGAAAAACAGTTGCCGCGCCGAAGGCCTGTGACTTCTGTCACAGATTGCAGGCAGTTCATCGACCAACTGCCTGTGCACGTAGGTTGCTGAAAAGGCGACCCTTCTGGAGCTCTCGCGATGCTCTCCCCCACCAGAGCTGTCAGGATGTTGAAAACTGCCCAAATGTTGACACGCACGCAAGAACGAAGCGTTGAGGCAGGTCCTGCCGATTTCGAGGTCCCCGCGGCGCCGGAGGCCGTCTGGTCAGCCAATCTGCAGCTTCACCGACTCGAGAAGCGCCTTGGCGCCGTTCCACGCGATTTGCACGCCGATACAAACGAGGAGAAATGACGACAGTTGAATGATCACCGTCATCCCCGTGGCTCCGAGGACTTGGCCCAACCGGTCGGCAAATCCATAACACAGGAAAATACTGAACGCGATCAAGATGGATCCAATCAACGCCGCCAGAATGGTCCACAGATGGAGCTCGTGATGGTGCGCCGCATTGGCCCCTAAGGTGATCGCCACGGAGATCGATCCCGGGCCTACAGTCAGCGGGAGAGTCAGGGGATAGAATGCTTGGTGGAACGTGTCCTGCGGCTGCACGGATCCGCGCGCGTCGCGTTTGTCGTCGTCCCGGTGCTTCAGCAGCGTCCATCCCGTGGAGATGACGATCAACCCTCCGCCAATCTGCACCACCGGCAGCGAAATCCCAAAAAAGGCGAGGATGTAGGTGCCGATAAAATACGACCCCAGCAGCAAATACAGGCTGTTCAAGGCAATGCGCCATGACAATGCTTTTCGCGTTTCCTGCGAGTATTCCCTGGTCAGAGCCAGAAAGACCGGGCTGCCTCCTAGCGGGTCCACGATGGGGAAAAGCGCGGTGAGGACCAGAAATAAAGTTTTCGTCGCTTCCAACATCGCTCCGGCAGGTACCTCCGCAGCGTGTAGTCTATGCCGGCCGGTGTGCAACGTGCAGGGCTTTATTTGAGTCCCCGGGCCCGCCGGGCACTCAGCTTCGGCAAAAACCGTGGCTCATGGCCGCTGAATTCTGTTCGCACGTAGCGCCCACTGCTCTTGCCACTCCAGCCAGGTCAGGTAGATAAGAGCAACATCGAAAACGGTGAGCAGCAACATGGCCATCGAATGCGTGTGGCTGTACCGGTACATTTGGTAAACGCTGAAGGCGGCGAACACGAAGATCGTGAGCGGGTAGGCCCACAGTGCGTTCATCCACAGAGCAACAACGAGCGCGGCCTTCGTGACCCCGTGAGACAGCAGATACATCGAAGCGAACAGCCGGTTGCTGCCGAGCAGCGTTTCCGAGGCGCGGAGCACGTGAATGGCGATGAAATCCTGAGGATCGCGGGAGAGTTCGTGCTGGCAGAGAACTCTGAGCATCGCGTTCACTTCCGCGGGGTGCATGAGCAGGAGCAATGCGCCTCCAATGGTCTCGAGCACGCCGTCGATTCCCTTGAGCGTAATGCCTGTCCGGAACGTGGTCCGGAGGATGGTTCGGGTTAGCAGCGTCATCAGCTATTTTCCTGCGCCCGGAAAGCAGAATTCACGTTTTCGCCGATGGTTCCTCTTCTTTCTCCGGCCAAATCAACGTAAAAATCAACGCCACGACAATTCCGATGGAAACTTCAGCGAAACGGTGAAAAGCCGTCTGCCAGGGAGGGCCCGCTCGAGGTATCAGCAGCACGATCGCCAGGGTCACGCCCCCAAAGCGATATGCACTTAGGTCCGATCGCGCCAGAAAGCAAATCAGTCCGAGCATGAAGACGCCAAGAACGAACCCGAGCAAGGGAGGTCCGAGGTAAGTCGCCAGAACCGCGCCGACAACTGCGCCAAACACCGTCCCGACGAATCGCTGCCAGGAAACTTCGAGCGCCGCTCCCAACGATGACTGCGTGATGACCAGGGTAGTGATCGGCGCCCAATAGGCTTCGGGCAGCCGGAAGATCTTCGCGACCAATAACGATACAACGGCCACAACGGAAGTCCGCAGGGCATGTAGGACGGATTGACGGTTCAAACCTCCCGACCACCTGGTAGTGACTCGCACCATAGGGATCTCCTCTGCCAGGTGATTCTAGCGCGATAGGGCATTTATCGTGCAGTCTCACGGCAGATGTCAAGATTGCGTCGCGATTCGACTGGCTGGGATTCGACATCCCTCAGAGATCCACCCCGCGGGCCCGCAACCCCTCAACGCCGCGATTTGCCCCTTGGACGCGGGAAAATGGGCTGCGACGCTCTTAGGTCCTTCAGAAAATGTGGAGCTGTTGCGGCATCTAGGTATCTTCCGGATGCCACTCAGTCGATTTTTGCCACTTGCCAACTGGAATCGGGGTTGTATTCCTTCATCGCTTTTCCGAGAACCTCGGTCTTCTTGCCGAGATCTTTCTGATACACAACGCCATCCGCGCCAACTATGAAGGTCATCACACCGGACGATCTGTATTCCGCCGGATAAGCAATGAAAGCAAAACCTTCGGTCATTTTGCCGTTCACGAGGTAACTTTTCGCGCCGCCAGGAGCATGCTTCCCCTGGCGGTTCAGGATGCGGTAAAGGTAACCGCGGTAAGGAATCGGGGGTCCGTTCCGGCCTTTGGGATAGCCCTCGGCAACCGCCTGGGCGACGAGCGGTCCGATGGGACTCTGGGGCTCGCCATCCGCCGCTTTCCAATAAAGGCCGTTGTGCTGCCCCTCATCACTGAAAACTTGCTGGGCGTACTCGTTGTGCTGCGTGGAGTAGTATTGCTTTTCCGCCGCCACGACTTCCTGGCAAACCCGAATGGTCGATAGTTCGTTGCGGCCAATTCGCCGGAACAGTATTTCCTTTTTACCCGCGTCGGTGTCGAAATACCAGGAATCGCCTTTGTTTACCAGCGGTATGGGGGTGGGCCAATTCTCCGCGCCGATCACCAGGACCGTGGTTCCGTCAGGTTCTTTCACCAGCCGGTGCATTTCCCGATACTTCTGCACGAAATTGGCGCGGCTTTGGGCATCCTCGACTTCATCTCCCGACGAGATGATTTCCTTTCCGTCCGCTCCCAGGATCGCGAGCATTGCTCTTTCGTCGTTGTTCTGTACTGCCGCGACCAGTGCCTTGCCGGCCTCTTCGGGCGACGAAAACGTCTTCTGACCTCGTTGCTGGGCCATGGCCGTCCCCCAAAAGCATGCCGTCAGAAGGATTGTCACCGCAGCTAGCTTGGGAAGATCGGTCCAAGGAAATTTGTCCAAGCTCACCTTCGCACTATGCATTTGGATTCTCTCCATTTCCACAATCTACGCACTCCCGGGAACAGAACCAAACTTCGATTACCGGTGTCCCCCGCCGCCATGTCCTCCGCCATGGAATCCGCCGCCACCAAAGCTGCCTCTCCCCTGTGAGGAGTAGCTTCTTGCCTCGCCGCCATGCCCGTAGTTGCTGAAAGCCCCTGAGCGAACGCCACTCTGACCACGAGGCTCCCCGTACCCTCGAGCAGCCTGGGTGTTTCCGCTGAACGGCCGGGGCGTTGCTCCGGGACGGTTATAAATTCCGCCGCGCTCGCCTCCACCACGGTAGTAGTTGTTCCGGTTATAAAATGTTTGGCTCCGGGAGTAGTACCTGTCGTGGTCATGTCTCACGAACCGGTGATGCCAGTCGGAATCCCAGTGATGCCAGCCCCATCCATAACCTGCGTAGAAGCCGATTCCGAAGCCGACCCCGAACCAAAGATCCGGACCCTCATACCAAATTCCGGGATACGCGTACCATCCCGGCCAGGCGACGATGGGACCTCCGAAAACCACCCACGGATCGTAGGCGGGGACGTAAACTATTTCAGGGTCAGCCGGCTCAATGATGACCGTCGAGCCTTCCGTCCTTACGGTTTGTTGCGGCGTGGTTTTCAGATTGCCGGCTTGTTCCGCCCGTTTGCGCATCACCTGTACCGCATCCATCACATCTTGTTCCTGGTTGTAGTAGGCGTCGCCAAGAGATGAGGTCCAGGAGAGGTTCTTGTCCATGTTGCCAAGCACGGATGGAAATGCGGTGAGAGCTTTCACACTGGGGTCCCAGGGTTGCTGGTCCACAGCCTGACCCAAGGCCTCGCCTTTCAAGTCAAGATGCGTTTGCAGCCATCGGTCCGCCTCAACGACTTGCTCGGGGAAAGTGGAGGCCGCCAGGATTTGCGCCACCAGCGAATCCGGATACAACGCGATCGGCGCGACCAGTTGCTGTAACTGTTCCGGAGTCTGCGGCGGCCGCGGCGGCGCTTGCGCGGTTTGCACCGGGCTTTCAGAGTCCTGACGGGCCGACAGGTTTTGCGGACAGGTGGGGGGCACTAAGGCAAGCGACAAGAGCAGAACCAAAGCCTGCTTGGTCGATTGACGCCCTACGTTTCCTTCAGCGCCTCTAACAATCTCCATATTCGTAAACCTCCCGGTCTGTCCCTGGCTTGCCACGCCCGCCGAGCTTCAAAGGTAAGGGCAAGAATCTAAACCGCACGCATTTCCCGCCGTCCCGGATTCATAGAGCGAGATTGCCGCCGTTCAGAGCCCTGCCGCTGCTTTGCGTCGATGCCTTGCATGTTCAATCAGCGCAGACCATAGAGTCCGCTTCACCTGTCCGCCTTCGGGTGGAAATGCAATGCAGTCAAAGGCGCCAGCGCGCAACGCAGAGAGGTAGCGGCTCCACTCGGTGAGTTCCGACAGAACGACCACAGGAGCAGGTTTCGCCATCTTAATGACGTCCCGCAGATCCCCATCCGCTAGACGGTCACTGCAAAGTACAACCTCAAATCTCTGCCGCTTCAACAGGCTTTGGGCCTCCCTGCAATTTGAACAGGAAAGGGAGTCCAGGCCACAATCCAGAACGCATTCGACAACTCGGCCATTACTCATTTCCTCTGGACAAACGATCAATACGGGCTCGGGGTTCAGCATGGCTGCCATCTCCTTGAAGGGTGGGCCATTCCCAGTTCGCGCATGCGAAAGTGCAGCATGGACCGCTTCATCCCCAACCGCAGAACTCGTCTGGTCAAGATGGATGTCCTTCGATTCCGTATCTCGGGTACTCCGCATCTCTTGATTCCGTTATCCGGCATCATTCCGCTGTTTCTGGTGCAAGCAAGAGATTCGCAGGGCTTCGCCAGCGGCACTCCTTATTCCTCCTCAGTCACCCGCGAGGTTCTCAAGCTCCTCCCGACTCCGGACGGTAAGGCTTGACGGCGGCGCGTGATTGCGAAAACGAGATCCTTTGAACCCGCGGGCCTGCCGGTGGTTCGGCCCCTTTTCTAAATCTGGCAACCCCATCCTAAGGCGCGTCCAATTCCGTCAAGTCGGCTGCCCCAAGGTTGGAAAGCAATTACCGTTCCGTTCAGTTTGGGAGATTTGCAAGCGGTGCAGAATGCTGATGAATATCAAGATAGATTCACGAGACTCACCAAGCTGAATTCGAGATGTTGCCACCACATTGCCGAACTCTTGGCATGCTGTCAGCGAACTGGCAGACCTGTGCGAGGAGGTCCGCCTAGGTCGTGACTACTCTCATGCGCTGTCTTGATTTCATGAAATCCCCGAGCCGCTTCACAAAAGGGCCGAAAGCCAAGCCAGAAGATTCTTTCGAACTTCTTCTCGAATTACTACATTGAGAATTTCGTGCCGTCCACCTTCATAACAGTCGCGCGAAATATCGCGCAAGCCAGCCTTGCGGTAGCGGTCAATGAGCGCGAGGAGGCCTTCCAATTGCTGTCCGACCGGGCCATCTCTGGCGGAAAAGAGACAGACCGGCAGATCCGGGCGTATTTTGAAAGGCTTCCCCGGGTCTGGCGCGTCCTGGAAGGCCGACAGGTCTTGAGGCCACGTCGAGAGCAACAGAGCGAACGACAGCAGAAAGAACAAAATTTGCCTGCTCAATCGTGGCCCTGAGATTCTTGCGGCGGTTCTGAAAATGCTCGAGTCTCTTAACCTCGTGATCTCCCTCACCCTCCCGAGGTGCGACAATGTCTGACGATCCGAGTGAAGGGCTGTTCGTCGTCCACGCAAGCCCTTCGTAATCCATCCGAAAAGAAACGCATTCCGGCAGCGGCGCGTTCAGGTGACCAGAAATCGATGCCCATATGCGCGCAGATGCGCAGATGTTGACAGGCACGAGGATTGTCAGACAGGGTCGTGGCGCTAATCACGGGGCTTTGGCGCGCTCGATTCAAAGGCGTGAGTGCCAGTCGGCGGACGGCGGCTAACTTACTGCCATTGCTGAAGATTAGGCGGCAATTCGGTCGAAGTTCGTGTCGTCTCCGATGGACCCGTGCGTTCAACGATTTGTGACATGGGCGCTCGTTACCGCAGATCGGCCCTTCGATTGCATCCTGGCAAGAAGGACTCAGATGAAGACTCGTCAGGATGATTAAGTGATGACGCTTAGGCATAAAGTTTTAAGCTTCACCCTGCGCACGATGCAACGCAGCAGTTGGAGCTGGGTTCTCACCGCAATTCTTGCTGCCCTAGCCGTACCCGCCGCCCGCGCGCAAAATCTCAACTGGGAGGGCCAGACCGGCGCCTTCGTGACCCCTTTCGCGTACACGAGTCCCTCCCCTTCGGGAGGGTTCGGACTTCCCGCCGTCAGCTTCCACTACCTGGACGGCGGGCATGTCCTCGGGGGATTTTACGAAGTGTCGGGTACTGTCGGTTTCCTGGGAAGATTTGAGGTCGGTTACACTCGCGCCCTGAACTCGGAGGGGTCGTCACCTGCCCTCAGCCCGCTGTTCAGCGGTGGATTTAACATCATCCATGGC
>DATJWZ010000303.1:0-1617 GCA_035500795.1 Candidatus Eiseniibacteriota bacterium | reverse complement strand
CAATGTCGACCTACCAAATCTTGTCTTCCTGGTAGGTTTTCGTGCCGTGCTCGATCGAGACTTTGGTGGGTGTCTGCAAGAGCGTGCGAAGTGACCAATCTTACCGCATTTGTAGCATTCTGCGGTTTTCTCGTCGATAACGTCGAGTTCTTCTTCTGGTTTGTCAGATGTTTGTGTTGCCGGTGGGATCGTAGCAACAGAGGTAGCTCTGACAATAGGAGGAGTTCGCCGGTGATGTTTGCCATGAGAGGTGTTTGCCGGTTGCCTTCTATCAAGACGGCGGGAGTACATGGCACTGGCAGCCCAGTCGCGTGCTACGCGATAAGCCAATTCCATATCTCCAGCTTGTCTGATGCCAGGGGTGGTAAGAATATGCATCCGACAGTCATGAGGAAGCCGTTCGATAAAGAGGTGCAAGCGGTCCGCATAATTCATGTCAAAGATCTCGTTCTCAATCTTCCTGAATTCTGCGACGTATTCCTGCAGCCGAGGTACGCTGTGAAATTGCACACGAAGAAGCATCTCGCGTTTGTGGTACGTCGACGCTGCATCTTCCTCAAACTTTTTGATGAATGCATGCCGGATCTGGCGATACGTCAAGGGAAAACCGTCGTTGAGCCGCATGGAGTGGTAGTAGAAACTGCGTGCTTCGCCGGCAAGGAAACCGAGTAAGATATCACCTTTGACATTCTCATCGGTAACCCCGTTCGCATTGAAGTAACGGTCCAGCTGATGAAACCAAAACTCAGCGTTCTCACCGGGTTCGCCAGAATATTTCGCCGGCCGTTCAGTGAGCCTTGTAGCCATAGGTCCTCCATAATTTCCATGCCACCATCCTCCACCTGGCGGTCCTCCACCTGGCGGTCCTCCACTTGGCGGTCCTCCACCTGGTGGGCCAGGGCCACCTATTCCTCCTCCATCTGGTGAGCCTCGACCTGGCCTGTATTCATGGATCGTTTGGCGCTGCAACGGGGCCAGGTAATGCGCCAGATCGTCCGCAAAGGGGTTTGAGCTGCCGAATGATGGAGCTGGTGTTCCAACCGGAGGTGGCGGGACCATGCCATCAGTGCCCGAGGGGGGAAAAGGACGAATTGGAGCCCATGTATCGCGTCTACTGGGGACAAATGGCATGTACTGGTGATCCTTGGTAGGGCGCGTCGAAGGGGTTCGTTCGCGTCGACCGACCGTGGGCGTGGGGTCATCAAGGTCCTCCGATGAGCTAGAAGAACTCCTGTCATCACGTTGGGTGACCAAGCGATCGAGGATCTCTTGTTGAGCATCGAGGCGGGCCGAGTGTGCATCTAGGGCCGTGACAATGGGATCCAGACGCGTGGTAAGGATCGCCAGGATCCTATCCTCAAAACCGGCAAGGATAGCATCCAGGGTTGGTGCGGCAGTTTGGTTCTGCGTTACCGCGATGTCAGGAACCGTCGTGGCCTTTTTGGGGGGCATCTTGGCTTGAGTGAGTTAAGCGAGGTTCAGAATGATTTTTCCGACGCGCGAAGAACTCGGTACGGCCAGTTTTCGATCGAACAACGTCGAGACAGTGCCGCGACGAAGTATGATAGAAAATGGATGATGTAGAATTGTTTGGAATGATGGATTGGTCGCCTCTCG
>DATJWZ010000302.1:0-15606 GCA_035500795.1 Candidatus Eiseniibacteriota bacterium | reverse complement strand
GGCGAATCGGGAGCGAAGCTCTATCGCCGCAATTTTGGCGAGCAGATCGGAAATATAGCGGGTACAGGCGAGTATCACTGGATGGCAGGCAATTTTCTCAAGTACGACGGCCCGTTGACAGAAAATGATCTGCCGGTCGATGCGAATGAACTGATTGCACTGTGTGCGCCACGCCCAGTCTTTGTCGGCGCCGGGGCAATCGATGGAGATCGTTGGACCGATCCGAAAGGAATGTTCTTGGCCGCTGTCGGTGCGGGGCCCGTCTATCGGCTCTTAGGAAAAAAAGACTTAGGAACTGCCGAATTCCCCGCAATAGAAACGGCTTTGATCGAAGGTGATATCGCTTTTCGTCAACATAGCGGTGGGCATACACCTGCTCCGAACTGGCCTACGTTCCTGGACTTTGCTAGCAGGTATCTAAAGTCCGAACCGAATTTCACAAAAGCAAAATAAAAGCGCCGCACTCTCCGAAAAAGTGCGGCGCATTCTATTAGGCTCCCTCGGGTGAGTGCAGCACGCGGAACGTGTTTCCGCCATTGGACCAAATGAGTACCAAAGCGTCCTGTCCCTTCGGAACACTCGAAAGATCCTGTTGAACATCACTCGCGCTCTGAACCTTGTGACGGTTCACTTCGAGAATAATGTCTCCCTGTTGCAAGCCGGCGTTGTCGGCAGAGCTGCCGGGTTGAACCTGCTCGATGACTGCTCCGTGGAGGCTGTTGGGCGCTTGTAGCTGATCCCGAATCTCCGGCGTCAGATTCTCGAGCCCGAGACCCCACCGGGCCTTGCCCGTACTCTCAGACTGAGAGCCATTTTCGCTCCCATGGCTCCCGAGGGCTTCGAGCGTAACCGGGACCTGCATCGTTTTGCCGTCGCGTAGAACCGTCAGATCGACTTTGGTTCCAGGCTTCTTCTGGCCAATCACGACCTGGAGTTCTCCAGCGTCATTCATTTTCTGACCATCGACGTCAGTGATCACGTCGCCGATCTGCAGGCCGGCCTTCGCTCCGGGAGAATCAGGCTCCACCTGCGTCACAACACCGCCCATTGCTGCGGTATCGCCGAAGAATTTCGCATTCTCCGGAGTCACATCAGAGATGCCGATACCGATATGGCCGTGGCTGATCTTGCCGTCACGAATCAGTGCTTCCACGGTCGGCCGCACGATTTGAGTCGGTATGGCGAATCCCATACCAGAGAATGATCCCGATGGCGAAATCAGGAACGTATTGATGCCCACGACTTCTCCGCGCGCATCCACCAGCGGACCACCGGAGTTCCCCGGATTGATAGCTGCGTCCGTCTGGATGAATTCACCGGGCTTGCTGGGATTTGTGGGATCTGGATTCGCACGGTTTACCGCGCTCACGATACCCCGCGTGACGGTGAAACGGAATCCATAAGGATTGCCAAACGCAAGAACGGTCTGGCCTGGCCGCACTTCCTTCGAATCGCCCCAAGGTGCACTGACTAGGTTTGGCGCGTCAACTTTCAGCACAGCCAAGTCGGTCAGTGAATCCGTTCCCACCACTTTCGCTTTGAGTACTCGGCGATCGCTGGTAGTGACTCGAACGTCGACCGCTCCATCCACAACGTGGTTGTTAGTAACGATGTATCCATCGGGCGAAATGACCACGCCGCTTCCCATGCCGTGTTCAATTTGTGGTTGTTGCTGACGCATATTTGGGCCGAAGAACTGTCCAAAAGGGCCACCAAAGAACTGCTGCATGTCTTCCGGCATGTTCTTGCTGGCGGCGTCCGGTTTGGTTCGCGAGGTGACGGTGACGTTGACGACAGCGGGAGTGACCCGCGCCGCGACTGTTTCCATCGCCTTGTCGAGGGCCATCAAAGCGCTCACACTGTCTGTGTCAATGGGCGCAGCGGCGGGTGCCGTTACGGCCGCTCTCGCGGTCACCGGCCTCACCCATCCATAGGTCGCGACCGATAACGCAAGCGCAATACTCAGGACCGGAAAGGCCAGCCTCCGCCCCCACTTTTTCTTGTTTTCATCGAGCCAGGTTTCTAGATTCATTGATTTGCATTGCCTCCAATTTATTAACTAATTCCTTAGTTTTAAGGAAAACACCTTCACACTCTTACTGCATCCATCCTTAGATCTGCTTTCTGGAAATCTGGCTCTCGATCGAATCAACGACAGTAGTGTGGAAAACAGTCAATTGCCACATCTGGATCTGATAGCCGGAACTGCCCGCTGGATCGGAGTCGTGGTTTTCAATAACTACAAATACTGTCTCGGTCACTGGAATGTCGGCTGTCCTCGCGCTCGTCGAGTGCAGCAGTTGCATGGAATTTGCTCGACGATGAACCGGTCCTGAGTGCGCCTTTACACCATTCGCTGAATGCTTGCCGGATACCGCTCGAAGGCTGAGTGTTGCCGGCGTCACCCCGGGCCATTGCGATGAGCGCGCGATCGCTGGCACCGCGCTCACCCCAAAATCGCGAACTGGAGTTGGCGATTCGCGGTAAATCGCTGCATTTATTGTTTGGGCCGGCGTACTCTCGAAAGCGATCAGCCTCGAAGCCCGTGCGCTCCAAACGCCGCAACCAATCGCAAACACCGCGACCAGAGAAACTGCTGGAGTAAAGGAACGGCGCGTGACAGATCGATGGGGATCCAGAATTCGAGTGACACGCAGAGTGGTTTGCCTGAGTTTTCCTAAAGCTGCCTGCGCGAGCACAACGCTGCGCTGGATGAAAGTCCTTTCCGCCAATTTGGCAAGGCACTCCGCATAGAGCCGAGGACTACTTGTTTCCGCAAGAACAGCCTCGTCACAAGCCATCTCCCGTTCCAGCGCAACTTTCCCTTCGATCCACCAAACCGCCGGGTGGAAAAAGAAAATCGCCTTTATCAGCTGTTGCGCCAAATTGGTCCAGTCATCCCAGCGCCGCAGATGCGCCAATTCGTGCAACAGAATCTGGTTCAACTCCTCGGAAGACAGTTCATGCATGAGCCAATCAGGAATCACAACGGCCGGATTCATCAAACCGAGGGCTGTCGGCACTGGGACCTTCGTCGAGACACATAGGACAACATCGCGCCTCACTTGATGGCGTCCCAGAGTTTCGCGAATCGAGGGGTCAAGAGTCGACGTATCGATTTCCACGCAGCTCTTTCGAATGCTGCGGAGATGCAACAGACTGCGAGCTACTCCTGCAAGGAGCCATGCCGAAATGATTGCCCATGCGCCCAACAGGTACAAGGCCCAAGAGTCAGGCACAATGACTGCAGGCTGTCCCGAAACAACCGTCGATGTCCACACCCACCCGCCCGCTATTGCCGGCACAGCGGCAATTGCGACCAATGCAGCGAACCAGACTGCGAACCGCGTAGGCGCGCTGTAGCGAGAGCGGGCCAGAACCACTGCGGCGAGCAGGGCAACGAGAGATCCCCCTGCTAGGGATTGCATTACCCTCAGGGTCACTAGATGCGCCGCAACGTGCAATGCCAGATCTGCGCCTGCAATCATTTGCTTTCCTCCAGCAGTTGCCGTAGCCGTGCGAGTTCTTCTGCATCGATGCTCTGCTCTTCCAAAATATTCAGCAATAACTTCTCATGAGAGTTGCCGAAAAAGCGGCTGACGAGATGACTTACCTCAAAGCGAGTGGCATCCTTTCGGTCGATCTTAGCCATATAGACATGAGCGCGATTTTCTTTTACGTGCTGTACATAGCCCTTTGTCTCCAGGATCCGAATGATCGTGAGAACGGAGTTGTACGCAAGGGCTGGCTTCTCGGGAAGTGCCTGGAGAACATCATGGACGGTCCCCGCACCCCTCTCCCACAGGACATTCATGATCCTCAACTCCGCCTCGGTTAGGGTTGCGGACCTTGAGCGTGCCAAGCTTCCTCCTTATTTCTATTTCGTAATGACGTATGAACCTTGCAAACGTCAACTAATTTGTTAGTTGCATGGCAAGCCTCAAAAGATGTATCACACGGAGCCGCAAGGCGGTAACGGATGCAAATAGCTTTTTTTCAATTGTTTATGAGAGATTCCCGCCTTGGCTTGCCCAGCAAAAAGGGACCTGTGCGAAATGAAAAGGGCCGCTCAGCTCAACTGAACAGCCCCTCTGCTTCCTCTATTCCCTTATTCCCTTTACCGCGAGATCGTCACTCGTATGTGAAATTGAGTTGATCGACGTAAACGGTATAGGGCGACTGCTTGTAGTTGCCGTCCATTTGGTAGTTGACCGTGACCCCATACCAGCCGGGCGCGGGGAAATGGCCGTAGGTCCGGTTCAGGACATGGGTCTGGCCGTTCAGCGTAATGGACTTGTACAACAACTGGTTATTCGATGTCCTTTGCACCTGGAGCGTTAAATGGTTCCACGAGTTGTTGTTTGGGTAGCAGGGAATTCCGGTCGGCCTCCACTTGTAGTTGGCGGCATCCCAAACATCCCATTCATTGCCGCCTCCTACTCGGCACTCATGGCCCCAGGTGAATCCCATGCCATTGAAGAACTGGTTCAGGTCAAATTCCAGGGCTTGCGATGCACCCAGATTATTACCCCAGAAATAAACGTCGTACGTGAATGTGGTCAACGTTGGAACCAGCGTGTGACCACTGTCCGGCATCCCCTCGGAGGAGAAATCCCCAATTAGATGGTTGTTCCAGAGAACATCGCTGTAATCCATGGTTCCACCGATGTTGTACTGAGTGGCATTGCCCGAAAGACTCGGAGACTTAATGTGCTGATAGGTGGCCCAGGTTGTTCCAGGACCAGCAGGGGTGCAGGTATTGCAGTCCTGATAGGAGGGTGGTTGCTGAGCATAGCTGTGCCATCCACCGATACTTTGAATGTTGTAAAAGGTTTTTCCGTTTCCTGACACTGTAATGGTGATGGGAGTCGTTGCTGCACCGCCGCACTTGTCCCACTCCTGAACAACGGTGTTGTGAGTTCCCGGACTCAGGCTAAGACTCGTGTTGAGACTCGATCCATTCACGGTATACGCCAGCTGACCCGGTGCCGTGTAGATTCCCATCGATGACACACCCTGCGGGCAGTTTGTCGTAGCTGTCGCCACATAGTTCACCGGCGAACCCACCGTGCTGTTATTGGCTGGCGAGGTCACATGAACGCCGGCACCTCCTTGAACTGTGATCCTCACGGTTGTGGTACTTGCTCCGCCGCATTTGTCCCACTCTTCGACGACTGTGTTGTACGTTCCAGGATTTAAGCTGATCGTCGTGTTGAGGCTCGAACCGCCGACGGTATACACCAGCCAATTTGGACTGGGATAAATTCCCATGGATGCGACGCCCTCCGGGCACGAGGTCGACGCCTGAGCTACGTAGTGAACGCTTGTACCCACCGTGCTGTTATTCGACGGACTGGACACCGTAACCCCCGCGAACGCAGTATTCGCGACGGCAATGAAGACGAGAATGGCCGTGATGGTCAGAACGTGCTTCTTCATTTGGGTTTTCTCTCCGGTTGGGGATTTGGTCGGGGACCGGTAAAACTAGACTACTCAGAGGGATACACTTATCTGGCGGAGAAACCCTCGATCGTGCTGAAACCGCTGGAAGCACCTAGGTGAACACAGTAGGGCGCAAGCGGACTTTCTTGAGCGGAGGTTTCACTTTATACAGGCTTCACCCGAGTGTCAAAAGAAAAGTCTCGTAATTACAGAAAAACGACAATCACTTGGGCTAATACCGAAAAGGCGGGAAACGTGAAACTCCTAACTATAAAAGACCACGCCAACTATATCTTTGAGAATACGACTTCGGGCAGGTTTTAGCAGATAAGTAGCTTGGACATATCGACGACTTTAGAGATGCGCGACGGCTGCGAACCGATTTTTGGGACTCGAATTCAGTGATGCTTAAAATATTGGACTGCTCGCTCGTGAGCTTCAGCTTGCTTGCGTGTGGTAAAAGTTCCGAGATTCCGTCGCTTTCCGTTCTTCGGGTCCTTCTTTCGCGAGTAGAGACGATACTGTCCGGATTTTAATTTTCGAATCATGGGCTCAGTTAACTTTTGTAGACCTTAGGCCGCTTTCCGAGTACGACTTGCCTTCATCGCAGATTCATGACGCGCTGAACTTCCGCGCCGATTTGCTGCTGATCTTGCCTGTCTCGATAAAGCCGTCCGCGAAGCGGCCGAACGGCCCTCCTTCTTCAGCGCCTGGGTGGTCGCTCGTGATCGCTTCTTCGATACTTCCCCATGGGATCCGCTTCGCCCTTTCTGGGCATCCCTGGCCGCTTTTTTGCGGGTCTCAGGAGAGATACTCCCCGCGCGCGGCGCGGGCAGCTTCACGCCAGCGCGCCTCGCCTTCGAAAGCCCGATTGCGATCGCTTGTTTCGAGGAAACCGCTCCATGTTTCCCTTCGCGGATGTGGTGCATCTCCTCACGCACAAACTCGCCCGCCTGAGTGCTAGCGGACTTGCCCTCCCGTTTATCTTCGCGAGCGCGGTCTAAGGTCTGCTTCTCTGGCATGACGAGCCTCCTAACAGAAACGTTAAAGCTGCCTGACTTCAGAGATAATCGTAGATGTTCTGTAGAGGCTCAAAGCGGAAACTGTATGGAGGTTCCTCTGAGCCAGGCAGAACTCAGTGCGCTAGCAGGTTCACCTTGTCGAGCCAGACGTTAAAAGGTTCCTGCTTGTAGTTACCATCCATCTGGAAGGCGATATCGATTTCTTCCTGGTCCCACTTGGGCTGCGCATCGTAATAGACATCAACGGGATATGTGTGGTCCGCAACATTGACGCTGATGTAATGAACGCGATTCCCGATCCGTTCCAGCTGCCATACGAGATGGATCCATGTTTCTGACGGAAAGTGGTTACAAGGTATTGGAATGGGTACCCAGATTCCGTGAAAGGGATCCCATACGTTCCACTCATGTGTTTGATTGAAGTCGCACTGTGTTCCCCAAGTCCAGCGAGTGTTCCCGAATGTCTGATTCACATCGAATTCAAGGGACTGAGGGGCGTTCCCATGGTCGATGTAAAAATAAAGATCGTAGGTGAAGTGACTCACACTATTACCGCCACCAATCGGAGTCCAATAAAGTTCATTCGAGTAAGCCGTCTTTCCGCTAAGGCTAAATCTCGCAGCTGAGCCGTCGAGCGATGGCCTTGCCTGGTGTAGGGCCAGTGTAGAAGTGGCAACGCCCAAGCCTGCGGCACACGTTGAGTTTACGATCACTGCGGAGCATGAGACCCAGTCAAAAGAGTCCTGAATGTTCAATGCTCCCGGTCCTTGGCTGGTCACATTTGCTTGCATCGACGTCGTTGCAATGTAGCCCGCAACGTCCTCGGCGACTAACTCGATGATGTGGCGGCCGTTCGCCATCCAGATCAGCTGATTCAACGAACTCCGCGGCGTATAGAGAACCGCAAGGCCATCGACATATACCCGCAACGTATAAATCGGATCAGGAGGATTAGCTTCCGCCACGAGTGGTATGGGCGACTCCACATTCGCGCCGTTACCAGGACTCGCGATCGTCAAAGGAAAGCCACACAACGCAGCTGCGGGCGGTTCCTGTGCCGGCGGAACGATAGAGGTGTTGGCAGGAGGAGTTGGCGTGATCGGACAGTTTGCCACGTTCTTTGGCAATCCTACGCACCCGGCGAGGAAACCCAACACAGCAGTGATCACAAATCCCGTGATGCCTCGGCGAAGTCTTTGCCTATACCTTCCAACCTTCCGCATTTCCCCTCTCGTGTCCGTTGTACGACCGACCTCTGCGAGCGGTACAGAAACGCGGCCTTTTTTGTGTGATCGAGTACGTCACGTAATTTCTGCCTGAACGAAGCGACCTAATCGGCCGTTAAATTCACCTTGTCCAGCCAGACGCTATACGGTTGCTCTTCGTAGTTTCCATCCATTTGAAATGCGACGTCGATTTCCTCCAGCGTCCAATCGGCTTGATTGTTGAAATAGGTGTCCACGTTATACGTCTGATCTCCGACTGTGAGGCTGATGTAGTGAACCTGATTTCCGACCCTCTCCACCTTCCAGACAAGATGAATCCATGTGTTGGCTGGAAATGGGTTGCAATCGTAGATCGTAGGAGTCCATCCATTGACATCGTCCCAAATATCCCATTTGCCGGTTCCTCTAAAATTGCATTCCGATCCCCAAACCCAGCGATTTCCACCAAAAGTTTGGTTCAGGTCGAATTCGAGAGCCTGCGGCGCACTCGGATTGTCAACGTAGAAATACAAGTCATACGTGAAATGGCTGACGTTGTCTCCACCTGCGACTGGATTGAAATAAAGAATGTTGCAATATGCGGGTGGACTTGTGCAGCTCTGCCACGGTCCTCCCATGCTGAATTCTGCGGACTTGCCATCCATCGCGGGACTCGACACATTCTGAGTCAGTGTCGATTGTGGTGTCCCATAGCCTGCTGCGCAAATCTGCCCATCGCGACCGGATCCCTTCGGAAACAGCGCGCCGCAAGATTGCCAACCCGCCATGTTCTGAATGTCACTGATCGTAGTTTGCGACTGAGCAGTGACCTTGATATGCAAAATCGTCGCAGACACATACCCCTGCTTGTCTTCGGCCATCACTTCCAGTGTGTGCTGCCCCGGAGCGATGAAAAGTTGTGTGTTAATCGAATCCGCAAATGTGAAGTAAACCGCAAGCTGATCCACATATACGCGCATAAAGAAGATAGGATTTTTTGGCTTAGCGTTCGCTACGACAGTTGCGGGCGAGGTCGTACTTCCTCCATCCCTTGGACTGGACACAGTCAACGGGAAGTCATCGGATCCATTCGGATCCGGAGAAGTACAGCTTGAAGTCGGCGGCGTACACGCTGGCGGGGCCGGCAGTGCGCTGTCCCCAGGTGACCACGATATTGAAACTGGAGGTGTTGAAGGATAGGAGGGCTGCGGCGGCGCTGTGTCCGTCGCATTATTCATCCCGCTCGTCCCGCATGCGGTACCAGCCGCGACCGCTCCAATCAACAGTGCAAGGAGTGTGAGCTTAGAGACATTCCTAGCGTCATCCGGGGCAGTAACGCACCAGCTCATTTCGAACACTCCTCGGGCATATTCAAAACGGCAGACGGATCACAACGAGCGGGAAGGAAACCGGACAACCGCAGGATGAAGTCACAACTGTCGATTTACTGTACAAACATCGGCACGTCGAAAAAATACCGCGCCTACCTTAAGCGTGCGGGGCTAATCCCTGAAACCTGATCTGCCTGAGCCTCCGTGAGTTACGTCATTGCGGACGTTCTAGGGCGGCCCTGAGCTGCGTACTCCCGGAGCTTTCACCTTTCTGATGTCGTTTAGCCGATACTTAGGGTGCGCCGAGGCGGCTGCGGGAGGAAGGTCAGGACAAGACCGACTCGACAGGTTGACGATTAAAGACTGCGATAAGCGAGGATTTCTAACGTGGTAAACTGGTGCAAATCGTCGCGGAGAGGTGGCAGAGTGGCCGAATGCGGCGGTTTGCTAATCTCGTCGAAACCCTTGTTGGACGCGGCTTTCCAACGCCTTACCGTTTGGCATCCGGGGTGCGTTGACTGGGAAATCTGATACTTTGCCTGCCTCTGTCACAGTTCATGCAGTAAATCATGCAGTGAAAATCAGCGCAGTTTAGTAGCGGTCAAATCGACCGTTGTCTTTCCATTTTGTTCGCTTGTTCCACGTCGGTTCCGAGAAACAGCGAAGATTTTAGGGAATCACGGGGAACAATCCGCATCAATGGCGAGAGCGCGCGTCTCCAGCGCGTGCCCCTTAGCGCGCAGATTCGACCGTCGATCCTATACTCAACTGCTACGAATCCAAAGTAAGGAAACCTCGGAAAAATACCATGTCCGAACGACTCACTCGCAAGGCTCTTTATGATCTGGTCTGGTCTGAACCGATGATGACCCTGGCGACCCGGTTTAAGATTTCCGATGTCGCACTCAAGAAGACATGCGCGCGGGCGGGAATTCCCACACCTGAGCGCGGGTATTGGGCGAAAAAAGATGCCGGCAAGACGGTGTTTCAGGCAGCTTTCCCCTTACGTCCTCCAGGAATGAGTGACGAGATCGAGATCGGTGCCGGAGGCAATACTTCTTACGGCTACTGGACCGAGGAGGATTTCCTAGCCCCAATCGGTCCTCCTCCGGAATTCTCCGAATCGATCGAGACCGTACGGGCACGAGTAGCAGAAGCAATTGGCCAGGTAACCGTTCCGAAGAAAGTCTTGATGTGGCATCCCATTATCGATCGCCTCCTCAAAGAGGATGAGAAGCGCCGCGAGAAGCAATTGAGCGAATCTTACACGTTCTCGTGGGAGAAGCCTCGCTTCGATTCAGCCTTAGATCGCCGACGCCTTCGGATCTTGAACAGCCTGTTTTTCGCGTTGGCGAAGATGAACGGTAAGGCCTCAGTTCGCGGACGCGAAACACTCGAAATCGGGATTTCCTTTTTCCAACAACATCTTCCCCTCAGTCTGGACAGACCAAGGAAGCCAAACCGTCGCTCGCAGGTCATTGACAGTGCCGAGGAGTCCAGTGACATGCGACTGTGCCTCTCCATTTCGAAGGGTTGGGGCTCTGAAGAGACGCTGTCGACCTGGCAGGACGACGACGCTCACAAACTGGAAGCGCAAATGACGGAAATCGCGATCCAGGTAGTCCTGACTGCCGAGATCAAGTATCGCGAAAATGCTTGGCACCAGCATGAATGGCGCATTAAGCGAAGAGCACAATTAGAGGAAGAACAGCGCAAGCGGAAGCTAGAAGCCGAACGCGCAGAGAAAGAACGGCAGAAGCGGATAGAGCAAAGTCGAGTGAACGGGCTTCTCAGAGATGCGGCAGCATTTCAGCAGGCTGGCGAAATAAGGAAGTACGTCGAGGCAATAAGGCAAACGCTATCACTCGACGAATCTCATTCCATTGAGGAGTTCGAGGGGTGGAGTCGATGGGCCTTGACGCAGGCCGATCGAATAGATCCCGCAATCGAGGGGAAGTTCTTGCGGACAATTCAGGACGAGGAGCATGCTTCCTAACTTGGGTAGCTCCTCCGACAGTCATTGGACCCCCGATCCAGGCGCGGAAGTAAGGACGAATGTTTTTGGTGAGCTGACAGTGCGTTCAGTGCGAACGTCGACCGCAATAGGTTGTAGTGACAGATTTCGTCACTTTCAGCGTTTTCAACGACTTCTAACTCTGGTACGACGCAGAGGAAGGTCGACCACAACGGCTTGTGCGTTGACGCAAATCCTGAAACTGGTAAGGTAAAAGTATGAGGGGCCGCATTAATCCTCTCTAGTGGCAGACCACTCGCCGCGCTCGCTCCCAAGGCGAGTTGCCCGAAAGGGCTGATCGAGCACCGACGGTTCAACTCCGTCATGGCGTGGTCGCCAGTGCTCTCGTAAATTCCAAACAATTGGAAGTGATCAACAACACACGTGCGCAAACTCGCGTGCGGATAATTCAGCGGCTCTCCGAGCACGCCGCCGACAAGTGCTCACAACGAAACCTTTAGCAGGTCTTCTCTTGCGCTAAAGGAGACAGGAGCCAACATGAAAATTGTGTCGAGCCTTTACAACTTCCTGTTTTCGCAATGGGGCATCGTGGTTCGAACTAACGACGGCGTCAAAGCAGTCGTCGGTTTGAAATTTCGAACGTACACAACGGCAAAAGCCGCTGCTCGTCGGATGTCAACATCCACTGGACTAGTGTTCGAGGTAAGCCAGGGACTCTAACAAACGAGCACGCCGTCCCCAAGTGCTCACAGCGGGTGACGTTGGGCAAGTCATTCACTTATCAGGGTAGGTCGTACACAATCACGGGACTCAACACAAACTCGCGTCGGCACCCTGTGGTCTGCGACAACAACACCCGTCAGTCGAAAAGCGGTTTTTCGACCCGCCTAATTTTGGAAGTGATGGAACCGAAGGATTCCGCAACCGCCGCAGCGGGGAATTAAGTCCGGCTCAGGGCGAACGCGCCCTGATCTAGGTAGCAATTGGAGGATACCCATGAACACAGCCACAGCACCAATTCGAGTCGCTTCCACAATTAAGCCGACGGGAGCGTCCGCGAGCGACGCGGCTGGAGCCAGTGCTGTGTGCCACGATGACATCTTGACGGTGAATGAGGTCGCCCAGATTTTGAAGTGTCGTCCCGCGTCCATCTACAACATGACGCGGAAGCGCGGCATCGCGCGGTACGCTCATCCGTTGCCAGTTCTCCGGCTGCCGCTCGGACTTCGCTTCAGGCGGTCATCAATCATGAAATGGATTGAGGAGGTCGAGGAACGTCCACAACGACGGCTATAGCCTCGCTGTGATGATTCCTCTCCTCGTTCAGACAAGATCAGGCTCAACGGCCGAGTAGCTGGTTGCGCGGCCGCCACCGGGATTGCGCTTGAGGACCCCTCGGTTGACAAGATCCAATATGTCTCGAGCGGCGGTGTCTTGCGAGGATTTTGTCAGTTTTGCCCACTTACTAGTGGTAAGATTTCCCTCGAAATCATCCAACAACAGACCAAGCACATGCTGCTGCCGCTCATTCAACTTCAACGTTGCAATTGACTCCCAAAACCTTCCCCGTCTTTCTACCGCAGCAACAGTCACTTCAGCGCCCTTAATGGCCCGTTCTAGACAGCCCAAAAACCACTCCATCCAGAGGGTCACATCGAGAGTACCCTTCTGGGTTTGTTCCAGTACCTCGTAGTAGTTGTTTCGTTCCTGCCGAATTTGGGCTGACATGCTGTAGAACCGCTCTGGTCTGCCTTCAGAGCGCGCAAGTGCCATGTCGGCTATGGCTCTGGCAATCCGACCGTTCCCATCTTCAAAGGGGTGGATGGTTACAAACCAAAGATGCGCCAGACCCGCTTTGACGATCCAGTCTCGTTCGTTCTCGCCTTCAAACCAGTCCAAGAAAATCGACATTTCTTGAGGTAATCGTTCAGCGCTGGGAGCTTCGTAATGTACGTGCTCTCGTCCGAGCGGACCCGAAACAACCTGCATCGGCCCCGAGTCGTCAGTGCGCCAACCTCCAACCTTAATGGATCGCATGCCGCTGCGAGCAGTCGGGAACAGCGCCGCATGCCATCCAAACAATCGCTCTTGGGTTAGGCGTTCTTTAAAGTTTTGTGTTGCATCCAGCATCATTTCAACAACACCCTCGACATTACGATCAACCGTTTGTAATCCCCCGACGTCCATTCCAAGACGCCTGGCAACAGAAGACCTCACCTGCGCTGAACTAAGCTTTTCTCCCTCGATCTCGCTGGTCTTTAACACGTCTTCGGTGAGAGTCTTGAGTTCCGTTTCGCGGCGAAATGAAAACCCGAGGTGTTGCATGCGTTCCAACAACAGATCTTGTTGGCGGTGAGCCTCAGCCAAATGGTCAGCAAGCTGATCCCGGCGCAATTCAAGGATCGGCCACTTCGACAGCTGATGGATGTATGTTGTGTAAGGCTCCATAAAATCTTGCGGAGATTATGATGGACAATCTCCGCAAAAATAGTTCTCGTCAGTACGATTTAGTACTGAATAAAAACATGCGAAGATTAGGCCAATTAATGTCCGCAATTTTAGTATCCTTTAGTACTATTTGGTATCAAAATATCATAATTAAATGGATCTGCGGAGATCACATGGCATTTTCTCCGCAAAATTAGTTCTCTATAGTACTTTTTATTTTACTATATTTTTTAGTACTATACAATACTAAACAGAAATGATAATATTGCATGGTTGAGGTTGAAACACAATCAATGAGCAATGAAAACGACTACGTAACACTACAAGGGCGACAGATCCCTCTCACGCGAATGATGGTTCCCGTCGATGCCCTCGAACTGGATCCCAGGAATCCCCGAATCCAATTCTTGGTCGGCCAAAGGGCTGGCCTGGTTAGCGATCGAGAGCTCGACGACCTTCTCTGGGAGAAGGATCGAGTCAAGCTGCTTTCCCAATCAATCCTTCAGAACGGTGGCGTTATCGAGCCTCTGATCGTTCAGAGGAATGGGAAGAATTATCGCGTACGCGAAGGAAATCTGAGAACCGTAGCGAGTCGGCACCTGATCGAGCAGCACCCTCACTCACCCGAGTTTCAGGTGGTACCTGCAATAGTCTTTGACGGTACTCTCACCGAAGAGGATCTTGCGGTGCTGCTGGCAGACATGCACGTTGCTGGCAAGATTCGCTGGGATGCGTACGAACAAGCGAAACACGTCCACGATCTATTTCATATATACGGCAAGCCGTACGAATGGCTCAGCAATCACCTGCGAATGAGCAAGGGAAAAATCAGGGAACTGCTCACCGCGTACAAAGCCATGTCGGAATTCTTGCAGGAGTATCCAGCGCCTGGAAATGTGCGCAAGTATTCTTTCTTCGCTGAGTTGATGAAAAAGAGGGACCTTCGTGATCGGTTTGAGGGTGATCCGCAATTCAAGCAGAAGTTTCACAAGTGGCTCGCTGATGAGAAGCTGACCGATGCCCGACAAGTGCGGTCTCTCGAGTCAATCCTTGCAAATAAGGAGGCGGAGAAAGAACTCGATTCAGCCGGATACGATGCTGCCGAGGAGGTTCTAAAGCGGGAAGATCCGGCACTCGAAAGTGATCTGTTCTGGGCGGTCAAGCACGCAACCGAGAAACTCAAGGCTGCCCCGGCAAGCGACATTCAGGATCTGAAAGCAGGAAATCCGCAGAAAATTATTCTCCTGAGGAATCTGTACCGCGCAATCGAAGATATTGAAACGCTGGCCTCTGTAAAGTTCTAATCGTCACCGTTCCTAGGTACATCGATTCTCCTCAGAGCCAAAGCCAGCAGCATATCGGCGGGGAATCATGACCGTCGGCTGTTGCCGCTTGCTGCTCAAGACCCTCCGAGCGTCCGCGATGCCGGGCGGCGCGCGCGACGTTAACCAGCTCCGAAAGACTAGTGGGTTTACATCGAGGAGCCAGGAGCGTTTGGCTGCGAGGCCCGACACCCCCTCTTCTGGCAAGGCGAATCGTCTCGGAGGCTCGGGGAATTCCGTGAATGCGGCGGTTAATGTATCCGTGCGTGCCGCTAAGTCGCTGATTTCACAGATCGAAAATGGTCTACTGCACGGGTTACTGCACAGTGCTAACCCGTCAGGAGCCTAGATTTCGCCGGGGACTACATTTCCCAAGGGTCTGGCGGACGTCCCTCGATCTGGGGAGAGCCATGCTCCACAAATGAAATTAACGAGCGGCATAAGCGATTGAATCGAAATAGGTACCCCGAAAAAAGGGGGTCAGTACTTTCCGAATTCGGGCACCCCGGATCACCCCTGCCACGGTCTTCTGGTGGGCAGGAGGTTGGCTCGGCAGGACGCCGCATTGAGGGTGATTCCAACGCTCTGATGTCGCTGTTTATTTGTAGAAAGGGTGGTAGGAGTCCCGGCTGTCTAAATAGGCGCGGGTTCCAACTCTCACGCAGCTTGGCTCGGAAAAGCCCACCGGTAGGTAGAGAATTTGTTACGCCGTAAACGCTGGCGTGACGGTGGAGTTTTTATACGTAACAAATGCATGAGAGACGCGCCGGACCAGCGTATTCATTAATCAGCCTGAGTTGTGCATTCAGTCGACTGACTGTCGGTCAGCGAGGATGCTGCAGATTGGCGTAGTTCCGCACG
>DATJWZ010000301.1:0-9446 GCA_035500795.1 Candidatus Eiseniibacteriota bacterium | reverse complement strand
CCGAATGGCATGGAACTGCAACTGGCGCTGAACAACAATGCCGTGGCGAAAGCGTATCAGGAGGGACTCTTTCAGCAGAATCAGCCCGCGGCCATGTTCTTCACCGACGATGTACAGGCCGATTACAAGCGCATGAAAGCGAGCGGCGCGGAGTTCACCATGCCACCGACGGACGTCACTGCATCGAAAATTGCCATGGTGAAAGACACGTGCGGCAATCTGATTCAGCTTACCCAATTGGCGAAATGGTAGGGCGGAGGAATCCAATGACTCATCGTGCTCAATGCACTCTGTCTCCGGCCGATGCCGCACGGCTCTCCCAGTTGTGGTCCGATCATGTGGATGCTCTCGAACGCCATCTGTCGGTGAACACGTGGGCGCTGACGGCCGTCACTGTGGTGGTAATGGCTTATCCGATTGTTCGGATTTTGGTTCCCGCCGCATTCCATAACATTGTGAATATCGTGCCCGATGTGGTTCGTAATGTGCTCCACATCGTCTGAGTTCGATTCACAAGATTGGGCACGCTATTAGCGGAAGGAGAAGCAGATGAACGCCAGCGCGCAGTACACACCCGGCCCGGCGCACGGGGCGCAGATGCAAAAGAAAGAAGGGGAGAACTGGACTCTCATTCTCGTTCGGGAACTGCACCATTCGCCCGAAAAAGTCTGGGAGGCGCTGACCAAGCCGGAGCATCTGCGCGAGTGGGCTCCTTTTGACGCCGATGGGAATCTGGGCACGGTGGGAAACAAGGTGAAGCTCACTACAGTAGGAGCGCCGAAACCCCATGTCACTGAAACAGTCGTGTGGAGAGCCGACGCACCGAGGAGGCTTGAGTACACCTGGGGTGGAAACGAGATGCGGTGGGAACTCGAACCGCAGGGTGGCGGCACGCGCCTGACGCTTTGGACGAGCATCAATCGCCACTTCATCGCGATGGGCGCAGCTGGGTGGCACATCTGCTTCGATGTGCTGGATCATCTTCTCGGCGGTGATCCTATTGGGCGGCGTGTTGGGCCTGAGTCCATGAAATTTCCCGGGTTCGACCGATTGCACGCTGAGTATGCCAATCAATTCGGCGTGCAGATGCCAAAGTGGCCGCCGAAAACGCTGTCATAACTTTTTCCGTACCCGGCCAGATTCCAGGGAGAACACAATGGCAAACAGACTTCTTTCGAAGCAACAAGCTGCAGAACTACTCCAAACGTTGCGAGCACGCTTTGAGACAAACACGAACCGCCACCAAGGCCTGGAGTGGGCTGCGGTGCTGGCTAAACTGGAAGCCAATGCCGAGAAACTGTGGTCACTCAGCGAAATGGAACGAACTGGCGGCGAGCCGGATGTTGTTGGTTATGACAAAAAGACGGGCGAGTGCATTTTCTATGATTGTTCGGCGGAAAGTCCGAAGGACCGTAGAAGCCTTTGCTATGATCGCGAGGCGCTGGACTCGAGGAAGGAGAATAAGCCAAAAGCCAGCGCTCTTGATACCGTGACTGCGATGGGTATTGAGCTTTTGACAGAAGAACAATATCGGGACTTGCAAAAGCTCGGAGAGTTCGATCTGAAGACGTCGAGCTGGGTAACGACTCCTTCGAATATCAGAAGGCTCGGCGGTGCGCTGTTCTGCGATCGGCGCTATAACACAGTTTTCGTCTACCACAACGGTGCGGAATCTTACTATGCCGCTCGCGGATTCCGGGGTTCGCTGAGGATCTAAACTCGATCTAGCCATGAATGAGAAGAATCCCAAGGTCGATGCCATTTTGCGCGGAGCTTCAAAGTGGCGCGAGGAATTTGAAACTCTGCGAACGATCGCACTCGGCTGTGGACTGACCGAAGAATTGAAGTGGTATCAGCCTTGTTACACGCTTGGGAAAAAGAACGTAGTTCTAATGCACGGCTTCAAGGAATACTGCGCGCTCCTGTTTTTCAAGGGTGCTCTGCTAAAAGATCCCAAAGGCATTCTGATTCAACAGACCGAAAATGTGCAGGTGCCGAGGCAGATTCGCTTCACCAACGTTCGGGAAATCATCAAGATGAAACCCATCTTGAAGGCTTACATTCGGGAAGCAATTGAAGTGGAAAAAGCCGGGAAGAAAATAAAGCTGAAGAAGACAACCGACTTCAAGGTTCCGGATGAGTTCCAAAGCAAGTTGGATGAACTGCCTGCATTAAAAACTGCTTTTGAATCTCTAACGCCGGGGCGGCAAAGAGGTTACCTTTTCTATTTTTCTCAACCCAAACAATCCAAAACGCGCGAGGCGAGAGTGGAACGATGCATGCCGGAAATTTTCAACGGGAAGGGACTTAACGACTGAGCTCCCGCGGCACACTCAAGCCAAGTCGGGCTTGAATACGACACCGCTGCATTGAATTGCACAGGTCAGGATTGCCAGCCGCCGCCCCATGAGTCGGTGTTTCCCTGCAATGAGGAGCCGTTATCGCCAAACCAGCTGGATGCCCAGTTGCCGAACTGATCGCCGAACTGTCCGCCAGCATGTCCCGCAAACTCTGACAAGAAGGACTTCCCCGCGCTCAGCAATAAATTCTTGAGATCGATTCCGCTTGTACCGGGTTCGGCACGAACTACCGGCGCAACTGTGCTCGGCGCGCCCGGCAACATGATCTGCCTGGGAAGAGCCGCACCAGAAAGATACGTGAGTTGTGTGACACCGCATTGCATGCAGGTGAAGATGGGAGGCAATTGCCCGCACATGCCGCAGTAGATTCCCATAGGCCCGCCTTCGACGTAGAGGGGCATGTGCGGCATGAAGCGTCCAGTACAGAACAGCGGTACGACCGCGCGGCAGTTTCCACAACCAACGTAAAGCATGTTCGCCTCCTACATCGAAGCATTGGAGATGTTGGATATCTCGCAAGACCTGAGTCGCCTGGCGCCGAGTACGATCCGCATCGACATTGCACGCTTGTTTTATAGTGCGACGAGGGCCAGAAGCGTTTCAGCGAATGGCGTGTTTTTCTTCTGAAATCCAGAACTTGAGCAGTCCGAGCTGTCTGACCCAAGGCAACATCGGGCTTGAATGGGACACGCCCCGAATCACTGATCGGTGGGCGAATTTGCGCTATCATGTGCTCGCTTAATCTGTGATTTTCGGAGGGTGCGATGAGCGACGACAGTTCGACTACGATGCGGCAACCGGGACGCCGCGACTTCCTGAAGGCGGGAGGCGCTGTGACCGCGGCACTGCTCACGCCAGCTGGCCTTAGCGGGGATGTGAAGCGCACTCTTCCTGCACTTCCTTCGAACCCGCGAACTCCCGCCGCGATGCCAACGCGCAATCTGGGCAAGACCGGATACAAGGTGGGCATCTTCTCCCTGGGCGGGCAGGCTGCGTTGGAGAAGCCGAATAATTTCGACGTCGCTGTTCCCATCATCGAGCGCGCGCTGGATCTGGGCGTCAACTACATTGACACGTCCTCGATTTACGGGGGACCAGGAAGGTGGAGCGAGCAATACGTAGGCCGCGTGATGGCGCGCCGCCGCAACGAAGCATTCATTGCGACGAAGACCAAAGAGCGTACGCGCGAAGGCTCGATGCGGATGATCGAGAAATCGCTCGATCTGCTCAAGACGGATCACGTTGACCTGTGGCAACTTCACGACGTCGGAATCGGCAAGAACATCGATGAGATCTTCGGGAAAGGCGGCGCATTCGAAGCGCTGCTTGAGATGAAACAACAGAAGGTCGTGCGGTATCTCGGCATCACCGGGCATTACCGGCCAGACGTGCTGATCGAGTGCATCCACCGGTATCCGTTCGACACCATCCTGATGGCAATGAACGCCGCCGATCCGCATCATTACAGTTTCAGCGAGCAACTTCTGCCGTTGGCGGTCGAGAAGGAGATGGGGATCATTGGAATGAAGATTCCGGCGCGCGGCCGAATTCTCTCGTCGTGGACTCCGCCTTCGATCGACGCGCAGAAGCACTCGTGGGAAGGCATGGTGGTCCAGACAGACAAATCGGGCACGCTCACCATGCGGGAGGCGATCTATTTCACGTTGTCGAAGCCACTGAGCACAGTGATCATTGGATGCGATAACATCGCGCAACTCGAGGAGAATGTGCAACTGGCTCGCGACTTCACTCCGTTGAACGACAAGCAATCGACGGAGTTGGTGGCGCGGGCGGAAGTGTGCGCGAAGCCGTCGCTGTTTTTCCGGTTTTACGATCGGCCGAACGACTAGGACCGCTCTTGCGGGTTTATATCTCTTTTCCGAGGCCTCGCGACTATAGGGATACTTTGAATGCGCTGTAGTTTCGCCTTCGCGAAGCGAACTCCTCGCTCAGCATGACCAACTAAACGTCTTAAATTTAGACACTTGCCGTCCGAAGGCCATTCCGAATTTGTGGTTGCATGCGACTTTCCGGCAGACGTATAATCTAACTAACTGGTTAATTAATAAATGGCCCGCTTATTCCAACATAGACGGCGAGACTGGCACGGGCACATGGGTTCCCGCGGGCAGCCCGAAGAGAGCCGCGCGGCGATCCTGCAGGCGGCTGCGCATGAGTTTGCCGAACACGGGATTGCCGGAGCTCGCACCGACGCCATTGCACGGGAGGCGCACGTCAACAAAGCCCTGCTCTATTACTACTTCGAGGACAAAGAAACGCTTTATGGAGCTGTGCTCGACACTGCGTTCTCAGGGTTGAAAACTACTGTCTTCAAGGTGCTCGACAGCGGACTGGCACCAAAAGACAAGATCCTCGCCTATGTGGGAGCGTATTTCGATTTCATCGCTTCGAATCCGCTTTATCCGAGACTGATGCAACGGGAAATGATGCGTGCGCGCGAAGGGGAGATGCAGCAGTTCGAAAAGCTGGTGAAGGCATACATACAGCCGATCTTCATGCGGGTAAGCCAGGTACTGCAGGAAGGAACCGCGCGCGGGGAGTTCCGCCCGGTGAAGCCGGAGCACTTCGTGCCTTCAATCGTCGCCATGATCGTTTTCTACTTCAGCAGCGCCCCGATGATGCAAAAGATCGTCGGCTTCAATCCGTTAGCGCCGCAGCGCGTGGCAGAGCGCCGCGCCGCGGTTCTGGATTTCGTTTCTGCGGCACTATTTCAGCCGTATTCGTCCGCTAAACAAGGAGCACGCTCATGAGTGCCCGTAACCGTTTTTTCATTCTTCTCGGCATCATCTTTGTGATTGCCTCGATCTACTACTACTTTTCGGCAGATCATTCCTCGGACCTCGTGCTGATTGGGACGGTGGATGCGAATCAAGTCATCGTCAGCGCGCAGGTCGAAGGACGCATCCAGAAACTGCTGGTGGATGAGGGCACGCCGGTGAAGGTGGGCGATCTGATTGCTGTGTTGGATCCGTCGGAATTGCAGGCACAGGAAGCTGCGGCCACGGCGACGATCGCGAGTCTGCAACAGAAAGTGGCGGAGATGCAGCACACGGAAAAGTCCACCTCGGGATCGACGACCAGCGATGTGGCCAATGCGCAGGCAAGGCTGTCATCCGCGAAAGCGCAGTTGCAGCAAGCACAGGCCACGCTCGACCGCACAGATAGCGACAGTCGACGAACTATCGAGTTGGCCAAAGCCGGTATTGCCTCGGATCAGGAACGTGTGCAGGCGGAGACCAACCTACGTGCCGCACAAGCGACTGTTCAGGCGCAGAACGATATGGTCAATGCGGCAGAAGCAGACCTGAAAGCTGCGATGGCGCGGACATACCAGGCGAATGCCGCCAAGAGCACGGTCGCCGCCACCGAGGCCGATTTGAAGAATGCTGTTGCCCAGAAGAGTCAGGCAGCCGTTCGACTCGGCTACACGAACATTTACGCGCCTGTAAGCGGGACGGTGTCGGTGCGTGCAGCGCGTCAGGGAGAAGTCGTCAACATTGGCGCTCCGATTGTGACGATCGTAGATCTCAGCGATACATGGGCGCGCGCAGCGATCCCTGAGACTTATGCCGACCACATTGGGTACGGCGACATGCTTCGCGTGCGATTGCCGGGGGGAACCGTCACCAGCGGCAAGGTTTTCTTCAAAGGCGTGGAAGGCGACTATGCAACGCAGCGCGACGTCAGCCGGCGGAAGCGAGACATCAAAACAATCACGTTGAAGGTCCGGTTGGACAATCCGAAAGGGGCGTATGTGCCGGGCATGACGGCCGAAGTGCTGGTGTCGCAGGCCCAATTGAAAGGGTCTTCAACGCAGAGCGCAAAAGCTACGGAGCAGCAATGACGGACCAGTCGCCTCAAAAGATCAACGGAAATGGACATGGGCTGGAGAAGCCGATCTACGATCCTAAGGCTCCGTCTGCGATCGAAGTGGAGCACATTGTAAAAAAGTATGGGGACTTCACGGCGGTCGACGACGTTTCGTTCTCGGTAAAAGAAGGAGAAATCTTCGGGCTACTCGGCCCGAACGGCGCGGGCAAGTCGACGCTGATCCGGATGATGACGACGCTGATTCCGATCACGTCTGGGAAAGCGCGCATCGCCGGGCACGATGTTGCAAGAGAACCGAACGCCGCACGAAGACTCATCGGCGTGATTCCACAGGCGCTGACGAGTGATTTGGATCTCACGGTTGAAGAGAACATGAACATTTATGCCAAGCTCTACGACGTGCCGTCGAAAGAGCGCAAGACCTCGATCGATGAGCTGCTCGAACTCGTGGATCTGACGAAGTGGCGGGATGCCGCCACCAAGACGCTTTCCGGCGGCATGCGGCGACGGCTTGAGATCGCGCGCGGGCTGGTGCATCATCCGAAAATTTTCTTTTTGGACGAGCCGACCACAGGGCTGGATCCTGTTTCGCGCGTCGCTGTGTGGGAGATGCTGGGGAACATTAAAGAGCATCGGCAACTGACCATCCTGATTACGACGCACTATATGGACGAGGCAGACCGGTTGTGCGACCGGATCGCGATTGTCGATCATGGAAAGCTGGTTGCTCTGGACAATCCTGCCGCACTGAAGGCGAGCGTGCCCGGGTCGAACGTGATTGAAGCACAGTTCGACAATCCTCCGGCGGACTGGGAGCAGAAGCTGCAGACGCTCGATGACGTTACATCGGTGCAGCACGAAGGCGCGGGCATGTATCGCGTGCTGACGAGCAATGGCTCGCGGACAACCACGGAATTGGTGGAGTTGGCGGTGCAAAACGGGCTTGCGGTGAAGACGCTGAGTGTCCAGAACACGACGCTGGACGATGTGTTCGTGCATTACACGGGAAGACAACTGCGGGATGAACTGCAGAAGGCGTATGCGTTCGTGATGCCGCAACGACCGGGGTTGCAGCCATAATTAGTCCTGAGTCCTGAGTCGCGAGGCTTCGAGTTGGAAACAGCAGTTATGAGTCAGAGCAGCGGTTACAAGGCCTGTCGTCGTGGGTCCTGGGTCGCTAGGCTTCGAGCAGGAGACTCCAATTATGAGTCAGAGCAGCGGTCACAAGGACTTGGTCGCCTGGCAGAAGGGGATGGAACTTGTGGCTGCCATCTACGATGCAACGGACCGATTTCCGTCGAACGAACTGTACGGCCTTGTGAGTCAACTGCGTCGTGCCGCGGTTTCGGTTCCGAGTAATATCGCCGAGGGCAAGGCGCATTATTCCAACCGCGACTTTGTGAGATTTCTACGGCATTCGCAGGGTTCTCTCGCCGAAATAGAAACCCAGATTCTGATTGCACAACAGCGCAAATACCTGGACTTGGAGACTACGACCAATTTGATTCAAAGGATCGACGAACTCGGTCGCATCTTAAGCGGGCTAATCAAATCACTGAGTAAGGTCGAAGTGACTCGGGACTCAGGACTCAGGACTAGCTTATGAATCGAATGATGGCCATTGTCGAGCGCGAGATGCGGAAGTTTTTCCGGTCGCCCGCGCTCATGCTGGCGTCGATGATTTTTCCATTGGTGCAATTGATCATTCTGGGGAACGCCTTTGGGGGGAAAATTCGCGACGCCAAAGTCGCGATTGTTGACGAAGACGGAGGGCCGCAGGCTCTGAGGATCCGCGAAGCCTTCGATTCAGTGCGCGCTAACATCCGGACATTCGTGCCGATCCCTTACAACAACTATCAACAGGCTACGGAGGATGTGCGTAATGGAAAGCTGCAGGGCGCCGTCATCATCCCCCCGCAGTACTCGCAGCACGTCTACGAGGAGAACCATCCGCGTATCGGATTGGTGGTCGACAACAGCGACAACTTCATGAGCTCGGCAGTCGAGGCCGAAATGACGAGCCTTGTTGACGCACTGAATCAACCCACAATTTCCCCACGGATTCTTCAACAAACAGCGCTGCAGATCGTCGAACTGTATCCCTATATCGAGTATATGAAATACCTCTTGCCGGGATCATTGGTGCTGGCGATGTTCGTGTCGGTGATGATCGGCGGGGGCATGCTTTACATCGACGACAAGGCTCGCGGTGTGCATGAAGGGTATCTGGTTACGCCGATCACGAAGCTGGAACTGGTGCTCGGGCTGAATATGGCGGGGGCGATTAAAGCCGTGATGACCGGTGTCATTATTGTTGCCATTGGATCACTGCTCGCGGGTGTGGGAACAGTTTTCAATCCGCTGACCATATTTGGGTTAGTGATCATGATCGTGCTGACCTCGCTGGCTTTCAACACGATGATGTTCCTGCTGATGGTGCGAATTGAAGATCCGTTGGTGCCGCGCGCGATGTTCGGCATTCTCAACACGCTGCTGTTTTTTCCCAGTGGTTCGGTGTATCCGATTCAGGCCTTTCCGCCGTGGCTGCGGGCGATTGCGAGATGCGATCCGTTCACCTACGCCGTCGACGGATTCAAGTGCCTGCTTCTAAAAGAAACAAGTCTCTCGGCAGTCTGGGGAGACATGCTCTTCCTCAGCATCTTCGCGGCCGCCACGCTTGCCATTGCAATCCCCTTGTTCAAGAGAACCCTCTAAGAATTGAGTAATTGGGCGATTAAGTAATTGCTTGATTGAAAATCCCCCGGCGTACTCCGCATGGGACACGCGGCTAGGTTTTCAATTACCAAATTACAAAATTACCCGATTACTAAATTCTGTTGGGGAACTTTTCACTTCCTCGCCGTGTCCGTTATGCTAGGAAGGTATGACTTTGCTGGATGCGAAAGAATACGATGCGGAAAAAGGGCGGAAGCGGATCCGCAGGATCATTTCGATCGTCGCGCTTGCGCTGATCGTAGCCGGCTTGTTTTGGTGGTTCCGTTACTGGCCTGAGGAACACGTCGTCGGCAACTTCTTTGCCGATCTTCAAAAACAGAATTACAAAGTCGCCTACGGCGTGTGGATGCACGATCCGAAGTGGGAGCAGCATCCTCAGCAATACACCAAGTACGGTTTCAACGATTTCTATCGCGACTGGGGACCGGGCGGGGAATGGGGCCTGATCAAGACGTATAAGGTTTACGGCGCGAGCACTTGCCCGGGGCCGAGCAGCGG
>DATJWZ010000300.1:0-3888 GCA_035500795.1 Candidatus Eiseniibacteriota bacterium | reverse complement strand
CGACATCGCTAGCGACTGGATCGCCGCATACAAGAAGTACTTTCACACGAACAAACCTCTGCCTCTGAGTTCTTGATTCGAATCAAGGCTTCGCACCTCTCAGGATGGTATTGGCGACAACTTCTCACACCACGAAATATTTCGCTGCCGGATGATGTACGACGATCGCCGACGTGCTCTGCTCAGGTTCAAGCAGGAAGCCTGAGGTCAGACGTACGCCGACGTTCTCTTCTGGCTTGAGCAGTGCGAAGAGCTTCGTCTGATCCTCAAGATTCGGGCAAGCCGGATATCCGAAGGAGTAGCGTGATCCGCGGTACTTCTGATGGAAAAGATCACGAATTTCAGATGAATCGTCTCCGCCGATGCCTAACTCTTCGCGCATCTTCTTATGGTGGAACTCGGCTAGGGCTTCCGCCGTCTCAACACTCAGTCCGTGAAGGTATAGGTATTTCGTATACTCGCCGCCTTCGAACAGCCGTTGCGTCTCAACTGTAGCGGCTGGCCCGATCGTGACCAGCGAGAGCCCAATTACGTCCATCTTGCCCGAAGATTTAGGAGCGAAGAAATCCGCTATGGAGAGCTTGCGGCCTTCTTTTTGTCGCGGGAATGTGAAGCGCAGCAGTTCCGGCAGATTGTCACTCCATTGCGTGCCGCAGGAATGCGGGCCTTTACCCTTGGGCGGTTCATAGACGATAACGTCGTTACCTTCGCCTTGCGCAGGGAAGTATCCGTAGACGACGGCGGGAGCGAACAGGCCTGACTCGAACACTTCATCTTCGAGCTTGCGGAGAATCGGCCGGAACTTCTCGTCCACGAGTCGCACGTAGTCCGATTGTGACGCAGTCTTCAATTGCCACTGGTTCTTGAATAACGCAGTTTCGTTGATGTAATTGAAGAGCTCGCGCAGATTGTAGTCTTTCTTCACCCTGACGCCCCATAATGGAGGGGTCGGAATATTCGGTGCGTCGGTAACGACAGCGCTGCGCTCGGCGAAGACCGGCCCATTTTCCTCATCAACCGCCGTAGCCTTGGCGTATTCCTTTACAGTGCGCCCTTCCTGTAGACGCTGGTCGCGGGCGCCATCCTCGGTCGAGAGATCTTCCATGATGTGCAGTCCGGCGAATGCGTCATCTGCATAGAAAACGCCGTTCGCGTATTCGCGGCGGAGATCGTCTTCCACGTACTTGCGCGTAAGAGCCGCGCCGCCGCAGATGACCGGGAATTCCAGTTTCTGACGTTCGAGGGCCTGGATAACGTACTTCATTTCAAGGGTGGACTTCACGAGCAGACCGCTGAGACCGATCGCGTCTGCCTCGTTTTCCTGAGCGGCCTTGATGATCGAATCCCCGGGCTGCTTGATTCCCAAGTTGATCACGCGAAATCCGTTATTCGAAAGGATGATATCGACCAGGTTCTTGCCGATGTCGTGCACGTCGCCCTTCACTGTGGCAAGAACGATAGTGCCTTTCTGCGAGCCGGATTTCTTCTCCATCTTGGGTTCGAGATATGCGACCGCTTGCTTCATGACTCCGGCAGAATCGAGGACCGAGGGCAATTGCATTTTGCGGGCGCCGAACAGGTCGCCGACAGTTTTCATGCCGTCGAGCAAGACAGTATTGATAAGTTCCAGCGGTGAATAACTGGCCAGCGCGTCTTCGAGGAGTTGCTCAAGAGATCTCTTATTCGCGCCATCGCCTACGGATTTTTCCCCGTTGATGATCGCGAACTTCAGCTTGTCCTCGACCGAGAGCGTGTCGACGTGCGCGGTAGTTGAGGCGGCAGGTTTGCCCTTCATCCCGGCAAAATGCGCCATGTAGACCTGGAGAGGATCGCCGGCCGACTCGTCGCGGAAAATCAGCTTGCGCGCGAGATCGACTTCCTCCTGCGGGATCTTGTACAGCGGATAGATCTTCGTGTAATTCACGATGGCCATATCGAGGCCGTGATCAACTGCTTCGTGCATGAAAACGGAGTTCAGAACACGGCGCGGATAGGCGTCAAGACCAAAAGAAATATTGCTCACGCCGAGGATAGTTTTCACCTGCGGGAGTTCTTTCTTGACCCGCTCAACCGCTTTCAGAGTCTCGATTCCAGCTGTCCGGTACTCTTCCTGCCCTGTTGAGATAGGCAGTGTGAGCGCATCGAAGATCAGGTCTGTCGGATCGAGCCCATACTTATCCACCGCGAGATCGTGAATACGACGCGCGATTGAGAATTTCTTATCGGCTGTGAGCGCCATTCCATCTTCGTCGATCGTCAGCGCAATAACGGCGGCGCCGTAGCGCTTGGCCATCGGAAGGACCTTCGACGTGCGCTTCTCGCCGTCTTCCAGATTGATGGAATTGATGATGGCCCGGCCGGGGATGCGCTTCAACGCTTCTTCAACTACGTCAGCCTCGGTGGAATCGACCATGATCGGCGCGGGGACGCGCGTCGCGATTCTTCCCAGAATCGATGTGATGTAGCCCTTTTCGTCTTCGCCGACGATGGCGCAACATAGATCGAGCATGTGCGAGCCGTCGTTGACAAGCTTCTTGGCGAGAGCAAGAATCTCGTCATATTTCTTGCCTTGGACAAGTTTGCGGAAATGATCGACGCGGGTGGTCGTGTTCATTTCCTCGGCGACGACTAGAGGCTTCGGTTCGAGATCCAGAGGAACAGTCGTATAAGCGCTCGACGCCGCGCCCACTCGCTTCACGTCACGCTTGGCGGGTTCGACACCTGCGACCGCATCCACCACGGCTTTCAAATGCTCGGGCGTAGTACCACAACATCCGCCGACAATGCGCACCCCATAGTCCTGGACGAAGTGCTTGTGGTAGTCGGCCAATTCCTGAGGCGTCAACTTGTACACCGCATGGCCGCCCTCGTTCTGCGGCAGACCCGCGTTCGGTAAGACCGATACCTGCTTCGTCGAGTTCAAAGCAAGATACCGGACCGCGTCGTTCATTTCCTTCGGCCCCGTGGCGCAGTTCAGACCGATGGCATCGACGTCGAACGGTTCAAGCGCAGTGAGGGCCGCGCCGATCTCGGTGCCGAGCAGCATCGTCCCCGATTCCTGCAAGGTGACTTGCACGGTCACGGGCAGCCGTTTGCCGGACTTCCGCATCGCCTCGAGAACGCCGATGACCCCGATTTTTGCTTGCAGCAGGTCTTGCGCCGTTTCGACGAGAAGCACGTCAACGCCGCCCTCGATCAGTGCGGCAGCCTGTTCCTCGTAGGCCTCAACCATCGCATCAAAGCCGATATGTCCAAGTGATGGAAGTTTCGTTGTCGGCCCCAGCGAGCCGGCAACGAAGCGCGGCCTATCCTTTGTCGAGAACTGTTGGGCGACTTCCCGTGCGAGTTGGGCGGCTTTCACGTTGATTTCGTGGACGCGATCGGCAAGGTCGAACTCCCCGAGCACGATTCGTGATCCGCCAAACGTATCTGTCTCGACAATATCGCAGCCGACTCGGAAGAAGTCCGCGTGAATGTCGCGGATAATATCTGGCCGGCTCAGCACCAGAACTTCGCTGCAGTTCTCTTTGCCCCAATAATCATCCAGCGTGGGATTGCGCTTCTGGATATTAGTGCCCATCGCGCCGTCGTAGACAACCACGCGGTCTTTTACTGTCTGTAAGAAGTCAGCCATGTAAGCTTCTAGCCTCTAGCTCCTAGCTAATCAAATTTGATCCGCGTTCATCCGCGTGAATCCGCGGCCAGGAAGTTCGCCCCATACACAAACGCCGGTCGCGAATGGACCGGCGTGATCGCACTCGAAATCTTTCTCGAAGGTTAGCTCCCCGGCACCATTTCTGCCGGCGCCCCACCATTCACGTCGGCCTGATTGAAAACGATGTTCGCGCCCATGTGTGCTGGCCGGGGGGCCAGCATCATCTCCTTGCG
>DATJWZ010000299.1:0-8095 GCA_035500795.1 Candidatus Eiseniibacteriota bacterium | reverse complement strand
GGAACCCGCACAAAGCGGCCGCGGTCGAAGTAGAAAACACCTTCACGGGTCGAAGCCCACAATCTTCCCCAGTCATCCTTCCCCAATGACCGGGGAGTACCCGGTAGTCCGCTATTCGCGATGTCCCTGACCGACCTGCTGATACTGAGTCCTTGCTCATCTCCTTGTGGCCTTTCGCCCAGGTCAGTTTGCCTGCCGTAAACGGTGACCTGCCCGTTCTGCCATCGATTCAACCCATCCGCTGTCCCGATCCAAATGCTTCCATCCGATGTCGATTCCACCAGGTGGACAGAAGAATTAGAAAGCCCCTGGTCCCGCGAAAGCGTAGGCACCGAGAATTCACGAAACCGGTCGAGTCCACCTTCCGTGCCGACCCAAATGTTGCCTTCGCGATCTTCGAAAATTCGCATAACGACATCGCCGGAAAGGCCGTCGGCGGTTGCGAATCTATCGATCCTGCCTCGATGAACGTGCAACAAACCCTGCACCGTTCCGATCCATAAACTGCCATCACTGCTACGGAATAAGCATTTGGGGCGGAAGTGTCCGGCAAATCCCGCAGGTGCATAGCTCCGAATCTTCCCGTCCGCAAGCTGGTTCAGTCCTTGGATCGCGCCGGTGGTTGTAGCCCTCCCCGGGATAGAGGTGGCCATCAAAAGTTCGCCACTATCCCCTTCGATTAACGCAGTTGCCTCGACTCTGCCACCCGGAAGCCTAACGTGCTCTGGAGGCCCAGGCGCCCAGCGCCACACGCCCGTCTGAGCGGACACCCAGAGATTGCCTTTGTGGTCCTGGTACAAAGCGATCACGGAGTTGCCGAAACCCCCGGCTCCGTAACACTGTGTTTTGCCCGCTCGGATGGCGCAGAGCCTGCCGGGGTCCCTGACTCCAACCCAGACCGTTCCTTCAACATCTTGCAGTAGTGAAGAAATTTCTTGCCCAGCAAGTTCCGGATATCCTGTGAGGTTGCCGCCCTTCCAACTGGCAAGCCCCTGCGGCGTAGCGAGCCAAAGAGTTCCGTCGCGCCCAGCCAGCAGGCCCCGAATAGAATTGCTGGGAAGTTGCTCACCGGCTGGCGGCGACCACGGGGCGAGCTGAGCACCGTCGAAGCGAAATAAACCGGATCCCGTGCCCAGCCAAAGATAGCCATCGGGCATCTGCGCCATCGAATTGATGGGGTCTCGGGTAAAGCCGTCGCGGATCTTCCACGCGGTGTGTGCATACTGGCTGACATCAAGCGACGGATCTAACGCGAAAACGTAAGTGCTGGAGCCAAGCAACAGTGCCAGCCAGGCAACTGCTCGAGTTAGCGCTTTTCCCATATGGCTGCTTGGCGCCTGAACGAAGCCGTGGTGATAGGCAGAACGGCCGCACGGCCGGACTTCAAAAAGCAAATCTTATTCCAGGTGCAATTGCCGTGCCGTCATTTTTTTCCGCGACCACTCCGTTCGAAATCGAAAACCGTTGATTCCTGGCGCTCTGGAAGTGTAGCCTAGCGTCCTCCCGGTTCCTGGCTCGTGCGTTCGCCTTGATCGCACGATCAAGCCAATCTTGCACTCGTTTGGCCGCGAAAAGCGAAAAGGCGTTGGACAAGTGTCAAAATATGAACACTGCGCTGACATTTTGGCCGCGCACGGCCTTTGGCCTTCTTTCCTGCGCCTTACTAAATTGGTTGGCACTTCCGTTGTGCGCACAGGCAGTAGGAGCACGCATCGCCGGGTCCGTCACTGACGGCAGCGGAGCCGTTATCGTCGGCGCTCAGATGACGATCAAGAATACGGCCACCAATCTCACAAGAGCGCTGGCCACAAATAGATCTGGCTTTTACAGCGCGCCGAACCTGGCGCCTGGGCCTTACACAGTCACGGCATCAGCCAAGGGGTTCCAGGCAAGGACGGCCACTGCCCTTACGCTCACGGTCGGCGCAGACGTCGAAGTAAATCTGACTTTGGCGATTGGCACTGCCAAGGAGAATGTTGAGGTGCAAGGCTCCCTCCTCAGAGTAGAGAGCAACGACGCGACGCTGGGCGTGGGTGTGGACGGCAAGACGATCCGCGAATTGCCGCTGAATGCCCGCGACTGGACCCAACTGGCAACTCTCGAGCCGGGCGTGGCGCAGATCCGTACCCAGACCACACCTGCTGACCTCTTGTCCCGGGGAAATCGCGGGCTGGGAACACAGCTGACGGTTTCCGGAGGACGTCCGCAGCAGAACAATTATCGCCTTGATGGGATCAGCATCAACGACTACACGAATGGAGGCCCCGGTAGCGCGCTTGGTAACGACCTAGGGGTGGATGCCATCCAGGAATTCTCCGTGCTCACCGCCAACGCTCAGGCGGATTACGGCAAGACTTCCGGTGGGGTAATCAATGCCGTTACCCAACAGGGTTCAAATACCCTACACGGATCCATCTACGAATTCCTGCGCAACAGCACGTTGGACGCGCGAAACTATTTCGATCCGCAGACGATTCCGCCGTTTCGGCGCAACCAATTCGGGGCTGCCCTGGGCGGACCGATCAGAAAAGATCGCACTTTCTTCTTTGGAGATTACGAGGGGCTTCGGCAAGACCAGAGTGTCACTCAGCTCGCGGTTGTGCCGACACAGGCGGCGCGCACCGGCCAGCTTGTCGCGGAAACCGTGACTGTCAGCCCCCTCGTGGAACCATATCTGGCAGTTTTTCCACTACCGACGAGCAATATCAACGGTGACACCGGCACGTTTACCTCAATCGCCCAGCAGATTGGAAACCAGAATTTCTTCACGACCCGCGTTGATCATGAATTTTCTCCTGCTGATCTGGTGCACGGAACCTACATGTTTGACGACGGTACGCTCACGTCCCCCGACCTTTTCCAAACCGTCGTCTCAGGCACGCTTACCCGGCGTCATCTTGCAACAGCGGAATACACCAGAACTTTCACTCCGGCCTTTGTGAACACTCTTCGGCTGGGCTTCAGCCGCGTACACGCCGATGTAATCAAGCCAACAAAAACGCTGCTTCCTTTCGCAGGCGATCCAAACAATGGTTTTGTACCAGGTCGCCCTGTCGGGAACATTGCGATCACTGGCGTTTCCGGCTACTCGGGCGGACCCGGCTCAGGCGGAGAGGTCGAGTACGCCTTCAATTCATTCCAGATTTATGAAGACCTTTTCTGGACCAAGGGCGTTCACTTGCTGAAGTTCGGCGTCGGTATCGAACGTCTGCAGAACAATGAGCTTGGCACATCCATGCCGAATGGGCGATTTACGTTTACTTCGCTCGCGAATTTTTTAGCCAACCAGCCCGCCACCTTCACCGCTTCGCTCTCTGGCAACAACCTTGCCCCTTTCAACTTTCGGCAAACGATCCTCGGGGCGTATTTCCAGGATGACGCTCGCTTGACTCCGATTTTCACCGTGAATTTGGGCCTGCGATATGAGATGGCGACTGTACCAACAGAAGTCAATGGCCGCCTAACGAACTTGCGCAACCCCAGCGACGCCGCACCGCATCTGGGCTCTCCCTTTTTCTTCAACCCAACCTATCGAGACTTCCAGCCGCGAATCGGATTCTCCTGGGACCCTTTTCGTACTGGGCGAACAGTTGTTCGAAGCGCTTTTGGCATCTACGACGTCTTGCCCCTCAGCTATGAATTTGCTATCCAGGCTTATAGCGCTGCGCCGTACTTCCAACGCGGATCGATCTCGTCCGGGCTTCCTGCCGGCAGCTTCCCAGCAACTGCATTCCCGCTGCTGAAACCGAACCAGTTGAAGTACCAGTACATCGATTCGCATCCCAAGCGCAATTACGTAATGAACTGGAACCTCAATATTCAGCAAGAATTAGGAAGCGATCTCATCGCGACGATCGCATATGTCGGTTCGCAGGGTGTGCATCAGCCGTTCCAATTTCAGGATGTCAACATCGTTCTTCCGATCTCACAGGACTCGGGAGCATACTTCTGGCCAACTCCGGCAGGGAGCGGTGCGCGTGTCAATCCAAGCGCCGGGCAGATTACCGGGCTGCTTTGGAATAGCAGCAGCTTTTATGACGCGCTCCAGGTCCATCTTGCTGGGCGCGTGACGAAGAATCTTCAGTTCGGCGCCTCGTACACTTGGGCCAAGAGCATCGACAGCAATTCCGCCTCTGGCGTCGGAAACCAATTCCTCAATTCCGTGATTAACTTACCCTGGTTCGATACGAGCGCGAACCGCGGACTGTCCGACTTCGATATCCGGCACAACGCCGTTTTCAACGCGATATGGCAGGTTCCTGGCCCGCGCGACTCGGCAGTCGCGCATTGGTTCGCAAGCGGGTGGCAAATTGGCGGGATTTACCAGGTCAGCAGCGGCATGCCGTTTACGCCTATCATCGGAGGCGATCCTCTCGGTTTGCTTACCGCGTATCCGTTTGACTTCCCTGACCGCATATTCGGGGCGGGTTGCGAGTCGGGCGTTAATCCCGGCAATCCAGTGAATTACATCAAGACTCAATGCTTCTCGTTCCCCGTGCCCGCCACGCGAATGGGAAACGCGAGCCGAAACAGCCTGATTGGGCCCGGCCTCTCGAACTTTGATCTTTCACTATTCAAGAACAATCAGATTAAGCGCATTTCAGAAAACTTCAACATTCAGTTCCGGGCGGAATTCTTCAATGTTCTGAATCACGCGAATTTCTTGCCCCCTGTCGCCAACAACGCCTTATTTAGCGCCAACGGAGCCGCGGTAACGACCGCTGGCCTGATTACCGGCACTTCGACGTCCTCACGCCAGTTGCAATTCGGATTGAAGATTGCTTGGTGAACGAAATGCGATCAAGCCACGCCCCAGTTACGGGGATCGCAGTGTACAAGCCGCATCACCGAGCAGATAGGTCTCGAGTTCAGCCGAGTTCTTCAACAGCTCTAACCGCGTGCAGTTTGCCCCTCCTGTGACTCAGCAAGGTTCCTCGAATTTCGGAGAAATTCTGTCGCAGGTCAATCAGCCCCGCGAAATTCAGTTCAGTCTGCGAGTCAATTTCTAGGCCATTGCCCTGTCAATACATTCTTGGACAAGTGTTAAAGTCCGTCCGGGCGCTCTTACGGGTCTCAACTCCGCCAGTCAATATCCTGACACTACAGTGGCTACGATTCTTCGATGTAATACCGTCTCCAGTCGCCTGGATCCCAAAATCAATGCCATTAGGACGATTTGCGTGTGAGCACAAATGAGTGGAATGGTACGGCAAATGCATCTCCTTGATTGCCAGTTCGGTGAGCGGCGGATTTACTAACCTCTCCGTCGAGAAGGATTTTGGGATGCGTTTCTCAAATCCTATGTGATCACACGAGCTTTGATGAGATGGAGGAATTGACGATGCCCACGAATCGGACCTCCAAAGCGATTCGCTCCCGAACGCTTGCCCAAAGCGTACTTGTCAACCTCGTTGCGCAGTTGCTCTTATCTTTCTCGCAACCGATGCTCGCACAGTCGCAGCAGAGGCCTTTTGTGTCTGCCGGGCAGAATTCGCAAGCTGTCAGTGGGACTCTGCGAGGCAGACGTGATGAAGGCGGTAAGCCCACGGCAAAATGGAGCCAGGTGCAGTCGGCCCTGTGTGTTTGCGTGAACGATTTAGCTGGACCAAAAAGAGTTGGTAGGTCACAGCAGAAAGAAGTGGCATATGTGGACGCGATGCTGTCCCCTCTGTAAGCGGATCCTTAAGAAATTCAGACTGTGCGATCACATTCGCTGCGAGTGTGGTTGGGAATGGTAACTGTCATGGCGAAAGTGATTGCGTACTACATACCAGATAGATTTCAGAAAAAGAGCGCGAGTTGGAGGCCGTCCGATCAGTGCGGCAAGGTTATCGAGTTTCGTGTGCCTGAGAAGAAGCCAGCATGAACTGTCACTCGACCGCTCCTACCCGGTACAGGTCGGCTATCGCGTGACTCTTTTCACATCGTTAAGCACAGAAAAACTTGGGATCTGCGGCCGACGGGCGTGACTCCTTCGAAAATCGTCCAAGGTCAGAGACGGTACCTGATCGCGCCCAGCCATCAAATCCTTCCCACAACAAACCTTCATTGCTGCTATGCGGCGGTTGCCAAAGTAAACCTGTTCCCGGTTAGTTCTCGGCGGAGCATCCAGTAGCGGCCAGGAAGGTGGCTCCCTGGTCGCCGGAGCGACGCACCCAACCAATGATTCCGTGCACTCCTCGTCAAACGATCGGGAAGACACCCGAAAGATGGGACGATTGATCTGCGCAGCCTAAACGCCATGGTGACAAAACGCTGCCCGATCAGTTCTTCTCGTGCGTAGCCATGTCTCCTATCCTTCGCCGCGGCGCCCGGTGTGAGGAGAACGAGGCCGCGGTTGGAGTGCTCTTCGCATTGACTTCTTGAGGTTGGTTCGCGCCCGAGACAATCGAGCCTTTACGGTTCCGAGGGGCACTCCCAGCGTGCGGGCTGTGTCAGAGATCGAAACGTTGTCCACAAGACGTAGCTGAAATGTTCTTTGCAATGTGGGCGATAGTTGCGCAGCCAGCATTCCCAATCGCACGTTCACCTGAGAATTGTGGCACTCCTCTTCAGGGTCGGGTCGATCGTCCGGTATTGTTTCCGATAGGGAATATTCCTGTTGCTCTCCCATCCGAGAATCCAGGGACACATGGGCGTAGCGCGGCCTTCTGCGCAATTGCATCCGTGCACAATTGGCAACAATGGCGTGCAGCCACGTGGACATTCGGGACTGGCCCCTGAATTGGTGCAAGTGCGTATAAGCCGCCAATAGCGCGTCTTGCACTGCGTCTTCGGCATCGGCTGTGTTGCCTAAAAGTCTGTAAGCCCCTCGGTAAAAAGACGGCAAATTTCGTGACAGAACAAGCTGCATTTGCCGAATTGAGCTTTCGAACTGGGCTGCATCCCCACGCTCGTCACTCGCAATATAGGCCGCGTCTTGCATGTCGTCTTTCTCTCCTTATGCCAACAAAGAGCACGTTGTCCTCCAATCGATCAGTCATGAGTTATCGGCGTTTTCCCTTTGAACCTCAATGACTGTTGTTCGAGCGACATCTTGGCGCAGATTGAAACGCTGAAAGCGAGGAGATATGGAGGAACATCGATTCAGAGCGCAGTAGTTCTCGCAACTGCAGGGGCTGGCGGCATTTCATTACGCCGGAAAGCAAAACAATGCTGCGGAAAATGACCGCACGAAACTAAGACAGAACGTCTGGAGTGGAAAGTGAGGGCGGCGGCGGCAGTAGCTGCCTTTAAGAAGCCATGAATGATTCTGCCAGCCTCCATCAGGTCAAATGCGGCTCGCAAACGCTGCTTCGCAGAAAAGATTCCGCGGTCTGTATCTCTATCTCTACGACTCGTTGTGCGCAGATCTTGTAGCAGTTCGCTTTCCAGCGGTCTCCATGCGTCAGCGTGCTTTTGCGCTTGCTCATGCGTAGCGAACCCGCAGCCAAGGATACTGGGACCGGCAATGAGATCCCGCAATGCGCTCTCATCTGAGTACCCGATTACGAATCGTTCCGAAGGACCGTCTGTCCCACGAGCTACGATAACGGCGAATTGCGGAGGCGAGAAGTCAACATCGTTGGTCATCACTACAATCACCTGATCTCATCTCCGTTCGAGAAGAACCGGCACACATGGACTACTAGCACGCCGCTTTCCAAGGAGCTGTTAGTGTCGGCAGGCCTTGCATGTCGGCAACTGATCGGACGGAAACAAGTGGTATCACCCTTTCGGACCGGTAGCCTATATCGTCTACTACCGTGAGTATTGGTCGTGTCGGATTTGCCAATCGCTTGGCTTCTTGGGTTGACACTGTCGACCTTCTTACATTTCCAGCCATCCTCACCCGCAACCTGTTCGATTTCATTTGAGCGAGCGAATCTCTCCGAGTTTTGGAACAGGACGTGCATTCGCTACAGTGAGCGGTTCATGCCTTCCTGGCATTTGATCCCGCAAGAACTGGCCGGTGTCTTCTAACCGGAGGGATGATCGATGCCAGCATGCGATTGGGCGAGGTGAAATATGACGTTTATCAGATTGGGCAATTTCAGAGCGACTAGGGACGTGCTCTCCAGCATTCTGAATTGGGTTTGCCCGGAGTGCGGGGGGA
>DATJWZ010000298.1:0-4856 GCA_035500795.1 Candidatus Eiseniibacteriota bacterium | reverse complement strand
TCCGAATCCGGGAAATCGCGAAGAGGCGATCCAAAAAGAGATTGCATCTTGGCCCCCTCAGAAATACAACACCGGCGACGGTTCCTTCGCTGCAACACGTCAGCACGCCGCCGGCCTGAAAGTGTATACCGCGCAGGAGATCGCGCAGGGAGCCAAAAACGGACAGTGGGCAAAATTGAATAAGCAGAATGGCGCAACCTTCAAAGCGCCAGTGCTCGCCAGTGAAAAGACTCCTCTTCCAACCAGTACGAAGAAATAGTCCTCTCAAGCGAATTCAGATTCTTGGATGGTATTGTCGTGTGCCTAGGTGTGCTCTTGGCCTGCGGCATAGTGATCTTTTTGAACGGATTGTGGTACTTCGTCAGGATTAAGTTTCGTTTTTGAAATCGCGCGAGATTTGCTGCGGATTTTGAGTGCTAACAGGATATTTCACCACCTGCCATTCGTGTATGTCGAGTCTAGGTGGAATTGTCGGACTACTCTATTGTTTTTCGTAGATAAGTTCTGATTGGAAATCGCTGTTGGGATCTCCCGGGCGCTCGTTGTCGACCACGAGAACTTTTCCATCCGCTGACATCGAATAACGGCTCCTCCAAAACCATTCTATCGGCTGATCGTTATCCGTCGCCTGCTGATGCCTTTCGATAATGACTGTATTTCCGTCCCAATAGGCTTTCGCCTTAAACACGACGCCCGTCGCCGATACGTTCGCAACTCGTTCATTTCCGTCAATAACGTACGAGTAAATGTCGCGGTCTCCTAAAGGGCTGAATGGGTGCCGCATTTTTAGCTTGAGACCCGAGTGTCTGATGTCCAAAACATCGGGAACTTCAGATCTGAACCATGTTGTGGATTTGCTCCTCTGGGAGTTGAGTTTCCATTCTCCAGCAAAGTTTGGCTGGTTCTGCTGGGCAATGGATCTCGTCTCAAAGATCTGAAAGACTAACAGTGCAAGAATAACGAGCCCAACGCAGCGATAAAAAACATGCGGCTGATGTTGACTGATCATTGAATGCTCCTGTGTGGAGATCCAACCGGACAACCCATATTATGCAGGAGTCTGGAGACCGCCGCCAACTAATGTAAGCAGGCCGTTACACTCAGAACCCCCGGGCATTCTGAGTGCTATGAGGATTTCTCGCCAACTACTCTCTCCACCACCGAACCTTGTGCTGCGAGGAATCCCAGTAGAAATTGAATGCGTCACAATCGTCGTCATCCACCGTGAACTCCTTACAGCCTTTGACCGATTTGCATCCTTCTAGAGTGCCCTCTTCGCTATCACAATCCAGGCGTGAGATGTTGATTCGCGTAGGCGCGGCGCAGAAGCCATTCTGTTTGTCTCGCGCAAGTGGGAAATCAAAGATTTGAGGCTTACTGGGATTGCCGCCCGGAATCACGGCGACCAACACCTTACCGTTTTCGGACCCGAACACAATCGTGTCGGGCTGTCCGTCGCAAGTAACGTCGGAAACCGCTGCCGATTTATTTTTCCACGTTGCTGCCGGATGCAATTTTTGTAGTTGGCCGATAGCGACGTCGGTCTGAGGCGTTTGAGCCGCAGCCAGCGAGACCCCGAATCCTGCGAGTATTCCGACGATTTTGAAGAACCTCATCGTATTACTTTACGCTACGCGCAGGTGAAAAGAATGTGGGTTGTTGAAATAGGGATTTTCTACAACTGTTACGTCGGTTACGTAGTGACCCGCCGTCAGAAGCCGCTAGAATTGCGGTCATTATGGACAAGCACACTTATCCGACACGTATGGTCATGTGGTTCTTGGTGTTGGGGATTTGCTCCGTTTGCGTGCGAGCACAAGAACCACAGCAACAAGTCAGCTCGTCATGCCGAAAGTTCACTCAAGAGTTCTTCGACTGGTACGCCCCTTTGACTCAAGCGACGGGTAATGGGTCGGTTGCGGAAACGCAGCGGAAGATCGACAGCACGAACCCGAAGTGCTACAGCCAAAGCTTCTTCAAGCATTGCGTGCGGATGACGAAGCTCAGGCAAAGGCCCAAGGTGAAATCGTCGGGCTAGATTTCGACCCTTTTGCTGGGAGCCAAGACCCTGCTGACCACTACGAGGCAAGAAAGTTGACCTTAGAAGGCAATAAGTGTTCTGTCGAAGTGTGGAGGGCTTCGCCCCGTGATACCGCGGAAAAATCCGACAAGCCAGATGTTGTAGCGGAATTGGAAGGGCAGAACGGGCATTGGCGATTCGCGAATTTCAGGTATCCGCAGTTGAATACCGATCTACTGAAGGTATTAGCCTCCCTCGCCAAAGAGCGAAGCCAACCGACGAACTAATCGCCAACTGTTGCAATCAGGCCATAGCGCTCAAAACCCCGCGCCGGGCCATTTTGAGTGAAATGGCGATGTTTCGCCAATTGGCATCGGACTACTCAGGCATAGTGGTCTTGGTTGGCCACGTAAACAGAATTGCCATAGCGGACACAAGGGACACTAACGCTGCTGCGGTGCTGACGTACTGCATGTTGGCCGCTATCAGGAAAGGCATGAAACGCCCGATAGTGCTCAGAACGAATCCTGCGGCAAATGATGCCAATAGAAACACCTCGTATTTCCCTCGCGCAGCCCTGTAAAACCAGAACAGTATCCAGAGAACGAAGCCCCAGAAGAACACGCTCAGCCCGATAAATAGCAGCCTCAGGTGAGGCACCCCGGAGATTGGCTCAAAGAGCCACGGACCAGTGACCCGCATGGGCTGCAATGTCGTGCGGAGCGCCGATGCAGCAATGATACCCGTCAAAATCACTGCGATAATCGCATGGCGTTTGTTTCGTATCACGCCGCTTGTGTGTTCGACGCTGCTCATTGAAAACTGCCAACAGTATTATGCGCCAAAGTCCAAGTGTTGAGAACAGGCCGTTACACTCAGAACCCCCGGCATTCTGAGTGCTATGAGGATGTTACGTCAGCTTGCACTCGGGTCGGCATACTTGGGAAGGGCGCAGTGGACACATCGCCGCGCAAACATGTTGTGGTACCACCATTTTGCAAAAAACCACCTGCCGCATCTGGGACATTTGAAGGCTTGGAACCTAATGCCAGCGACGGCGTAGAACGCCATCCAACTAAACGCCGCTACAAACGCTGGCGTTGTAGTTTTGAAAGCCCGTATGGTCAAAATTCCGAATAGACCAACGACTGGCATGTAGGCCAAGAACGCAAACAGTAGAAGATTCCTACGCTTCCGATATTCTCGCCATGCTTCCGTGTAGTCGCTCATGCCGCCTCAGTCTAAACGTATCGTGGCTCCGTCGCTGGAACACTTGTCAACTGTCGTTATCAGGCCTTCTCACTCAAATTCCGAGTGCTTGCGAATAATTTCACATCGATTCGTTCAGATGATGAGTAATGGGGGATGTTATGCCAGGTCGTTTCAATCGAGCTTTCGCCCTGTGTACACGGTGATGATCCACGCGACCACGGCCCAAACCCCGGGGAGTGCAGAGAGAACCGCCGCGAGAATCAGTCCTGACTTGTAGAGTCGCTTTCGCGGGTGCCCGTTGTATAAAACCGTGTCCACAACCCATCCCAGTGTATAAAAAGCGTTCGCCATCGCAACATAGATGGCGGTGCCGATAAGGATCGCAAACGGTTCTTCAAAGTCCTCTCCCGGCTTCACCGCGGCAGAGCCAGCAATCAGAACAATCAGCAACGATGCGAAGCCGACTGTTAGGATGACGGCGTTGTAGGTATGACGTCGGGCTTCCCACCAGCGGACGATGTCTCCTCGCGTGCTCTGGGGACTGTGTTCTACGAGATTCTCCATCAGTATGCCGTATAGCAATCCTAATCTTAGCTGGCGAAATCAGGCGTTTGCACAAGCATGCGTCTTCTATTCGCCTCTCCCGATCGGCTGACACACATATTCACCGTTTCGCCTTCCGAGGCCACCAGTGACGAGCGTCAACCAGGATCGGTGCCACGAGCGCACCTAGGCACACGACAATAACAATCGGGATAACAAGGCTGCGGCCCATGGATCGTCAGCGGGAGGAAATCCTACTTCAGCAGCTGAATATAAGTGCTTTCACTCTGATTCGCCCGCGTCGTTTCTTGAATGAATTTCAAAAACTGCCGCAAGCTATCGCGCTCGGCAGGTCTCATTTGCTCGAAACGAACCCGAATTCCAGTGGCGGAAGCGCGGCGCGTCACCACTCCACTTAAGGCGAATCCCTTCACCCAGATCTTTCCATTCGGGACCCAGAGTCCAACCTCGACCTTCGCTCCCGACTTTACCGGAGTAGCCGTTTCGATCAGGCAGCCGCCCGCACTGGTGTTCGACAGGTTGCCCCAAATCGAATTCGGTCCGTCATCCACTTTCAACTCCACTGCCACAAAGCACTTGATTCGCGGATGCCGGCGCCGGTCACTGCCCCAATTCGGACTGAAGAAATCCGGTTCAAACGGAGGTGTCGACGCCGCAGGTGCCGGTGTCGGATGCGGAATTGCCTCAGTCTGCGCGCCATCACTTCGTTTTCCGCTGCCCGACGACTCGGCCTTGATTTGCCGCATGGCCGCGACCAGTGCCTGGTCCCGTTTGTCAGCGGGCGCTTCACGATACGCTTGAAGCAGCTTCCCAACCTGCCGTACAAGGTCGGGATCAGAAAGTATGCGAGTCCAGTCGGTGCCGGTAGCAGTACTCATGTCTCGTATGAACGGGCTTCTGCCCTTGCATTCAATTTGGACGAAAGGTCACCACCTTTCAAGATGACCTTAGTCATGGGATTCAACGATTCGAACGGGATATGGCCAGATTACTGACTCTCAAATGCGAGTTGGACCACTTCTGTGGTTTCGCTGGGAGCTGGATCGAATTTCCACTTTGC
>DATJWZ010000297.1:0-6605 GCA_035500795.1 Candidatus Eiseniibacteriota bacterium | reverse complement strand
GGTCTCAATGTTGCCGTGGACCGGATGGCAATACGACAAAGTCGCGCCGACTGCCCCTGACGCTTTGCCGCAAATGCCAATCCCGCTAACGGTGCCGCTTCCGGACGCGTCACTGGAAATGTCGAAGTCAAGATCGATATTCACATATACGATTCCATCGGTCGGTCCGCTCGATATATCTATCGTGTCGGTCGAATCAATGCTCTTCTGTATTGAGAAGCTGTTGCTCGCCGCGCTGACGGCGACAGTACACTTCGCATCAGCGTTCAACGAAAACCCGATCCCCAGCGGCAGTTCCCAGTTGTGGTCGCCGGTTAAAGTTATGTTCGCAGGGTTGGAACCGACAGCCGACTGGATTGGTTCGCCTCCGAACTTAGCCAATTCTTTTCCGATATCGAAAATTGCAGCGCGTTGTCCGGCGAAGAATGATTTGAGATCGCTGAACGATTCGAGATCCTTGGTGACATCAATTGAGATTGTGGTGGGTGTAACGGACAAGGTGGCCATATGTACCTCCTTCAGGCCTATGCCCGGAACTATACACCCTAGCGTTATCTAGTTTTTGTACTTGAAATTTCCCAGGGATGGTTTGCCTGCCAATTGTTTTTTCCTGACAGAGCTTGAGGAACGGGCTACGGAAGCTGAGTTGTGCGGTGAGATCGGCAGACAAAACAAAAAGGGCACGCGGTCGCGTGCCCCTGTTCCTACTCGACAAAAACTCTGATTATGCGTTGCCGGTGGCAGCCATCGCCTTCGGCTGTTCCTGCTTCTGCTGGTTGTCCTGGTGCTTGTGCTTGCCTTCGCTTTTGACCTGGATTCCGCCCTTCAGCGCGGCGCCGTCTTCCACACTGATGCGGACGGTCGAAATGTCGCCGCTGACCGAACCCTCGGCGCGAACGTCCACGCGGTCGCTGCAATCGATATTTCCGGTGACCTTGCCCATGATCACGACTTCTTTCGCCTGGATGCTGGCATCAACTCTGCCATTCCGGCCGATGGTAACGCGGCTCTCGGGCATAATGATCTTGCCTTCAATGCGTCCGTCAATGTAAAGCGCTTCCGATCCGGTGATTTCGCCCTTGATTACCAGCGTGCGGCCGATCGTCGCCTGATCCACCGGAGCGGTCACGGTCTTGACTTGGTTAAACGTGTTGGGGTTCGAAGCCGGCGATCCGGACTTCAGGAATGAGTTCTCCGATGACGAAAGCATGCGACCTTCCTTGGGTTCCCGCCCGGCGCTGCTCGCGCCTGCCACCATTCCAGCGGTTGGTCTTGAATTTGTGGCCCGCGGGGTGCGTGGCCACTTGGCCAATTCGACTATCGCACAGAGGTAAGAGCAGGGGAGAGATTACGGAAGGCGTTGTACAGGTGCGGAAAGGTTTTAAGCGCAAAAAATCAAACGGGATGGTCATCCTGAGCGAAGCGAAGGACCTATGCGTTTTCTCGCCAGAAGCACGAACTATTCAGCATTCTCGAGCTCCCGCCCGAGTTCTTCCCATTCGCCGACAAGCGCAGCGTGAGCGGCTTTACTCGAGTTCAACTCCTGCGACTGCCGCTGACTTTCCTCCGCGCTCACGAAGCATTGCAGCGCCGTTTCCAGCCGTGCAATTTCATCTTCAGTCTGGCTGATTTCTTCTTCGAGTTCGGTGACGCGATCTTCCATCTGTTTGCGCTTGAGGGGGTTCAGCCGCTTTTTGGGGACTTCGGCCACAGCGGTCTCATGCTCGTTGCCGCCACCGTTCTTCGGCGCCGGAAGAGTTGCAGGCTTTGCTGGCGCGGGTGCCGTTTCCCCTACCAGTTCCATCCCCGGCACATCATCTAAAGTCGGAGCAACATGCTGCCCGCCTTCTTTGCGCCACAAATAATCCTCGTAATTGCCAGGAAAGATTTCGACTTTGCCGCCGCCGACTTCAAAAACCCGCGTCGCCAGCTTGTCGATGAAATACCGGTCGTGCGAAACGAAAACGACAGTCCCGGTGTACTTCATCAGCGATTCCAGCAGCACGTCTTTCGCGCGCATATCGAGATGGTTCGTCGGCTCGTCAAGCATCAGGAAGTTCGCCGGATGCAAGAGAAGTCGGAGCAGGGCATAGCGCCCGCGCTCCCCGCCGGAAAGCACACCGATCTTTTTGAACACGTCTTCTTCGGAGAACAGAAAGCATCCAAGCAAGCTGCGCAGCTCAGTCTCCGTCGACCGCGGAGACAAGGCTCCGAGATCGTCGATCATCCGCGCATCCGGATCGAGTTCCTTGTACTGATCCTGTGCGAAATAATCGGACTGCACGTTGTATCCGCGCTTGAATTCACCCTGCGTAAGCGGCTCGGTTCCCGCCAGCAATTTGATCAGCGTTGACTTGCCCGCGCCATTCACGCCGACCAGCGCGATCCGATCACCCTTCTCGATCATGAAGCTGACGTCACGAAACACTTCTTTCGGCCCTGATCCATTTCGTCCCGGATAAGTCTTCGCGACGCCCTCAAACTCCATGACAATCCGCCCGCTCGCCTTCGGCTGCGGAAACGAGAAATGTATCGTCTTCTCCTCTGGCGGAATCTCGATGCGCTCGATCTTTTCGAGTTCCTTAATCCGGCTCTGTACCTGCTTGGCCTTGGTCGCCTGATAGCGGAACCGGTTGATGAACATTTCTAACTGCTCAATGCGATCGCGCTGGTTCTTGTACGCAGCCGTCAACTGCTCATTGCGCTGCGTCTTCTGCGCCAGAAATTTGTCGTAGTTGCCGGTATAGAACCAGAAGCGCTTGTTCCAGATCTCGGCAATCTTGTCGACCGTCACATCGAGAAAGTAGCGGTCGTGTGAGATCAGCAGAAACGCATTCGGATAATTCTGCAAATACTCTTCCAGCCAATTGCGCGCTTCGAGATCGAGATGGTTCGTCGGCTCGTCCAGAAGCAGCAGATTCGGTTTCTGCAGCAGCAGCTTGGCCAGCGCCAGCCGCATCTGCCATCCGCCGGAGAACTCATCGGTCTGCCGCTGCCAGTCTTCTTTGGTAAAACCTAGCCCCATCAGGACTCGTCCAACTTCTGACTCGATCGAATATCCATCGCGCGCGCGGAATTCGTGCTCCACCCGCTGATAGCGATCCGCCACGGCCTCATATGCCGCGCTCGTGTGATCGAGTTCGGCCATGCTGTGCATCAGCGATTCGAGTTCCTTCTCCATCGCGCGCAAATCGTCGAACACCGACATGCACTCGGCAAACACGGTGCGTCCGGAGAGCGTCAGCCCGTCCTGCGGCAGGTATCCGGCAGAAGTCCCTTTGGCGACGGTCAGTGAGCCGTAGTCGAACGTATCCATGCCCGCCAGCACCTTCAGGAGCGTGGATTTCCCCGTGCCGTTGCCGCCCACTAGACCGATGTGGTCGCGGGCGGTAATCAGCCAATCGACATTTTCAAAAAGAAGTTTGTGGCCGAACCGTTTTCCGGCCCCGGAAAGCTGAATCATGCTGAAAATATCGTAGCAGGATGAGAGAACAGGTCGGTGGATGGTTTTGAGTGAAATTAGGATGTCTCAACAACTATCGACCATCCGACAGGTGTAAAGTCTTCCGGTGGTGGACAGCGCCGTAGCGGTGACGTTACTTGCAGTCGTTGCAGGACTCTTTCTGATGTTCCGCCGCGAGTACGGGCGTGTACGGACGGGACACTGGGCAGACGTAGTTGCGAAGTATGTCATCGCAACGTTCCTTGGAACGTATGCTTCCGTTGGAGACGCCGGACTTCTAGTGTTGCCTGTGCTTCTGTATGGACGGCTTGTTCACAGCCAGACCGCTGAAGAAATTCTGTCTGCGGCTGTAGACCGGCCATATTTCTCGCTACAGTCGTTGGTGGCGTTTGCAGTCGGATTTGCAGTGGCCGTCCGCCTTCGTCATGGGAAACCGTTGTGGGTATGGGTTTGGCCTGCGGTTCAGGTCACCATTTCTATCGCCCTACATAGACCCGGGAGCGTGATGCAGAGCTTCACCACAGGCGTTTGGCAGACCTACTTCAATTGGGATTGTGGATGCTCAGCAACTCTTCTGCAGTGGAGCGTCATGTGAGCTCTCTATGCGTCCATAGCTTTTGCTCTTGGGGCGCTTGCTAGGTATTCCGTTTCAGGGCGATTGAAGGACTCACCTTCGCCGCAAATTGTAGGCACTTCGCCATTAAACAAAGCGTAAACGCCAAAATAAGGCGATTACAGTCTGCATCGGTCTTTCGCTAGTGCTACCGTCAAACCACTTCTGAATATTCTCGCGTTACTGACTCGTCCGCCCTCTCCAATAACCCGGCCTACGATGCCCGTGAGCTACTGCAAAAACGACAACCTCGGCGTCGCGAACGCGGTAAACAATGCTAAACGGAAATCTTCGAAGAACATATCTGCGGCAGTGGGATAGATAGGAAGACCATCGCTCGGGAGATTCTTCGATCGCTGATATTGCGCGTTGGAATTCGGCCTCAAAATCCAACGCTGCGCTAGGGCTTCGTTCGCTATACCACAACAGAGAAGATAGGTATTCTCGCTCAGCTTCAGGATGGAAACGAATAGGCTTACTGGCCATTCAACAAGGTTCTGCCCTTGCGCCGAATCTCTTCCCATGGCACAGTCTTCACCCGACCGCTTTCAACCTCTTCGAGTCGCCGAACGATCTCCTCCTGCCATGCCATTTCGGCATCGGAGTCGATGGTAGGGTCCAAGCTATCGATAAGGCTGGAGGCCAATTCAGCCCGCTCTTTCTCAGGTAGCGTTAGTGCGTGTTTGAGGAGTTCGCCCGCTTCCATACGTGGATTATAGCGCTCGGAGGATGTGTCATCACGAGCAATCTATTCGCAGCTTTTGCGGTAGACTGGTCGGCGATCAAAGGACGCGAAAGTGATATGAGTCGCAGGAACATGTTCGTTCTCGGAAACGCAATTCTATTGGTCTTGATTCAGGTCTATTCGTCAACTAGAGGCCTTGCGCAAGCCAGTTCAAACCAGGCATTCCTCGGCCGCTGGGATCTGACGCTCAAGACGCCGCAGAAAGAAGCGCCGTCGTGGCTGGAAATCACCGAAGAAGGCGGACAATTCCACGCACGATTGACAAGCCGCTGGGGACACCCGCGCCCGCTTCCCAAGGTCGAAATTTCGAACGGCCACATCATGTTCGTTTCTCCGAAAGAGGAAGAAGACAGAAAAGACGACATGGTCTTTGAAGGCAAGCTCTCCGGTGACAAGCTTTCTGGCACGACCACCGGGCCGGATGGAACTCCATGGCAATGGACAGGAGTGCGAGCACCGAGCCTCAAGAGAGACCGCGCACCCAAGTGGGGGAAAGCGGTCCAGCTATTCGATGGCAAAGATCTGAGCGGCTGGACCATGAGCGACCCCAACGCCTCCGCCAAGTGGACGGTGGAAAACGGAATCCTCGTAAGTCCCGGCCACGGCCCGGAACTGATCAGCAACGAAAAGTTCACCGATTTCAAATTGCACGTTGAATTCAATTGCGAAAAAGGAGCGAACAGCGGCGTCTACCTGCGCGGACGATACGAGCTCCAAATCGAGAATGACGCCGATCCGGAAGGCCCAACCATGCGCACCGGCGGTGTGTATGGGTTTCTGGCACCGTCCCCGGAGCCACCCCGCCGCCCGGGCGAGTGGCAGACGTACGACATCACCTTCATCGGACGACAGGTCACAGTCGTGCTAAACGGCCAGACGATTATCGACAACCAGGAAATCCCGGGCATCACGGGCGGTGCCTTGGACAGCCACGAAGGACTGCCTGGTCCCATTTATCTGCAAGGCAGTGAGGTCGGACACGTTTCTTTTCGTAACATCACGATCACCCCCGCCAAGTAAAACGAGCAGAGTTTCAATATCGGCGGATCACGCCGGGACTGCCTGAGTCTCCGGCTTGATGTTTTGATTCACTCGGAAGAAATTCGTGGGATCGTATTTCTTTTTGACGGCAGCAAGCCGTTCCAGGTTCGGGCCAAAGGCCGTCTTGATTACATCGTCGGTCTCAACATCCAATGCTGAGAGCAGGTGCGCATTCTGCGAATAGGGCCGCAGCATTTCTTCGCCAGATCGGGCCCAGTCGCGATGCATCTTCGTCTGCTCGGCATCTGTCCATTGAGCAATGAACAAGATATCCCAGGGCAGATCGCGGTGAGGGAATGCGGTAGCTTCATTGGAAACTCGCCCGGCAGCGCCCCCATAGTATTCAAGCGCCACGACCGAAAGAGGCGAGTGCAAAGCATTCGCGTGCTCGACAATCGCCGAGATCGCATCGTCTGGCAATTCACGCTGCATGGTTGACTTCCAGTAATTTTGATTGCCATCCGGGAACGACGGGCCCAGCAGCCCTTGCATCACCGGGAATGGCATCGCCTGAATTGTGTCCATAACCGGGCTGCCGAATTTTCGCAGCGGTTGCAGAACGCGTTCGCCCTCGCTCACGCTCCCACAATAGCAAGGGATCACCCCGACGATGGGCGAGCCATCCGGCCCATGAAGGAGCGCCACGTATGCTGTGAGTTCGTCGGGAGCCGAAGCCATGAAATCCCGGAAATGACGGATCACGTCAACAGCAGCGGGCCGCGGATAAACCAAAAGCCCACCCA
>DATJWZ010000296.1:0-30314 GCA_035500795.1 Candidatus Eiseniibacteriota bacterium | reverse complement strand
TTCTTGAGCGCGCCAACACGAACCAGTTTTAGTGGATATCCCGCGGCGGGCACCAGTCGATTCTCGATACCGCGCGCCGTACCAATGAACAGGCACTCCGCGGCATAGCTTTTCTTGAGTTCGTTGGCGATGGCTAGCGCGGGGATGACGTGTCCGCCGGTGCCTCCCCCCGCCAGGATTGCGCGCATGTGGTGACTATAAACCATCCGTTTTCAGTTATCTACGTTAATCTTGATATATCTTGATTTGCCAAGATACTTCGCTATAATTGAAATTTGAGGGATATTCCATGGCTGCGACCAAGAAGTTCACGCCTGAGATCGATGCTGCCCTTTACACAGAGCTAGCCGAAACAGCCAAGCGCAACGGACAAACTCAAAGACATGTGCTAGAGGAAGCTCTTCGGTTCTATCTGCGAAACGTTGTGCCGTCGCAGCACATAGTGCGCCGCGCGGTCATGGACGCGTTCGATGAGTCAGTAGCGCGCAATCGTGAACTGCTTGAGCGCTTGGCCAAGTGATGAGTGAGTACCTGACGGTAGCCGAAGTGTACCGGATGCAGCATCGCCTCATTGACCTATTCGGGGGACTTCACGGTGTACGAGATGCGGGCGCAATCGAAGCGGCGGTTTTTCGTCCGCAGACCGGCTATTACGATTCCGCTGAAGAAGAAGCTGCGGCACTGATGGAATCGTTGGGAATGAACCATGGGTTCATCGACGGGAATAAACGCATCGCCTTCGCGGCTGCTGATGTCTTCCTGCGACTAAACGGTTTCTACCTGGATGTAGCGGCCGATGAGGGATACAGTTTCATCGAAGGATCGATCGCGAGAAGTGAATTTCGGTTTGCCACAATTCTGGACTGGATTCGGGGGCACGTAAAGCGGAAAGAGTAAGACCTTTCTATTCAGCCTGCTTGGTGATATTCAGCAGCACCCCGATGCAGGCCAGCGTCACGAACAGCGATGATCCCCCGTACGACACAAGCGGGAGCGGGATGCCTTTGGTCGGCATCATGCCGAGCACGACGCTGATGTTGATGAAGGCCTGCATCACCACCATGCTGGTGATGCCGACGGCGAGGTAGCGTCCGAAGAGATCATCGGTTCGCCACGAGGCACGCATGCCGCGCCAGAGAAAGATCGCAAACAGTGCCACGACAAAGGTCGCACCGACCAGGCCTAATTCTTCCGCTGTGACTGCAAAGATGAAATCCGTGTGCGGCTCGGGAAGATAGAAAAGTTTCTGCTTGCCTTCCATCAGGCCCGTGCCCGTAATTCCGCCGGTGCCGACCGCGATCAGGGACTGAATAATATGGAATCCGGCCTTCTGGCGATCCGCATAGGGATTGATAAACGCCAGGATCCGGTCGCGGCGGAACTTCACGTGAAAGATCAGGAAGTAGAGTGGTAGGAGCGAGGCAGCGAATGCGTATCCGAAGTAACGCAGGCGCATTCCCGCGACGTAAAGGATGCATGCAGCGATTCCCGCGCAAGCGATCGCTGTACCGAGGTCAGGCTGAGCCACGATCAATCCGAGAAAGACAAGGACCGGTGCAGCCGCGGGCAGCAGGGTGTTGCGGATGTCGTCCATGGTCTTCGCGCGCGTCTCGAGGAAATACGCGAGAAAAAGAATCAGCACCGGCTTGGCGAGTTCTGACGGCTGGAAGGAGAAGCCTCCGGCATGGATCCAACGATGCGTATTGTGCGAGCGGTCGAGAAAAAAGACGGAGATCAGCAACAGCGTGGTCACGCCCATGAAGGAGAAGACCAGCGCCGGATGCTTGTAGCGCTTGTAGTCGAGCCGCATCGTGACTGTCATGGCGACTAGCCCGGCGACGGCCCAGATCAACTGCTTGGAGAGGAATGAATAAGGCGATCCGAACCGCTCGCGAGCCATGACGGCAGAGGCCGAAAAGACCATGACGAGGCCAACGAAAACCAGCAGCATAGTGACGGAAAAAAGCCAGCGGTCGACACTCACGCGCTTCGCCATGGGACATTTATTTCACCACGGAGTACGCGTAAGTCATTGTGGATTTTCGATTTTTGATTGTTGATTGTTTTGGTACAGGCGGTACTTCGACCACGGAGGCACTGAGACACGGAGAAAAATACGCTCCATTACGATTGCGAAGCGGACAAGCTCTTCACCACCTCTTTGAATATTTTGCCTCGATGTTCGTAGCTCTTGAACTGGTCGAAGCTGGCGCACGCTGGCGCGAGCAGGACGATGTCGCCCGGTTTGGCTGAGGCGTGCGCTTTGCGGATGGCGTTCTCCAGAGTCTCTGCGTGCACGACTTCCGCGCCCTTCACCTGCGATTCGATTTTCGCAGCGGCCGCTCCGATCGTGTAAATGCGCTTCACGCGTTGGCGGATCAGATCGTTGAGGACGGTGTAGGGGCTCCCCTTATCCTTCCCGCCGAGGATGAGATGGATATTCGCCGGGAATGACTCCAAGGCCTTTACGGTGGCGTCGACGTTGGTGGCTTTGGAGTCGTTGTAGTAGTCGACGCCGTTGATGGTGGCTGTGAACTCCAGGCGGTGCTCGACGGCCTTGAAATTCTGGACGGCCTGACGGATTTTGTCTGGGGCGCAACCCATCAGGATTCCGGCGCAGGCCGCAGCAAGCACGTTCTCCAGATTGTGTGCGCCTTTGAGCGGAATCTCGGAGACTTGCAGGATCTCGCGTTGGCCTTTCCCATCGCGGAAAACGATATTGCCGTCGCGGACCCATGCCCCTTGCTCGACTTCTTTCAGACGGCTGAACCAAAATACTTGTGCCCGCGTGCGCTTGCCCATGGCGACACAATTCGGGTCATCTGCGTTGAGTACCGCGAAATCCAATGATTCCTGATTCTCGAAAACTCGGGCCTTGGCGTTCGCATAAATCTCGAATGTACGATGCCGGTCGAGATGATCGGGAGTGATATTCAGAATGACGGCGACCTTCGGCCGGAATGTCTGAATCGTTTCCAGCTGGAAGCTCGAGACCTCGAGCACGATGATCGTTTCAGGCTTGGCCCGGCCAGCGAGCGATATAGCGGGAGTACCGATATTGCCGCCTACCAGGACCGGGAATCCGGCAGCGGCCATCACTTCACCAGTCAATGTCGTCGTGGTGGTCTTGCCGTTGGATCCTGTAATGGCGACGATGGGTCCGGGAAGAAACTGCGCCGCCAACTCTATTTCGCCGATTACGGCCTCGCCGAGTGAGCGCGCTTGCACGAGCGGTGGGGCGTCTACCGGAACGCCGGGCGAGACCACAATCAGATCTTGATTGCTAAAGGTGCGATCGCCATGTCCGCCGGTTTCGACCGTGATTCCATGGTCGAGCAGTACGGGGATCTCATTGCGCAGTTCATCGCCACTCTTCGTATCAGAGACTGTGACGCGTGCCCCATGCGCCTTCATGAAAAGAGCCGACGCTACACCGGACTTCCCCAAGCCCACTACTAGAGCGCGTTTTCCGTTCAGTTCCATCAAAGTCTATTTCACCACGGAGGCACGGAGTCACGGAGAAAGATTGAGAGAAAGAATTTACTCCGTGCCTCTGTGCCTCCGAGGTGAGTCTATCTGAGTTTCAAAGTCGTCAGCGCGAAGAGGGCGAAAATCAGCGATGCAATCCAGAAGCGCACGATCACTTTCGATTCCGACCAACCCAGCAGTTCGAAGTGATGGTGGATCGGCGCCATCTTGAATATGCGCTTTTTCCGCAGCTTGTAAGAACCTACCTGCAGGATTACCGACAACGCCTCGATTACGAAGACCCCTCCGATAAACGGCAAGAGCAGTTCCTGTTTGATGATCACAGCAACTGTACCGATCGCGCCCCCAAGCGCAAGCGATCCTACGTCGCCCATGAAAACGTCGGCGGGATGCGCGTTATACCAGAGAAAGCCGATTGAGGCGCCGACCATCGCGCCACAGAAAATTGTCAGTTCGGCAACCTGTGGCATGCGTTGCAATTCGAGATACGTCGCAAATGTCGCGTGGCCGCTGACATATGTCAACACTGTCAATGCACCGGCGGCAATCACCGTGCAGCCGATCGCCAGGCCATCCAGACCATCCGTCAAATTCACCGCGTTACTAGAACCTACGATCACCAGGGCCACAAATCCCATGAAGAACACAAAAGCCAAAGGCCAGAGATGCGGAAGATGCTCCCAAGCTGCGACCACCAGATCCGGCCGAAATTGCTTGAAGAATGGGACGATAAGTTTCGTCGAATACAGCCCGTAGGTCTGCATCGCGATCAGCATCGAAGCAACCACGATACTAGTGGCGATTTGCAGGCCTAACTTCGCACGTGCCGTCAGACCGAGATTTCTGCGACGCGTCACCTTCGTGTAGTCGTCCGTGAAGCCAATCGCAGCGAAAGCGCAGGTTGAGAAAACAGCGATCCAGATAAAGCGATTGCTGAGATCGGCCCAAAGTAAGGTCGGAACGATGATCGCGATGACGATGAGCAGGCCGCCCATGGTCGGCGTGCCCGCTTTTTTCTGGTGGGCCTTCGGGCCTTCCTCGCGGATGTACTGGCCGATCTGGAAATCACGCAGGCGACCGATGACGAGCGGACCGACAATTAACGCGGTAAAGAGCGCAGTCAGACTGGCGAATGCGGTGCGGAAGGTGACATAACGAAAAATACGGAAGGGTCCGACGTAGTGTTGCAGCTTCAGGAACAACAGCCAGTAGAGCAATCAGCCTCCGAACTGCAGCTTCCGGCTTTCAGCCGTCAGCTTTCAGCAAAACTATCAACTCTCACTTGCACTATGTGAACACCGACCAGCTAAACGCTGGTTTTCGTCCGCCAAACATCCAGCGCTTTTTCCAGCTTGACGCCTCGCGATGCTTTCAGTAGCACGACGTCTCCGCCTTGCGTTTCGCGGGCCAGCCACTCGCCGGCTTCCTCAGGCGTCGCGACGAAAATGGCTTTCGTTCCCATCTCTTTTGCGCCGTCCACGATCGCCTGTGCCAAACCGCGCACGCCGATCAGCACGTCGATCTTTTTCTCGCCAATATGGCGCCCCGTAGCGTGATGGAGTTCTTCGCCTGCGGGGCCAAGTTCGAGCATCTCTCCCGCTACCACGATGCGGCGCTCGGCTTTCATTACGGCCAAAGCATCGACCATGGCGTTGAGCGCCTTCGGATTCGAATTGTAACAATCGTTTACCACCGTGATGTTACCCAACTGGAGAACCTGTCCACGCTTGTCAGCTGGCGCCAGTGACGCGAGAGCTGCAACTGACTCGGTGGGGCTCATTCCACATGCCAATCCGACGGAAATTCCCGCGAGTGCGTTCAGGATGTTGTGCTCGCCCACAAGTTGGAGGACCGCATGCTCGCGTCCTTCACCCACGATCACATCGAACTCGGAACCTTCAATCCCGCGCGATGCGATGCTTTCGGCGCGGACATCAGCCATCGACTTGATGCCGTACTTGATCACTTTGCCGCGAAAGTCACGGCCGAACTGAGAAACGTATTCGTCATCGGCATTCAGGACAGCGGTGCCGCTCGATGGCAGCGATTCAACCAATTCGTACTTTGCGCGAGCGATTCCTGCGATGGAATCGAAGAATTCGAGATGCACCGGTGCGACGTTGGTGACGACGCCAATTTCCGGTTGCGCGATCTTTGCCAGAGTACGAATCTCGCCCGCGTGCGACATGCCCATCTCGATGACGGCAAGATCATGCTCGGGCTCGAGCTTGAGGAGCATCAGCGGAAGTCCGAAGTGATTATTGAAGTTTCCTTCCGACTTGAGGACGCGATACCGAGAACTCAGGACATGCGCGATCGCCTCTTTGGTCGTCGTTTTCCCTGCTGACCCTGTAACGCCAATCAACGGCCTGCCCCAAACCTTGCGCACCGCAGTGGCGAGGGTTTGCAGGGCAACGAGCGTGTCGTCCACAAAGAGCAGGCGATTTTTGTCGGAGAAGCGATCAGACCGATCATTTCTTGCTACAGCTGCGACCGCGCCGTTTTCCAGCGCCGAGGGAACGAATTCATGCCCGTCAAAATGCTCGCCCTTAACAGCGAAGAAAAGCTCACCTGGACGCACCGTGCGCGAATCGATGGAGTAGGCTTGCGCAACATCATCCCTCGGGAAATCGCCTGCGGCGCCTATAAACTCCGCGATTTTGGAAAGAGCCAGTTTCATGCCTGGCCTCCCGCAGCGGAGTTGCATTCATATCCGGCTACACGCAACGATTCGAGCGCGACCTCAACGTCATCGAAAGGATGCGTGCCATCGCGGGTCACTTGCACCTTTTCGTGTCCCTTTCCGGCGAGCAAGACGAGATCGCCGGGACGCGCCTCTTTTATCGCAAGTGCAATCGCCTTGCGCCGGTCGACCTCCACAATGTACTTCGCTCCCGTCTTCTGGAGGCCAACGAGCGCATCGTTGATGATAGCGGCGGGATCCTCGCTGCGCGGATTATCGGAGGTGAGTACAACGAAATCACTTCCTCGTCCGGCCGCCTCGCCCATCAGAGGACGCTTGGCGCGGTCCCGGTCACCCCCGCAGCCGAATAACGTGATTACGCGCGCCGGTCCGCTGTTACGCGTTACGAATTCCCGCGCGAGGGCAGTAAGATTCCGCAGGGCGTCGTCCGTGTGCGCGTAGTCGACCACAACCGTGAACGGCTGGCCGCAATCCACCCGCTGAAATCGCCCTGGCACATGCGTTAGCGCAGACACGCCTTTCGCAATTGCGTCGGCGCTGCAGCTGCGAGCAAAACAGGCCGCGCTGGCTGAAAGGATGTTGTACACATTTACGCGCCCGATGAGCGGCGAAAAAACTGCAAGCTTTTCCTGCGGAGTAACGATGTCAAAGCGAGTCCCACGTGGAGTGATTTCCACATTCTCAGCGTGGAAGTCTCCTTTCGTCCAGCCATAGGTCAACACAACAGAGCTGCGCTTCCGGCTGAAGTCTGCCAGTTCCGCGCCGTATCGATCATCGAGATTCGTTACTGCGGCGCGCGGAGGATCTGTGCCGCAGCCTTCAAACAGTACCCGCTTCGCGTAAAAATATTCTTCCATGCTCTTGTGATAGTCGAGGTGATCGCGGGTGAGGTTTGTAAACACCGCAACGTCGAACGGCACGCCGAATACACGCTGCTGGGCCAGCGCGTGCGAAGAAACTTCCATCACCGCATCGGTTGCACCCTGCCCTAGCGCCTCGCTGAAAAGACGCGCCAGTTCGAGCGCCTCGGGCGTCGTATGTGGCGCAGGATAGACGCGGCCGGCGACGTGGTATTCGATGGTTCCGATCAAGGCGCTCTTCCGGCCAGCGGCAGTGAGAATGGACTCAATCAAAAACGCTGTCGTGCTCTTTCCGTTTGTACCCGTAATTCCAGTGATGGCGATTCGCTCTGCCGGACGCTTGTAGAAATTCTCGCTGATGCGCGCCAGAGCACGACGCCCGTGTGGAACCAGGGCCCAGGCAACACCCTCGCGCGGCTTCTCGGCTGGAGAATCTGTAACGACGGCGACAGCGCCCGCCCGAATTGCCGGATCGATGAAGCGGTTGCCGTCGGAGGTCTCGCCACGCATGGCGACGAAGACGCAGCCTGGCTTCACCCTGCGCGAGTCGTATTCCACACCCGTGACGTCCGGGTTCCCGCTCTGGCTGAGAAACTCCGCCCCCTCCAGCAGATGTTGGAAAGTCATTCACCGGAATTATAGGAGATCAGGGTTACTCGTTATCGGATCAAGCTTTGGGTTTGCCCTGCCTTTCGTTACCTCGGTCACGTTTCGTCGTTCCTGCCGGTCGCGTTAGCATTCCTTGCATGAGCACTTCTGCCGGTCCCGCGAAATATCGCTGCGCGCAGTGTGAACAACCCGAATCGGAGTGTCAGTGCGAGAAGTATTGCTGTCTGTGCCAGTCCGTCATCGATATCCGCATCTGCACAGACGGGCTGATGTACTGCGAACCCTGTCGCACAGCGTGTGACTACAAGACCGCCGACTGAATTAAAGAACCGAATGCCGTTCGCGATCGTGCAGCCTCGTGCGGATATGCAGGATCTTGCAAGTTTGCCGCGACAACACTTTTCGCGCTCTTTCGCATCTGTCCTAGTTGGTCCACGAAAATCCAGGTCTCGTTGCAATAACGTTTCGCTGCAGGAGTTAGGACAATTCACGATCCGCTTCCTTGGCAAGACCCAAGGATTTAAGGCAGAATAGAACGTTTTTTGCTTGGAACGCGTTTTGGGGATCATCTCAGGAGAAATTGATGGCTACCACCATGCACGTCAGCGACGTAGCCGAGTTGCTGAGCGAAGGTCGAACGCACTTTAACCTTTCCCCAGCACTGTTGGTCGAGCACTCGATCCGGCGGGACGAATCCAAGATGGCATCCAACGGCGCCATCGTCGGATATACCAACCGCACCGGGCGCTCCCCCAAGGACAAATTCGTCGTGCGTGACGAAATGACCGATCACAGCGTCAACTGGGGTCCGGTCAACGTGCCTTTCGATGCGGAGAAGTTTGATGCCCTCTACATCCGTGTGATGGAGCATCTGCGCGGGCGGGAGCTTTTCGTGCAGGATTTGTTCTGCGGCGCTGATCCCGCCTACCGGCTTCCCGTTCGCATCGTGAATGAGTACGCCTGGCACAATCTTTTCGTTCGGCAATTATTTATTCGTCCTAATGCGCAAGAATTAAAGAATCATCATCCCGAATTCACCGTCATTTCTGCTCCTGAGTTCAAAGCCGATCCCAAGCGTGATGGAGTGAACTCCGAAGTATTTATTCTCTTGAATTTCATGCGACGTACGGTGCTGATCGGGGGCACTTCTTATGCCGGAGAGATGAAGAAGTGCATTTTCAGCGTGATGAATTTTCTATTGCCGCCGCGCAATGTATTTCCGATGCACTGTTCGGCGAACGTCGGGAGCAATGGGGTTACGGCGCTCTTTTTCGGCCTTTCCGGGACTGGAAAAACCACGCTTTCGGCAGATCCGTCGCGCGACCTGATCGGCGACGACGAGCACGGATGGAGCGCCGACGGCATTTTCAACTTCGAGGGCGGATGCTATGCCAAGTGCATCAAGCTTTCGAAGCAGAATGAGCCGCAGATCTGGAACGCGCTTCGCTTCGGCTGCGTGCTGGAGAACGTCACTCTCGACTCGCAAACGCGAGTCCCGGATTACGAGGACGACAGCAAAACCGAGAACACACGGGCGGCCTACCCGGTGGAATTCATCGAGAATGCGGTGATTCCCGGGATCGGTGGGCATCCTCGCAATGTGGTATTCCTGACCGCCGATGCCTTTGGAGTTTTGCCTCCAATCTCAAAACTCACTCCGGAACAGGCGATGTATCACTTCATGTCTGGATATACCGCGAAAGTTGCTGGGACGGAAGCCGGCATAAAAGAGCCGACGGCAACGTTCTCGACCTGTTTCGGATCGCCATTCCTGCCACTTCCGCCTAAGACTTACGCCGAAATGTTGGGACGCCGGTTGCGCGAGCACAATGCGCAATGCTGGCTGGTGAACACAGGATGGCAGGGCGGACCGTATGGGGTAGGCCGCCGCATGAGCATACCCTACACCAGGGCCATGGTGGATGCCGCGGTCGAGGGCGAACTCATCCACGAAGAGTTCGAGATCGAGTCGACCTTTGGATTCAGCATCCCGAAATTCTGCCGCGGCGTGCCTCCGCAGGTGCTCAATCCGCGCAATGCGTGGCCAGATAAGTCTGCTTACGACAAGGCGGCCGAAGACCTGCGCAACCGGTTCGCGAAAAACTTCGAAAACTTCGACGCGCCGCCGGAAGTGAAGGCCGCGGGGCCGAAATCCCAGAAATAATTGCGAATTCCGATTGCCGATTTGCAATTTCTGATCTAACGAAAGCCGATGCCCTGATATTTTTCAATCGACAATCGTCAATCGAGAATCGACAATTTCCTCATGTTTGCCCGCAAGATTCGCGTCGAGTACGAAGACGCCGGCCGCAGGGTTCCCTGCCCATTGAAGTGGCTCGATTCCTTCTCCATGCGCAGTTTCACGAACTACAGTGTCTTCGATGACACCCTACCAATTTCTGATGGGGAAATGGAGATCGGATCGGGAGTTCCCCTCGATCAACTCAGGGAATCCATGGAGGAGTGGTTTCGTCGCAAAGGGTATCTGCCTAAAGACTCGCCCCTACTGGTCTCGGAGAAGTGAAAACCTGTCGAAACTTCATGTGGACAGGAGTGTTTTTACTCGTGTATTGTTCGTCGAAAATAGCGGAAATTTGAACGAATTGTCTGGCATAGATGCGTTTTTTGACACACTTCTGGCAGACGGCAACCCAGGCGCGCGATTGTTCCTCTTATTTTCAGCGCGCTTGCGCCAGGCAGAGAAGTGGCAGACGAGTTGCAATCCGATGCGAGGAGGTGCTTCATGAGCTTTAAGTTGTTGCAGTTCTCCCCCGAAGCGAGCACCCGCGTGCGCATGCGAGCCGTGCCCGAGCGCTGGACTCGAAGTTATGAGTATTCGCGTGGCACGACATTTTTACCGGTTTGGATGGACATCGACCCCGAGCCGTCGTTGGTTGGAGAGAAGCGGCACTTGAATTGGGGAGCAATTTCGGGACTGGCGATATCAATGGCAATCGGCGGCGGATTCTGGGTCGGTCTGGGGCTGCTGGTGGCGAAAGCGCTGAGATAACCAAGTTTCATCGATCGAAAAGAGAACGGGGTCAGCGTCAACCAGCGCTGGCCCCGTTTTTCGTTGTCCTCTACTTCTACTTCTACTGGTCGTACTTGAGCAGCGACATCACATCGTAGCCCTTCAGCTTGTCGCGACCATTGAGGAATTCCAGTTCCACGACGAAGCCCAGCCCAGCAATTTTTCCACCCAGCTGCTCGGCTAGCTTTGCTGTCGCTTCGGCCGTACCTCCGGTGGCGAGGAGGTCGTCAACGATCAGAACTCGCTGGCCTTTCTGGATTGCGTCTTTGTGGATTTGGAGGGTGTTCTTGCCGTATTCGAGAGCGTAGTCATAACTGACGCATTCGGCGGGAAGTTTACCCGGCTTGCGAACCGGGACGAATCCGGCATTCAGCCGATAGGCCAGCGCCGGTGCAAAGATAAATCCACGCGCTTCCATGCCGAGGACGAGATCGACATCCTGCGCCATATAGTGCTCGGCAAACTTGTCGATGAGCGTAGCAAGACCCGTCTTGTCTTTGAGGAGCGTGGTGATGTCGTAGAAGAGAATTCCCTTCTTGGGAAAGTCGGGGACTTCTCGGATAAGTTTCTTCAGCTGGTCGATTTCTTGGGCTGTGACTGCGGAAGGCTTGCTGGCCGACATCGGGTCGCTCCTTTGCGAAACAGTTTCAAGTTTCCAGTTTCAAGTTTCGAGTTTTAGAGTTTTTCAAGCGGACTAAGGTTGAAGTTGATACATGGAACTCGAAACTTCAAAACTTGCAACTCGAAACTGCTTTACGGCGCTCCCTCAATTCCAAAAGAACTGAGCCTGGGAGTGGGGCTTTCCTCGGACACCTCGACAGAATCGACGCGGGCGGCTCGTGGGCCCTCGCGCAGGCGCGAATGCAGTCCGGCCAGCTGGTCGCGCGTTCCCTGTGCCATTACTTCGACTGTGCCGTCATGGTTATTGCGGACCCAGCCGGCGATGCCGAGGATGTGCGCCTCGCGCTCCACAAACCAGCGGAAGCCGACGCCCTGGACACGCCCGCGAACCATGTAGCGGCGGGCTTGAATCGGTTTGTCTGATGAAATCATCTTCTCCGAAGTGTCATCCTGAGCGGAAGTATCAGCTTCGCGAACGCGAGGCTGATACGCAGTCGAAGGATCCCTATCAATTTGCACTGTCCCTACAGTTTTAGGGAATTTCCATTCGACAACTCGATGAGAATGCCTTGCGGCAATCAAACAGTCAAACACTGGGCAGGGATCCTTCGACTCCACAAGACCTCGCTGTGCGAGCTCTTGTTCCGCTCAGGATGACAAAATCCTTGAGTTTCTCGGTCAGAATGACCGAACTCCGTCTCCGAACAGAACTCTACGCTCTCGACAGATACGCCCCTTCCGAGGTATCGACCTTGATCTTCTCGCCTTCGTTGATGAAGGGCGGCACCTGCACGATCAATCCAGTCTCGGTCTTGGCAGGCTTTGTAACGCTCGAGGCTGTCGCGCTCTTCAGGCCCGGCTCGGTTTCGATGACAGTGAGTTCTACGGTCTGCGGCAGCTCGATCCCGACCGCCTTGCCGTCAAAGAACTCCACTTTGATCTGCAGGTTCGGGATCAGGTAGTCAACGGCATCGCCCAGAGTGTCCTTGGTCAGGTGAGTCTGCTCGTAATTCGAGGTGTCCATGAAGTAGTAGCTGTCGCCGTCGTTATAGAGATATTCCATCTCGACTTCATCGACATTGATCTTTTCGATCGGATCGGGCGAGCGGAAGCGGTGCTCAAACATGGCGCCGGTGCGCAGATTCCGCAGCTTCGCTTGGATAAACGCGCGCAGATTGCCCGGGGTGCGGTGCTCCACGCTGAATACGGAATGCAGATCATTGTTGTGCTTGATGATCATGCCGGGACGCAGTTGTGTGGCAGGGATCGACATCGCTAAAACTCTCCTTGTACGATTGCTGGTTGAAGCCGGCGGAAGGCGGGCAAGCCACAAGTTCCGCCGCCACAGGGGCTAAACACGTTATTTTACACGGAGCTGCACCGGAAAGGAAACCGTGGCTCACTCCAGGTGTAGGTAGAAATCTGGATAGAACGAACTTCGCAGCCGGGACTACAATCGCAGAAGTGCCCCGCCGCGTGGACACACTGATGTGGGGCACAAGGACGAGGTTTATATGACAACTGGACGTTATGAATCGGAAAGCAGCAACGTCGGCACTGCCGTTACTTTTCTTTTGATCGGGCTGGGCGCGGGAGCTCTGCTCGGGATGCTGCTCGCCCCTAAAACTGGCAAGCAACTACGCCGTGACCTGCGCAAAGGCTACGAAGAAGCTCGCGAAAATTTTGGCGACTGGGCCGAAGATGCGAAAGATCGAGTTCGGGAAGTCGGTGATCGCGTGCGCGATGCCGCCGTTCGGGGCGCCGAATTCGCGGAAGACCTTCGCGAAAGGGTTGAACCTCTTCGCAAAGCGATTAACAGAAGCTAGAAAATCAGGGGTCAGGGACTGGTGGTCAGGGCCTAGGGATTAGGGGTTAGGAACTCCGGGATCCGCAATAGTTTCAAAAATAATGTCTCCCTGAACCCTGATCCCTATCCCTATTTTCTGCTTTTCAATACAGCCGGAAATTCACTTCCACTGCAATCTGCGTCGCAACGGGCTGGCTGTCAAACGTTGCAGGACGGAATCTCCAGTGGCTGACGGCTTCAATTGCCTTTTCGTCCAGTCCCATGCCCAAACTTTGCTGTACCCGAATGTTGTAAGGCTTGCCGTCCGTTCCCACGACGACCATCAGCAGCACTACGCCTTGCGTCTTCGATTTACGCGCTTCGTCCGAAAAGCTTGGCTCTGGGCTGTAAATGACCTGTGGCACCGTCACTCCGCCCTTTGCGGCAGGATAGATTCCCGGTGGGCCTGAGCCCACGTGCGGCCCGACAGAATCGCCGATGCCACCGCAACAGCCAGTTCCAATGCCGCCCGGGCCGCCGGGACCATTCGAAAGCCAGCGCGAGAATGGCGACGAGGGATCGCCGATCTGCCCTCCTTGCGGGTACTTGATATCCGGCGCGACCACGACGGTCTCGTCCATCGGAAGCCTCGGCATTTCTTTTGGGAGGACTACCGTCGGTGGCACAATCTGCGTATCGAGCGACGCACGCGGAAGGTTTCCGCGCGATGCGGGCAGAGGATCAAGTCCCCCGCCACCACCACCGTCATGCCCGGAAAAGATTAGTGGAAGATCCAGCGATGCAACTCGGCGCACCAGGTCAGGTGCAGGAGTGCGGATCACGCAGCTCGTGAAGTAAACGATGATGGCGAGTATTGCAGCTTGTCCGGCCAGGGAAAAGACAAAGGCCTCCCGGCGCATTTGATAGCCATCGTTTTTGTGAGTCGCAAACGCAGAGAAGAGATCGGGCCCGGAATCCGATGCTGCAGCAGTCATGCGACGCTCCTGCCGACGGAAGTTGACCGCACTGCGCCGTAAGACGCGCTGAAGCCGAAAAAAGATATCCGAGGTTAGCTGAAGATTGCTGAAAAGAAGTGGCCGATACTCCGAAAGAAGCCTCGATGCTCAGGCTTGGCCTGCGGCTCGACTGGAGGAGGTGGCGGCTGAATTACAGGATCGACATGGACTTGGCGCTCGGCAGCGTCATCAAGCGGCAGTTCCCGGGTCGCATCCACAGGAGCCGGGGGTACCGCCTTCGCCGCCTCGCGATCCTTTCTACTGAAAACGAACGGAGCATCAATCTGCACATGAACGTCATTCGCTTGCGATGCCGGCAGGGGAGCGGTTTCAGGGCCATTGCTCAGTCGCGTCCCTTGAGGCTCAGTGCTCTGTGAGTTGCCCGTCCCTCCACTTCCGCCTTGGCCCGCTCCTAGGCTGATATTCGAAGGGAGTGCCGAATCCGGGACGCGCTGCATGGGTTGCGATTGTGTTCGCACCACGGGCGGAGGCGCGGGACAGCCGCACTCGAGCGGAACATTCATGTCGACTTTGTCGATCTGCCCTGATCGAAACACGACTTGCTCGGTGGGCTTGACCTGGTAAATGCGGTCGCCCATCAACTCGGAGACGATCACAGAAGAGGTATTTCCCTTCAATGCGCGGACGCAGGTGTTGCCGTGAGAATCGGCGCTGATCGCGTAATGGAAGTCTCCCGGGCCGGCGAACATGATGCGGAAATCCGGCGTCAGCACTGCGTCCGCCGAAGCGCCAAGTTCGTAGTAAGTCTCGATTGCTCCTGTGCTCATGCCGAACATGAGGTCGCGCTTGCTCTGTGACGGGCTCACCGAGACGGTCGTGCCTGGACATACCCGCACTTCTCCGCCGCGCTGTAGATGAAGAACCGTGGTGTCCGTGCCAGCGGTGATTGACGATCCCGAGCCCAGCTTCCCACTCGCCATAACCGCCGACCCTGTATTCGACGAAATGGGAATCACGTCGGCGTCCTTGGTAAGCGTGAATCCCGCCACGGCCGCTGGAGGCTCTGCCGATGCATTCTTGTTCCCCGCCTCGGTATCTTCCGGAGGTCGTAACCTCACCATCAGCCGATTCCCCTCACCATCCCACGAGTGCCCATAAGGCGCGACCAAGTCGAGCACAATCCGCGTCACCGGCGGATTACTCTGAAACATATTGACGCGAATCGCTTTGATGTTTTCTTTCTGGACTTCAATTTTCTTCGGTGTCGATCCCATGCGCGCATTCGGGAGATCGATGACCAGACGCGGAGGAGAATCCAGGTTCTGAATCTCTGGGACAAGCGAGCCTGTGGCAAAAATCTCGACCGCCGGCACTCCTTTGTCGTGGACGATACGGACACTCTTGACCAGACGTGGAGGTCCGAAGTTCTGTGCCGAAAGTTGGCAGACAAGGACCCCAGCGAGCATGGCGACACATGCGAACTTCAGGCGAGGGCGCGACACGGGAGTCGTCAATAGATTGATGATGAAAACATATCAGGGGCCGGGGGTCAGGGGCCAGAGGTCAGGTGTCTGGGATTAGGGGCTAGCGCTAGGGACTAGGATTCGTTAGCGTATTTCGGGTTGAGTTGATCCGAGATTCTTAGAACTCAGCAGGAAAATGGACGCTGGAAAGCTAGGTGTAAATGAACCCTAGCCCCTGGTCCCTAATCCCTACTCCCTGCTCTTACGCTTCTGGTAAGAATTCGTATTCTTCGATCGCAGCGGCCACTGTGACCTTACCGTCTGGTGCTCCGCTTTCTACGCGAACGACCTTGCCCTTACACTGCACGCGGATGCTCTCGGTGAGCGTGATCTCGGGCGGAAGGGTCAGTGTAAATCCAATCGGTGCGCCCTGCGACATCGCAGAATCTACATAGAAACAGATGCCGCGTGCGCTGACATCCCGAAGCTGAACCGATTCGGGCTGGTGGCCATTATTTCCGATTTGTTTAACGGTTACCGGTACGCGCAAGGCGAACCGACGTGCACCCCTCTTCTCTTCCTGGGGCTGGGACATACGTCCTCCAAAGTGGCGCGTGCTGCATTCCCGCAATACTGACTGCAAGTAGAATGCGCTCTGTTTGCCTTTTCTTCAATACCACCGTGGTGTAGGTCACTGGCTCGTTAGGGGGAGGAAAGGCGAAACAAGGACGGTTATGGTTGGTTCAAAACAGAAACTTCAGGTTCCGAAGACGACGTGGGTCTACCGCCTTGCAAAGATCCGTCACAGCCGGCGACTGCCGTTCGGTGTACTCTGATATTTGGAGCTGAGCTTGGTTTTCGTTCTCGACAACTACGACTCGTTTACCTACAACCTCGTCCAGTACCTCGGCGAACTGGGCGCTGAAGTCGAAGTCCGCCGCAATGATCAAGTCTCAGTCGAGGAAGTCGAGGCCATGCGGCCGGAAAAAATTGTAGTATCGCCAGGCCCGTGCACCCCGCACGAGGCCGGGATCAGCATCGATCTGATTCGGCATTTTGCCGGCAAGGTACCCGTCCTCGGAGTGTGTCTCGGGCATCAGGCGATTGGGGAAGCCTTCGGCGGCACGGTGGTCCGAGCCCCGCACCTCATGCATGGCAAGACGAGCGCGGTCATGCACGATAACAAGACTTTGTTCCAGGGCCTGCCCATGCCGATGACCGCGACACGGTATCACTCGTTGATCGTGGAAGAGAGAAACCTACCTTCCGATCTCGAAGTCAGCGCGTGGACGACCGAGAAAGATGGCACGCGCACCATCATGGGCCTGCGACACAAAAAGTGCGCGGTGGAAGGCGTGCAGTTTCATCCGGAAAGCGTGCTGACCGATGCGGGAAAGAAACTGATCGAGAATTTTCTGAGAATCTGAAGGTTCGATGGAATCCGAAAACTCTGTCAAACTTCGGGGATCGGAATACTCTTTGAATCCTCCTCAATCTCTGCGACGTAACTCCTGAACTCGGGCAGTTCTTGAAGATTCCGGAGGCAGGGATCCGTTCGAAACAATGACCAGCAGCGGAATCCCGTACTGACCGCCCGCTCCAGCCAAGCCATGGCATCTTCCTTGCGTCCCAAGAGCGAATGAAGGCAGGCGACCTGATAGACCGTATGGTGGGTATGCCCGAACGAGCGCGGAGACTCGCAGGCCGCTTTTGCACAATCAAGAGCGCGCTCTTCCTCGCCTCTCATCGCATGGAGGATACCCATCATGGAGATGAACAGCGGCTCACTGGGATACTGAATCAGAGTCTCGCGCAAAATCTTTTCCCCTGCTTTCAAGTCTCCCATCAGCAATAGCGGTTGCGGGCGAAGCCAAAGGGCGTACTTCGCGCCAGGGCTCTCCCTCATCCACGCTTCCGCCTCCAGATTCGCGGTATCGAAGTTTCCATCCCATAGGTGAGCCAGACCAGCCCAACGCGCCCAGGCGTTTTGCGGATTCCTGCGATGTGCCTTTTCAAATGCCGCTAGTCCTTCCTTGATCCGTCCCACATGCGCAAAGATGAGTCCGAGCTGCCCGTGGGCGCAATCGACATTGGGGTGGAGCGACACGGCTTTTTGGAATTCCGCGATCGCTTCACGATGCGGATAGTTCTTGGCCTGGCTCCAGAGAATGTAGCCTCTAGCGATATGACTCTCAGCCAGATTCGGATCGATCTCCAGCGCACATCGGCAATGATGCTCTGCTTTGTCAGCCAGTGTGCTGCGTCCGTCAATCGTCCGATATTTATCTACACACACGCGTGACAATGCGGCATGAGCCAGGGCGAACCTTGGATCGTGTTCTACCGCTTTAGTCAGATGTTCAATAGCTCGATCCATCGTGGGCTCTTGATCCGAAAAGCTGAGCCTGAGACCTTGCAGATACTCCTCGTACGCGTACCGATCAGCGCTGTAGCGATCCCGGACCCTGAATTCCGGGGTAATCAACCGCGCTTCCAGAGAACTGGCTACGCGACGCCCGATCTCATCCTGCACGTCGAAAATGTTGTCCAGCGTCAGGTTGTATGTTTCAGAAACAACAATCCTCCGCCTTTCCGCATCGACCAATTGAATCGAAACCCGCCATTGTGAAGCCAGCTTCTGAATGTTCCCCTGCAGCACGTACCTCACCTGAAGCTCGCGGCTTACGATAGAAGGGTCGGCTCCGCCGGCGTATTTCAAAATGCTCGAGGTCGGCGGTACGACGAAGTTTTGCAGCGAGCCGAGCACGGAGATCAGGGAATCCGCAAAACCCAAGGACAGAGATTCGCCTTCGTTTACAGGGCTGAGGAACGTAAACGGGAGTACCGCCAGGGAGGTTTCTTGCGGTGATGGGTGGGAGAGAGAAACACTTCCGCTTTCGAGATCTCGTTTAATCCGCTGTAGGTCTGCACGAATGTCAGCCGCATGCTGATATCGAAGCTCGGGCAACTTCTCCAGTGCTTTGTCGATCACCTGCTCCAGCTTTGCGGGGATGTCGGGATTCAGCCTCAATGCAGCTGCTGGAGTTCGATTGAGAATGCAGTCAAAGACGAGGGCCGTGCTCTCTCCACGAAATGGAAGGATCCCTGTCATCATTTCGTAAAGCACGGCACCGAATGAAAACAGATCGCTTCTCGCGTCGAGGTTCCTGCCCTTCACCTGTTCCGGCGACATGTAGCAAACCGTGCCGACGGCTGCTCCCGGGCTGGTCAACTGGTCCTCGCTCTGCGTCCGCAGAGAGACCTCAAGTAAACCTCTTGGATCCGGCACAGCGGTAATCTTCGCAAGCCCGAAATCGAGAACTTTGGCATGACCTCGTTTGGTGACGAAGATGTTCCCGGGCTTGATGTCGCGATGAATGATACCGGCATCGTGAGCTGCTTCGAGCGCCTCGGCAATCTCAATCCCCAGTGACAGCGCGGTACCCGTATCCAGAGGCTTGCCTGAGATGCGCTCCCGCAATGTCATTCCCTCGAGGAGTTCCATTGCGATAAATAATTTGCCGTCCTGCTCGCCAATATCGTGAATTGTGCAGATATTCGGATGATTAAGGGCGGATGCTGCTTTGGCCTCAAGCCGAAAGCGGCTCAGAACTAGCGGATCTTGCGCAACGTCATCGGGAAGGAACTTGAGCGCTACAAAACGTTCCAGACGTACGTCTCTGGCTTTATAGACCACACCCATGCCGCCGCTACCTAACTTTTCAACAATCCGGTAGTGCGACACAGTCTGACCGATCATGACTGGTCGATCATGCTAGGACCCGATCGCCGGGGAGTCAATCAAAAGAATTCTTGGCAGGGCTCGCGCATTGCGAGGCCGAGTGGCAGGCACGTCCTGGCGAAATTACTCCCCGCTCCTTGCTTTTTCCACCGCCCTAAGCAGCGCGCCGGCCTTATTCATCGACTCCTGAAACTCCGCCGCCGGATTCGAATCGGCCACGATTCCCCCGCCGGCCTGCAGATACGCTTTCTTCCCCTTCATCAGCATCGTGCGGATACCGATGCAGGAGTCGAGATTTCCGGCGAAGTCCGCGTAGAGTACCGATCCGCCATAAACTCCCCGGCGCGTGGGCTCCAACTCTTCAATAATCTGCATGGCACGCACCTTCGGCGCACCGCTCAAAGTTCCTGCCGGAAAGCAAGCCGCGAACGCATCCAGCGCATCGAGATCTTTTCGGAGCGTTCCTTCCAGCGCCGAAACCAGATGCATCACGTGCGAGTAACGTTCGACATACATCAGGTCTTTCACTTTGACCGAGCCGTATTCGCTCACTCGCCCCAGGTCGTTTCGGCCGAGATCGACCAGCATCACATGCTCGGCGCGTTCCTTTTCGTCATGCCGCATTTCCTGTTCCAGGCGCGCATCTTCTGCTTCGTCTCTTCCACGAGGACGTGTCCCAGCAATCGGGCGGTACTCGAGTTTCCGTCCTGTAACTCGTACAAGCATCTCCGGAGACGACCCGAGTATGTGAGTGTCGCCATTCCTCAGGAAATAGAGATATGGAGAAGGATTCACTTGCCGCAGCGCACGGTACAGATCGAAGGGTGCAACTTCAGGTGTGAACTCTAGACGTTGCGAGTACACGACCTGGAAGATATCCCCGGCAGCGATGTACTCCTTGCAACGCGCCACCGAACTCATGTAGGCGTCACGCTTTGTGCAGGCGTGAACCCGCAGTTTCCCAAGATTCTTCTTCCCGGAATTGCGCCACAGGGCCGGGCTCAATCCTGTCGCAAGTTTTCTTTCAATCGACTTGATGTCGCGCAGCGCGCGATCGTAGGCGCGTTTGGGACTTTCGCCCCGCACATCCGCAGCGGCGACGATGTGAATCTGATGACGCAAGTGATCAAACGCCAGTAAACGATTGAAAAACATCAACTCGGCGTCAGGAAGGGAGAGATCATCGTTTGCGTGCTCGCCGATGTTCTCGAGCAACCGGACTACGTCGTAGGCGAAGTATCCCACTGCGCCCGCCAAAAACGGAGGCAATCCCGGAACGGTCGCAGGGTGATGCTCCCGGAGCAGTCGCTTGACCACTTGAAAAACGTTGTCCTCGATGACCTCGCGCTTGCGTCCGCGCTCGATCTCGACCTTGCCTTTGCGTGCCCGGACCCGCATGTATGGGTTCGCACCGAGGAAGGTATAGCGTCCAATCTGCTCGCCGCGCTCCACGGATTCCAGCAGGAAGGCATGTGACTCTTTTTGGGCAATCGCCAAGAACGCGCTGACTGGGGTCAGCAGATCGGCACTCACCGACTTCACCACCGGGACCAGGGTGGCCTCGCGCGCAAGCCGGGAAAACTCTTTGAAATCAGGCTGGAGCATGATGTTGGGCTTTCATTATATGGGGAGAGAGCATTTGGCCAGTTCCCGTCACCCGGCTTTTGGGCTTCCTGCATAAGGCTGCTCGCGTCCAACTTCCCGTTGAGGTCTTTAGATATGCGGATTCGCCATCCCGCATCGGCAGCCGGCAGTCTGAAGCCCGCCTTAACAAACTTTGGTCACTTGTTACCATCACCATAATCACTAAAATCGTTAATATCCCGTGTCCTATGGCTTTCTTACGGTCGAGAGTGCCCCGCGATGGCAAGGCCGTAAACGATTGACATGACAGGGGAATAACCACGAACTCAACTGGCACTACCGGGGTTTATGCAAGTTAAGTTTTGGGGCGTGCGCGGCTCCACGCCCACTCCACAGGCCGAGAATCTTCGCTACGGGGGCAATACCTCGTGCGTCGAAGTGCGCGTCGGAGACCAGATCTATATCTTCGATTGCGGCACCGGATTCCGCATGCTGGGGCACGAACTTACCCGCGAATTCGGCAATCGCCCCTTCGCCGCGCACATTTTCGTCTCGCATTTCCACTGGGACCACATTCAGGGCATGCCATTCTTCCGTCCGCTCTACGAGAGTCCCCACAGCCGTTTTTCGTTCCACTCTTCCGGCAAGACTCGCGGAATCCAGCAGGTAATGGCTGAACAGATGGCGTCGCCATATTTCCCCGTCGATCTCGGGATGATGCGTGCCAAGCGTGACTTCTGCAATATCGAGAACGGATGCCTCGATATGGAAAACGGCGTCCACATCACGACCCAGTGGCTGAACCATCCGCAGGGATGCCTGGGCTTCCGCGTCGAAACGAAAGACGGCGTACTTGTCTACGCCACCGACAACGAACCGGGTGATGCGGAATTCGACAAAGGCGTGCGGAAATTGGCTGAAGGTGCGGACCTGCTCATCTACGACGCGCAATATCTGCCCGAAGAGTATAAGGCTCGCCGCCGTGGCTGGGGACACAGCCATTGGCGCGAAGCCGTCGATATCGCGATGGAAAGCGGCTCGAAGGAATTAATTCTGTACCATCATGATCCGGACCACACCGACGCGATTGTCGACAAAGTCGTCGCGGAGGCCCGCAATTATTATCCCAGCGTACGCGCAGCTGCGGAAGGCATGATGATTCAGTTGGGTTCGCAAATGGGCACGGCAGCGCGCTAAACCAGCAACTTGGTTTTATACGGGACGGCGTCTCCGCCGCCCCGCCCACCAAACTACTTAGTGCAATCCCAGCGAACAGTTCGCGTTCACGTTCTGGATGTAGATTCCGTTGTTGCCGATGCGGTCATCAGTCCACGCCAGAGCCGTGGCATTGTTCTGATTCGTCGTCGCGACTAACGCATATTTGTTCGCGGGAGCCGAAGAGACCACGAACTGCTGGCAAACGGCGTTGCCCGATCCGTCCAGCTTGGTAGCTTGGATGCTCGCATTTCCGTAGCTGACCGTATCCACCCAGAAAACCAGCGCTCCTGTCCCGACCTGTACAGCCGTGACGAAATCCTGCGTATCCGCTCCTAGCGGAACCAGCACGAGTCCAGTCGGTCCCCACTGCGCGTTACCAGTAGCATCCAGCTTCTGCCCGGAGACTCCGTTGGTGAACTGGTTGGAATCCTCCTCAGTCCAGAAAACAAACGTCTCCTGTGTGGAAGCGCGGTATGCGACAGAGGGAGAGACGCGAACATCCACGACATCCGTGGAAACGGCCACACCGCCGGCTGCGAATGCTGCACTGCCATTCGCCAGAATGTGCTGCGCGAAACACTGCAATGACGGACTGCTGGTGTACCAGGCAAAAACGGCGCCTCCGCTGCCATCTGGAATGAAATGCGGGAAGTTTCCAAATTGCAGCGAGCCGTTGGTGAAAATGGGGACGTTGCTCGCGCCCCAAAGCAGCGTTCCGGAAGTGGAAATCTTGTTCGCAACCAAAGTTTTGTTGCCAAGGAAGCCTTGCTCTCGCACCCACGAGATGATCACGCTCCCGTTATCGGCGGCGTGCAGATCTGCAAGAACGTAACTATATTGCGACTCTGAGAAGACAACGCCAGTGCCCCACTGCGGGTTTCCGTTCGCATCCAGCTTCTGCGCGACCACGTTGCTGTTGCTGGTCCAGGCGACGACAACACCGCCGTCCGACGTTGCTGCAATCTTCGGAACCGCATTGGAATCGGAACCGCTGGTCAACTGCACTCCCTTTTTTCCCCAGAGTGCCGTTCCCCACGGATTCATTTTCGCCGCGGTCACCTGCTGGTTCGAGCCTTCGCGTGTATCCAGAAAGGCAAGCAGCGCGTTCCCCTTGCTATCAACATCAAGCCCGTAGTCTTCGGTCGAACTATTGCTCAAATCAGCGACTATCTTGCCGTCGTGCGGTAATTTCTCGTAGCCCTGCTCGTTCAGGCGTTGATAAAAAACGTCGTATCCGATCGGAGGAGGACTGTCAGGGTTCGCGTCAAACCAGCTGACGTAGCCTCCGAGATTGCCGAACGATACAACCTTTGGCTGGACCTGATCGCTGCCGTTGGCGTCGTCGGCAAGAGGGAGATTCAGGTATGGATTCGAGGACCATTGTCCCCATGCTGCAGGGGCGAGAGTGAAACAGACGAATGCAACGACGAGAGCGAGCTTCTTTGTCATTTGATTCTCCAGGGCTCGTTGGGTCACTTCAAACAGTGAAAATCGAGACGCGAAATGGTACTACAGCCCTGAACTTTTCTGTCATGATGAATCGGAAAAAGACCCGCGGTCATGGAATTCCGCTTTGAATTCGCCTAAGCAGAAAATATTCTGCGCCTCACGCTGACTGGCGAGATGACCGATCAGGCTGTGTTGGACCTTTGGACAGTAGGAGTACCTTTGGCGGCTTCCTACTCCTCAAGCAGATTGATTGTCGATACGGCCGCCGTGACTCGCTTTTCGGTTTCTCCCCGAGCAGTCAACACGCTTGCCAAACGGCACTCGCCAGATCTGCCGACCCGCGTAATCGTCGCACCATCTGACCTTGTCTATGGCACCAGCCGAATGTTCCAGACGCTCACAGAGAGCACGCGCAAGAACGTGCACATTGTTCGGACGATGGGCGAAGCTTTCAAAGTGCTGGGAGTGGACTCTCCCAAATTCGTGGCCATCAATCACGTGACCAAATAATTACGACTCTAACTTCCCGGCGAGATTTCATTTGCCATGTTGTGATTGCCCCACGTGCTAAACTCTCGCCTCGATTGAGGTTCAAGGGCCCTATGCTCCGATTCACTTTTCTATGGACAGCTTTGCTATGTACCTTCGCCGCGGCGAACGCCCAAGCCCCTGACATGCCTGAGCCCGGGGCGAGTGAAGCGATCGCCGCCGCCACGACAGATCCACAATTCATCTCGCCACTGGTTAACTATGTGCCGCAGTCGGACAAGGTGCCATCGCCGGAAAAGTTCTTCGGACGCATCATGGGCGCACCAGGCGAACTCACCGGTACCGAGAAGACGTATGCCTACGCGCGAGCAATGGCAGCAGCCAGCCCGCGCGTCCGTGTATTCACCATCGGAAAAAGCGAAGAAGGACGCGACATCGTTCTAATCGCTATCGCCGATGAAAAAGGCATTCGCGATCTCGATCGTTTGAAAGCGGCCACCGCATCGCTCGCCGACCCGCGACGCACTGATCAAGCCGCCGCCGAGAAACTTATCGCTGCGTCGCGGCCAATTTACTACTTCAACGCTGCTCTGCACTCCGATGAAACGGGATCCACGGAGGCTATGCTCGAACTCGCCTACCGCCTTGCTGTTTCAGAGCAGCCGATGATTCAGCACATTCGCGAAAATCTAGTCGTCCTCATCAATCCCATTTCGAATCCCGACGGACGCGACAAGATGGTTGACTGGTTCTATCGCTATCTCAAGGGCAAGACTGACCGCAACACTCTGCCGCGCCAATCGCCGCCGTATTGGTCGAAGTACACATTCGTCGACATTAATCGCGACACGCACCAGCAGACGCACGAGACTACGAAGGCCGTTCACCGCATGTTTCACGAGTGGCATCCGACGGTCGTGCACGATCTGCACGAGGGCGTGCCACTAATGATGACATGGAATGGTACGGGCCCCTACAACCCGAACATCGATCCGATTACGTATACGGAATTTCTCCAGCTCAGCATGCGTGAAGTGGAAGCGATGACGGCCATGGGGATGCCAGGCGTGTCTACGTGGAATTTCGGCGAAGCCTTCGCGCATCTCTATCTCGATTCCGTGGCGATGAATCACAACAGCATCGGGCGTGGTTACGAGACCTTTGGCAACGGAAGCGCAGAAACCGAGAAGCGCTCGATCTCGCCTGGTGCAACCACAATGGAGTGGTACCGTCCGATGCCTCCGCCACGTGAAGTCACCTGGTCCGCCCGAGACAATTTGAATTACCAGGAAACCGGCGCGCTGATTGCGCTCGATGACGCCGCGACGCACGCGAAAGACATGCTCCGCAACTTCTACAAGAAGTCCTGGGACTCGTGGCAGAAGGGACTCACGCAGCCGCCGTACGCCTTTCTGATCCCGCAGGATCAAGGCGATCCCGCACGAGTTGGCGCCATGGTGTCGCGGTTGATGGGACAACAGATCGAAGTCTCACGCGCTCAAAACTCCATTCAGCTCAAAGACGGAAGTTATCCTGCAGGAACTTACGTCATTCGCCTCGATCAGCCGTATCGAAACTATGCTGTCGACCTGCTCACGCCGCAACGCTACCCAAAAGACGGCGAGCCTCCCTACGACGACGTTTCGTGGGAACTGCCGGCGAACTATCACCTGCGAGCGTTTTCCACTGCCGATCCGTCAATCCGCGAAGCTTCATTAACTACGTTGACCCAGCCGCCGCAGATTGCCGGTCATGTCAGCGGAAGTGGACCAACTTATCTGCTGAAAGATACCGGGCAGGAATCGCTTCTCGCGGCGCGATATCGCCTCGCGAACTTTGAAATTCAGATCGCAGAGAAAGAGTTCGAATCCGGAGGAGCGAAATATCCCGCAGGCTCGTGGATTCTCTCCGACCAGCCCGGTTTGCACGATGTTGTCGAATCGACTGCAAAGGAACTCGGCCTCGATTTCACCGAAACGGCGAGCGTTCCCTACATCCCGCATCATAAAGCTCCTGCTCCACGCATCGGAGTTTGGGTCCCGTGGGCCGACACCGATTCCATCGGCTGGATTCGCTACTCGCTCGACCAGCGCAAAGTTCCATACACCTACCTGCGCGACGAAGACATTCGCGCGGGAAATCTGCATGACAAAATCGATGTCCTGCTCTACGGACACGTCGATCTCGAACTCGCCGAGCAGATCGAGGGACTGCCCAAGGCGTGGTCCCCGATGCCATTCAAGAAAACTCCGCAGACACCAAGCTTCGGCACTCCGGCGGAGTCCGACGACATCACGGGCGGAATCGGCTACGAAGGCCTTGCGCAAATCCAGCGCTTCGTCGACGACGGAGGCCTGATGGTCACACTTGGCAGCGGCAGCATGCTCGCACTCGAAGGCGGACTCGTGCGGTTCGTACGCCGCTCTTCTGGAGGAGTCCCGCGCAGCACTGCGGGAGGCGGCGGCTCTTCCTCTTCCGCATCACAACAAGCCGCGACCCGTACTCCCGGGGCACATGTGCGCGTCACCTTCGATCGTCCCAATCATCCCATCGGCTATGGATATCCCGTCCACACGTGGGTGTTCAGGCAAAATTTCCCGCTCTATAACATCCCACGCCGCTGGTTGCGCATGGCGTATTGCACAACATGCCTCGACGGTCCCGAAGATCGCAGCGGAATCGTCATGGAGTGGGGCGACCACGACAACAAAGATTTCGTCGTCAGCGGGCAGGCCTGGGGAGAAGAAAATTTGATCGGGCGTCCGGCGATTCTCGATATGCCCGTTGGTAAAGGACACGTCGTCGCGTTCAACTTCAATCCCATGCACCGCGATATGAACCGCGGCGATCAGCGACTGCTGTGGAATGCAATCCTCAACTGGCAGGCCATCCTCGCAGCGAAGCCGCAATCCGATCCGAACGCCGCGCCCGCCCCTGAACCGGACGAGTAATTTGGGGTATTCTTTTAGCCCACCCTTGGGAGGGCTTGTATGTTCCAGAAGTTCGCTCTCTGCATCGTATCGCTCATCATCGTTTCTTCAACAGTGGCTCAGCAAGTTTCTGACGGAAAATGGCGCTTCGCCGTTTCCGGTGATTCCCGCAATTGCGGCGATGTGGTGATGCCGGCCATCGCTAAAAGTGTCGTTGCAAAGCACGCGGCGTTTTACTGGCACCTTGGCGATTTTCGCGCCATGTACGACGTCGACGAAGACATGCAGCGTGCCTACGGCACCAAGCTACCGATGCCCGAGTATCTCCAGATTGCATGGACCGACTTCATTGACAACCAGGTCCGCCCATTCGGACTCGTACCGGTCCGGCTTGGCATCGGGAATCATGAACTCATCAACAAGACTCCCGCGGACTACCTGTCGACATTCGCCTACTGGCTCGACGCGCCCGAACTTCGCGCGCAGCGGATAAAAGAATTTCCCGACGGCAACCTGCGCCTGTACTACCACTGGAAAGAAGGCTCTGTCGACTTCATCTATCTCGACAACTCTGGCGACAACGGATTCGAGGATGTGCAGGCGCAATGGTTCGAGCAGGTGCTCGGCACTGATAAAAATGATCCGGCGATCAAGAGCGTGGTGGTTGGTATGCATCGCGCGCTACCCAACAGCCTGGCCTGCGGGCACAGCATGAACGGCGACAAAAACAAACCCAGCATCAAGGGCACTGAAAGCGGACGCCGCGCCTACAACGATCTCGTGCAGTGGCGTCACGACTCGGGCAAGTTCGTTTATGTTCTCGCCAGCCACTCGCATTTCTTCATGCAGGATCTCTTTGACACCGCCTATTGGAAGAATCCTGCACATGGAGGCGCAGTCCTGCCCGGCTGGATCGTCGGCACTGCGGGAGCCCGGCGCTATCCCTTACCCGACTTCACCCCCGAGATGATGGCAAAAACAAAGGCGCAGACGGATGCCTGGGGCTATCTATTAGGCAGCGTCTCGCCGAACGGTGAGATCAATTTTGAATTCGTGAAGCTGGGAATGAATGACTTGCCGGATGAAATCAAGGCCCGTTATGGCAGCTTCGCGAAGGATTTCTGCTTCGCCGGGAACCACGATGACGCGAGGCATGATCCGCCGGACTCTTGCAACGAAAAGTGACCTGTGACGCATCCTTCCAAATTGCAGTGAGTGCTTTGCATGCGTTCTGAGCTTCATCTAGAGAGACTTGCAACCGCGGTGCTTGGTACCGCGCGTCGTATTTCTGGCTCCAGCCTGGCCGTTGCCATACCGAGCATTCTTGCCATGGCGACGCTCGCAGCGCGGCCTGCCTCGGCGCAAACGCTCGATAGTGGATCGCAGAAGAACACGATCACTGGCACGGTGATCAACGCAGTGACACGCGCACCAGTCCCGCGGGCTCTTGTATCAAGCCCGGACAGTCGATACGCAATGCTGACCGATAGCTCGGGACACTTCGAGTTCAATGTGGAGAAGGAGACTGCCGATACATTCTCGACCACGACCTACAACGAGCGCGTACTAGCCGCTGGAGAGCAGGTTTGGCTCACCGCTCGCAAGCCCGGATTCCTCACCGAAGGAGATAACGGCGTGACGGCAACTCCGGGCCAAGAAGCAACCATCGCGCTCACCCCGGAAGCTCTCATCGTAGGACGCGTCGCGTTCTCAACGCCTGACACCACCTCCGCCGTCACGCTTGAGCTCTACGAAAGACAAACGCAAGAGGGCCTTCCGCGCTGGTTGCAGCAAAGCTCAACCACCGCAAACTCCGCCGGAGAGTTTCGCTTCGCAGGGTTGCATCCCGGCTTGTACAAGCTGTCAACAACGGAGACGCTCGACAACGACCCCGCAGCGATGATCGCGCGGACCCAGGCGTACGGCTTTCCACCCGTCTTCTATCCGGGCGCCACTGACTTTGAAACGGCGGGCACAATCCAACTTGCCTCCGGACAGACCGTCGAGGCCGATCTCTCGCTCACCCGCCAGCCGTACTACCAGGTGCGGATTCCCGTAAATGGCGATCTCAGCGGTGGCGCAATGATCGTCGTCTCGCCGCAAGGTCATCGCGGGCCCGGCTATTCGCTCGGAATGAATGCTGGCGAACACCGAATCGAGGGTATGCTCCCGAATGGCAACTACGTGGTCGATGCGATTACCTACGGCGAGAACTCTGCCTCAGGAACGACAAGCTTGCGCGTCGCCGGAGGTCCTGCTAATGGCAATACGCTGACGATGGTTCCGAACAGCGGAATCGTTCTGAATGTCAAAGAAGAATTCAGCAGCCAGAACCAGCCGGCGACTGGAGAGATGACGATCACCGTTATGGGCGGCCGCAGAGCCGGCACTCGATCTCTCGCGATCCGCGGGCCTCGTGCCTATCTTCAAGCGAATCTCGAGCCTGCCGACGATTTCGGCAGCGGTAACCCCCACGCGCTTCGCCCTCCTCTCGGGCCGAACGACGACACACTCGTCCTCGCCAGCGTTCCTCCGGGGCATTACTGGCTCCGCTTGAATTCCGGCCGTGGATACGTTGCGTCCGCCACCATGGGAGCGCCTGACTTGCTTCATCAGCCATTGACAGTCACCGCAGGCGGCGCAGGCATGGTCGACATCACGATGCGCGATGATTACGCGTTCGTGGAAGGCACTGTCACGGCTCAGAACACCGCCTCCCCGAAAACGCCAAACAACTACACGACGGTAGCCTTCGTGCCTCTGGGTGAAGGCGCAGGGCAATACCAGGAAATCGGCGTCGGCCCCGACGGAAACATCGGCAGAATTTCACTGGTCCCCGGCGGCTACCGTGTGCTGGCGATTCCCGGCGCGCATCCAAATCTTCCCTATCGCGATCCGCAAGCGATGAAAGCTTACGAGACCAAAGGCCAGGTCATCCATCTGGAACCTGGCCAACAGGCGAACCTGCAACTTCAGGTGATCTCGGAGGAACAGTGATCCGATTACGCGCCGCCGGCATTCTCATCGCAACCGCATTGTCAATTGCGGCGCTGCATGCCCCGGCGCAGAACGTGAGCACGGCGCCGACGACTTCCGCCGGAACCTTCCGAATTGCAGGAACCGTGGTCAGCAAGGTCGACAGCCATCCCCTCGCGAATGCGGAGGTCGCAATTGCCGACACCAAGGCGCGTCCGCAGCCGATATCAGTCGTGACGTCGGATGATGGCAAGTTCGAATTCACCGGCATTCCTGCAGGCAAGTACTCGCTCAGCGGCGCCAAACGCGGATTCATCCCCGCTGGTTACGATCAGCACGATCAGTTTTCGACCGCAATCGTAACCGGCGCCGGTCTCGATACAGAG
>DATJWZ010000295.1:0-4530 GCA_035500795.1 Candidatus Eiseniibacteriota bacterium | reverse complement strand
ATGGCGATTTCGGCGGGATAGTCTTTCTTTCCTTCGATTCTCTCAAGCAAACTTTGCGCGGCCACTTCGCCCATGCGATTTAGCGGCTGACGAACAGTGGTCAGGCTTGGGCTATGAAAGGCAGCTCCCGGGATGTCATCGAACCCCATAACGGAGATGTCGTGAGGCACGCGCAAACCTTGCTCCTGAATGGCGCGGATCGCTCCGATTGCGGACATGTCGTTGTAGGCGAAGAGGGCAGTGAAAGGCTTTTGCTTGCCCAGGAGTTGCCTGGCGAACGGATAGCCTAATCTCGGGGTCGGATCATCGGTATCGATTTGAACAGTCAGTTCCGGATCGACACAAAGTCCGATCTGCGAGGCAACCCGACAGATCGCATCCCACCGGTCCTTTGCATCTGAACTGACAGGATTACCTTTCATGAAAGCAATGTGCCGATGGCCAAGATCTTTCAGGTGTTGTAAAGCCAATGTCGCTGCTTGTTGGTGGTCCAGAACGATATTCGTGACGCCCTTTAGTTTCTTGTGACCGGCAATCGCGACGGTGGGCAACGTTGGCGCATCCTGCACGGTGGTATCGACAGTAATGATCCCCTCGACGCCTCTTTCTAACAGCAACTGTGAATAGCGGCTCAACAGGGCAATGTCGTGGCGGTGAACGACTGTCAGGAAGAAATAGTTGCGTTCGCGGAGATATTGCTCAATGCCGCTGATGATCGGAGAACTATAGGAATCGCCAATCTCCTCCGCAATGACCCCAATTGTGTAGGTGCGCTTGTTACGGAGAGTGCGGGCGAAAAAATTGGGGCGGTAGTTCAGCTCTTTCGCAGCAGTGCGAATGCGGTTTTTGGTTTCCTGCGGGATCGACCGGGCTGAGGGAGAATCATTGAGAACTGCAGAGACGGTCCCTGGAGTAAGGCCCAGGTGCAGCGCGACCGCTTTCAGGGTAACCACTTCCGGCTTTTGGCCGGGCTTCTTGACGGGCACCATGGAATTAAATCGTTTTAAGTATAACTCTGATATCAATTCTCGATACAACGTGGGCGTTACGCCTTCGCGTAGCGCTCACTATTCGGTTTCGATCCGCTCAAGGCAAAGAACAGGATATACAGATAGCAGATAACAGGTAGAAAGAATGCATGATGGATGCCGATGTGGTCTGCAATCCAGCCCTGTGCGACGGGAACAATGGCACCGCCAACAATGGCCATGATCATGATGCCGGACCCGTCTCCTGTGAGCGGACCGAGTTCGGCTACACCCAGAGTGAAAATGCTGGGGAACATGATCGAGTTGAAAAAGCCCACGAGGATGATGCTGTACATGGCAGCGTGGCCATTTGTAAGCATGGAGATCGCGACCAACGCCGCCGCGCAAACAGCACACAGACCAAGGAGAGACCCAGTCTTGACCTTTTGCAGAAGCGCAGATCCAATGAACCGGCCAACCATAGCCCCACCCCAATAAAACGCGACGAAACTCGCCGCGACCTTCTCCGTTAGTCCTCCAATTTCCGGCTGGCTGAAGTAGTTCACGAGGAAACTGCCGATCGAAACTTCCGCTCCCACGTAGACAAAGATCGCGATCGCCCCGAAGATGAGATTCGGGTGCTTCCAAATCGAATCTTCTACTTTCTGTCCCAAGTGGTGCTGAGCATGTTCAATTTTGGGTAGCTTGAACCTTCCGATGGCAATGGCGAGAACCACTAAAGCGATGCCTAGGCCCACGTAGGGCATCTTGACTGTTGCCGCCTCATGCACGCGAAAAGCTTGTAAGGCATCAGGCGCAAGGACCCGAATTTCCTTCATGTTTGGAGCCGCAGTCAAGATGAAAAGTCCACCAAAGAACGGGGCCAGGAATGTGCCAAGGGAATTAAATGCTTGTGTCAGGTTCAAGCGGCTGGATGCTGTCTCGGGTTTTCCGAGGACAGTTACATAGGGATTCGCGGCGACTTGGAGACAGGTGATGCCTGCGGCAAGCACAATGAGTGCGGCGAGGAATAAAGGATACGAGGGCACGCTTGCAGCTGGGACAAAGAGGAATGCCCCCACTCCCATCGTAAGCAGGCCAGCCACCATGGAACGCTGGTAACCGATAGCGTCAATGATCTTTGCAGAAGGTATCGAAAAAATGAAATATGCCCCGAAGAAGGCAAACTGAATGAGCATCACCTCGGTATAGTTCAGATCGAAAATTGACTTGAGGTGAGGAACCAGAATGTCATTCAAACAAGTGAGAAATCCCCACATAAAGAACAGGGTAGTGACGGTCGCAAGCGGGGCACCATAGCTTTGTCCTGTGCCCGGAGCAACAGCCGGAGTACTAGTATTCGGGCTCGAAATCGCCATGAGTTCGTCCTTGACCCTCCGAACGGTGTAAATCCCGGAACGCGTCATGATACATCGCCGGGAAGGCTTTTGAGGATTTTTCTTCTGACTGAGCCGGGCCAAAGATGATTAGAAAATCGTTTGTGTACATATCCGTGGACACTTCCAACATTCGCATCCGCACTGGTGGACTTCGAATTCCAACCAGCACTGTCCCGCGCTCATACAGCATCTGAGGTATTGTTTGCGCGCTCTTAGAAAAATACTTTCCGGTTATAAGCCCAGTGCTTGCCGCTCCGCTCCGAGACGCTGGACAACGGAAAAAGGAGGATCCAAATGCCGAACGAGTCAGTGCGGCAACTCTATATCGACGAGTTGCGGGACCTGTACAACGCTGAAACCCAATTGGTAAAGGCCCTGCCGAAGATGGCAAAAGCATCGTCGAATGACGAACTTCGCCAAGCCTTTGAGGAGCATCTGCGTCAGACGTCGGAGCATGTCTCGCGCCTGGAGCAGATTTTCGAAATGTTGGACGAAAAGCCTACGGGCAAGAAGTGCCTGGGTATGGAAGGCCTGGTCAAAGAAGCAGCCGAAACAATGAAGGAGGACTACGAAGACGCCGTAATGGATTCTGGCATTATTGGAGCTGCCCAACGCGTTGAGCATTACGAAATTGCAGGCTATGGCACAGTGCGAACGCTGGCAGAACTCATCGGCGAAAACGAGCACGTCACCCTGTTGGAGCAAACACTTGAGGAAGAGAAACAAACCGACCAAAAGCTGACTGAACTGGCGGAAGACATCAACCAACAGTCGATGGACACAGAAACAACGGAGACAAACGAAGAAGACGAAGCATCGGAGGGCGGACAAAGAAGATCGCGAAGCGGAAAATCTTCGTCCCGAAGGGCCGCCTAGATATGGCGTGGAAGGGTTTTGCGCCCTTCCACACTTTCCACCTCCTGGTAATCATTTCCATCTACAAGAATCACCTTATAGAACTGGCCTCGAATGATCGCTTACCCTGCGAATCGAATCTCCGTCAGATTCATTCCCAAGGGATACAGCAAATGCGAAGACCTTCTGGCAACGCGGCCAAGTCTAGCTATGCCTGGCAGACCCTCTATCAGGCTGCACTTTTCGAAACAGACCGGAGCAAGATTCCTGTAAGAATTGCGCAGGCAGAACAGGCGATTCTTGCTCGAGTCAAGGAGCTATTCGAAGCGAACGGCGATCATATCGAAGAAGACCAGGTACTGGACGACGCGCTATACGCTCTACGTGCTTTGCGCAATTGCGCAGTGAGCGATGCGAACGCCGCCTGAAGCCGTCCTACAGAGTTCGCTTGGGATGAATCCAGAATCTAGTGGAATCTTAGGGAAAGGCGAGAGAACAACCTGCGTGCAACGCTGTATTGTTGCAAACCTTTTGGGACATTAGAGTGCTGACAAACAACAATGAAAGTTGAGTTCTTGTGATGATAAGCAAAACTCCAGCACAACCTCTCCCGGTGACAATGAACCTGAAGCGCACGTTCGAGAACGCCGTTCGCGACATTTATCAGGCTAGCCTGCCGGGAAAACAATCGAGATACAGAATGCCAATCGTGCAGCGACGCAAAACAGCCTCAGAGTCCCAAGCCAATGCTGAGAAGCGGGCTCTTTCCGACGCGGCAAAGGCATTAGCGCAGCTTTGGAAAGTAACGCCTTCCAGCCGTTAACGACTGATACCTTAGCCCGCGAATTCGACGCTCTTTGTTAGTAGCACCGATGGATGTAGCGGTGCCTGTTTCGCAGGTTCCGATTTTCTTCGAGACGTCACGAGAACCGCGATCACAATCGTCGCGATGAACAAAGCAACTACAGCGGTCAAGATTCTTTTCCCGGCGTTTCGACTTCCGACAATCACGCAGGCCTCCTAGTCGGCGGCGTCCGATGCCTTGTCATACCTGAAAAGAAAACGCTCCGAAGCAAGTCGAAGCTTCGGAGCGCGTGACCTTGTTACCGAAGTTATCGAACCCTACACTGCCTTTCGCAAAGTATCGGTGCTCTCCATCCCACGACTCGAAGCGGATTCGCCCGTACACGTGCTGCATGAGGCAACCGCTTCTTTTCTGCGCTCGCGCAGCCGGCTCTGGAAGGTGTCCCAGTGTTGACCCAGCCCAACAGCGCTGCTGTCGATGACAACCGAATCGACTCCCGCAG
>DATJWZ010000294.1:0-1974 GCA_035500795.1 Candidatus Eiseniibacteriota bacterium | reverse complement strand
TATCAGCGTGAAAGCCACCTCGCACGACGACATGCCCAAAGCCATGGACGAAATCCGCGAATTGCTTCGGCGCCGGCGACGAGTCGCATTCGACAAGCCCGACAATTTTGCAATCATGACTTCGGACTCGATTTCCGATGTGTGGAACCAGCTCACTGGAGCGCTTTTCATCGGGATGTTCGCGATTTCGAGTGTCGGACTTGTGGTCGGCGGTGTAGGTGTGATGAACATTATGCTCGTCAGCGTGACTGAGCGAACACGCGAGATTGGCGTCCGTAAGGCGATCGGCGCGCGTAAGAAAGACATCCTCCTGCAATTCACACTGGAGGCGATCATGCTGACGGCAGTCGGTGGCCTGATCGGTATCATCGCAGGGGCTGTCGTTGTGTGGGTGATTCCCATGATATGGCCGTCTCTGCCGGCGCGTATGTCGATGTTCTGGGTCACGTTCGGATTCAGCTCAGCTGCGGGCGTAGGATTAGTATTTGGCATTTATCCGGCTTGGAAAGCGGCGAACCTTGATCCGATTGAGTCGCTGCGTTACGAGTAATCAGCCCGCACGCGCATGGTTCATAGCACAATCAGAATCCTGCAACTTGTCCCACTTCTTGGTTGTGCTTCGAGCTTCTTCTATTACATTCTCTGTCTGTTGGGCGCGCGAAGCTTCCTGCGGCAGCGAACCACAGAAGTTTACGCATCACCCACAAAGCCTCTGCCGCCCGTTTCAATACTGAAACCACTCAAGGGCACAGACCCTGAGATCTACGCCAGCTTCCGAAGCCATTGCCTACAGGACTATCCGCAATACGAAATTATTTTCGGCGTCAGCGACGCGGCGGACCCTGCGGTCGCAAGTGTCAGGCAGTTGCAGCAGGAATTCCCCTCGCATTCGATTCGGCTGGTGATTTGTCCTGAGATTCTTGGCGCGAATGTGAAGGTCAGCAATCTTGAACAAATGGTGTCTGAGAGCCGTTATGAATATCTACTGGTGAACGACAGCGATATCCGAGTCGAGCGCGACTATCTGCAGCATGTCGTTGCGCCCTTGATCGACAATCGCGTGGGAATGGTTACCGCCTTGTACCGTGGCGTGGCTGAACCGACCCTCGGGTCGCATTTGGAGTCTTTGGGAATCAGTACAGATTTTTGCGCGGGAGTATTGGCCGCGAAACAGCTAGAAGGTGGATTGCAATTCGGTCTGGGTTCGACTTTGGCATTTCGACGCAGAGATCTAGAACGCCTAGGCGGTTTCAGGTCCATTGTCGATTTCCTTGCCGATGACTATGAATTGGGCCGGCGCATCGCCGACCTGGGCCTGACGGTCGTGCTATCAAGCGTTGTCGTCGAAACTCATCTTCCAGCGTACGGCCTGTCTGGATTCTTCGCGCATCAGATGCGATGGGCGCGTGGAGTGCGCGATGCGCGCCTCGGCGGATACATAGGGCTCGGTTCCACGTTTGGACTGTTCTGGGCTTTAATGAACCTCATTGCGTTTCACTGGGCGCCATGGGCCATAGGAGTATTCGCGACGGTAGCGCTGGCCCGGCTCGCTGTGGCGATCGTGATTGGAAGGTTCGTTCTTGAGGATCGCCAGGTATCCAAACAATTGTGGATGCTTCCCGTGCGTGACCTGATCGCGGTCGGTATCTGGCTGGTTAGTTTCGCTGGACATACTGTGACGTGGCGAGGCGACCGGTTTCAGTTGAAGAATGGTAGGCTGATACGAATCGAAAACAGAAGCGGCTAACGAGGCCACCGCGCTACGTGGACGAAATCTGTTCAAATCGGCCGTCAGCAAATAGCCTGTAACGGCGTCCCCGCCACGAAATCGTATTGCCAAAGAATCCGGCGAGCCAGAAGCAGAATCCTATTACGTCTTCGATTGGCAGAAAAAACCAATTCAATCTTGTTCGAAGCACGCGCCTCGAGATCGTATAGGCGCTGATGGAGCGAATGACAAGTGTGACGGGAAGT
>DATJWZ010000293.1:0-25761 GCA_035500795.1 Candidatus Eiseniibacteriota bacterium | reverse complement strand
GTTGTCGGCCAGAATAAATACAACGTTGGGTTTCTTGCCGCTCGTGTCTTGCGCTTCCAGTCTCGACAGGGACAATCCAAGAAGGGTGCCCGCGGCCGCAAGAGCAAGGGTCATCTTCTCCATCCAATTCGTCATAACGTTCCACCGGTTCTCACTTGAGACGCAGCAAGCGGCGCCGGTCAGTTTCTCATTGCGAACCTATCTGCGACCGGCTTCACAGAGCGAAAACCGAGTTGATTCATCCCTCCGCCAGAGGGTCGCTTCACTTTTCGCCGTGCGGGTCCCAACTCTGTTGCAACAAACCCACCAGGATCTTGACCAGTGAAGTCTTCATCAAATCATTTCCTTGATGCCGGGGCACTTCCAGAGAAGCGCCTCCGAGTTTCGGTACTACTTCGATCCTCCGCTCTCCTTCAGCTTCTCCATTACTTCATCCATATTGAAGCTGGCCGCCTTCTGTCGCTGCGGGTACTCCTTGAAGGTCATCAGGAACTGTCCCACATATGCCTGGGCAGGAACTAACAGGAAGGCGTGATCGATCAGCCAGTCGTAGTATGTGTTTGATGTGATGTCCGCCCGCTCATACGGGTCGGTGCGGAGATTGAAGATCTTCGGCACCCGCAGGTTGGTAAACGGGTTCGACCAGATAAGCAACGTTCCAGGAGCCCGCTGCTCCAGGAATACAAGCTTCCAGTTGTTGTAGCGCAGGGCGGTCAGTTGCTGGTCGTCGTTAATGTATATAAAGGACTCCCGGGGACTCTTTGCCACTTGCCCGGTCAGATAGGGGACGAGGTTATCGCCGTCCAGATGGACTTTGTAGGTCATGTCACCGACCTTATAGCCCTTGAGCAGTTCCTCCTTCACTTGCGTGTCCCCCGCAATAGCTAGTAGGGTCGGCAGCCAGTCCAGGTGAGCAACCAAGTCGTTGGACACCGTGCCCGGCTTGATGTGACCCGGCCAGCGAACCATGGCTGGCACCCGATAGGCACCTTCCCAGTTCGAGTTCTTCTCGCTGCGAAACGGCGTCATCGCTCCGTCCGGCCAACTATTCATGTGCGGACCGTTGTCGGTCGAGTACATGACAAACGTGTTGTCTGCGATGCCCAGGTCATCTAGTACCTTAAGGACCGTGCCGACATTCTTGTCGTGGTCGATCATGGTGTCGTGGTAGGGGCTTTGCCAACGTCCTGCCTGACCAACGCTCTCCGGCTTGGTGTGGGTGCGGAAGTGCATGTGAGTGAAGTTCACCCAGACAAAGGCCGGCTTGCCGGCTTTGTTTTGCCGCTGGATGAAATCCACAGCTCTGTTGGCGATGTCGTCGTCGATTCCCACCATCCGCGCCCTGGTCAACGGGCCGGTGTCTTTGCAGACCTGCTTGCCGACCTTGCCAAAGCGCGGATCGACAGTCGAATCGTCCTTGTCCGAGGCCTTGCAGTCCATCACGCCGCGCGGTCCGAACTTGGCGCGGAAAGCCGGATCATTCGGGTAGTCCGGGAGTTCGGGCTCTTCCTCGGCGTTAAGGTGGTATAGGTTGCCATAGAACTCGTCGAAGCCGTGGACGGTGGGCAGGTATTCGTTGCGATCGCCCAGATGGTTCTTGCCGAATTGGCCGGTCGCATACCCTTGCGCTTTCAACAATTCGGCAATCGTCGGATCCTCTTTTTGCAGCCCTAACGTAGCGCCCGGCAAGCCAACTTTGGTCAACCCGGTGCGCAAGCCCGACTGTCCTGTGATAAACGACGCCCGGCCGGCAGTGCAGCTTTGCTCCGCATAGTAATCGGTGAAGATCATGCCTTCCTTCGCGATGCGGTCGATGTTGGGTGTGTGAAAGCCCATGAGTCCCATCGAGTAGGCGCTGATATCGGACTGCCCGATATCATCGCCCCAGATAATCACTATGTTGGGTTTCTTGTTCTGCGCTGGCGCTGGAATCACTGCTCCGACGATTGCGATCGCAATAAGCGCCAGTGTGGACGTAAGTCGCTTCATGATTTGTATCTCCTCGTAGTTTGTGGTCTTACTTGCCAGCAGCCTGATTGGCTACGGTTGCCGGTTTCACGCACCGAAAGCCCAGATGGTTGGTGCCGGTGCTGACTTCACCTTTTCCTCGTGTACCCACGACATAGCGCGAGCAATACTGGTCCGTGCACAAAAACGATCCGCCACGCTGAGCTTTCTTATGTTCGTTTGGCTCGGACGGATCGTAAGGCGTGTCTGGGCCACGCGGATTTCGGGCCACGCCTCCCGCTGCTGCTAGCTGTTGGTAGTAATCGGGGCGATACCAGTCGCTGGTCCACTGCCACACGTTGCCGGCCATGTCATACAAGCCGTACCCGTTGGGTGGATACTGGGCAACCGCCGCGAGCCCGGTGTAGCCATCGTCCGCCGTATCCTTCACAGGAAATTTCCCCTGGAAAGTGTTTGCCATCCACTTGCCGCTCGGCTGAAATTCGTCGCCCCATGGGTAGCGTTTTCCGGCGAGACCTCCGCGCGCGGCAAATTCCCATTCCGCTTCCGTGGGCAAACGCCTGCCGGCCCATTTGGCGTAGGCCAAAGCGTCTGGGTAGGCTACTTGGACGACCGGATACTTCTCGCGGCCCTTGAGATTGCTCGCCGGGCCCTCGGGATGGCGCCAGTTCGCTCCTTTGACATACGACCACCACTGGAAATGGTTGTTCAGCGGAACGGGATGATCGGGTGGTGAGAAAACAACAGAACCGGCGACAAGATTCTCGGGCGGAGCACCCGGAAAGTCCTCAGCGGCAGGCTTCCGCTCAGCGATGGTGACGTAATTTGTTGCCTTAACAAACCGAGCAAACTCCTCATTGGTCACATCGGTCTTGTCCATCCAGAATCCGTCCACATAGACGCGGTGAATGGGGCGTGCATCCTCCGCTCCATGCATGGCGACTTCATCAGCCGCCTGCGGATCCATTGCACCCATCGAAAACTCACCGCCGGGAATCCACGCCATCCCCTCTGGTGGCGGAGCAGGAACTGCAACGGTTTTGGGATTGGTGGGGGCGAACGCCGTGACCTCAGCTGCTTCGGTGACGCGCTTGTTCGCTTCGACATTGCTAGCGGAGGAAGGAAGGGACACACGAAACACGGCCGCCACGACCGTAACAACTGCAGCCACGGCGAGCAACACCCACATCCAGCGTCTCAGCGCCGAGCTTGTCGATGCGGGGCGTGCGTTACTTACTTTCTTCCGCTTCATACGACCTTTCGCCCGAGCGCAAGGATGTTGCGCTACGCTACGAGGTCGGCACTTAAGTTACCACTGTCAAAACACACAGCCTTATATCTTGAAGGGCATCCGTGATTACTCGCCACATGCCGCCTGCACAAGACAGCAGAGGATTCAAAGTGTGCCGCGACCAACAACATGCGACACACGATTAACCACTGCACCTGTGCACGTTCGTAACGAGGACTACACAGGAGCAGATTCATCGCCAGCCTGGATCGCGGAGAGTCGCGTAATCGTCGCGAAACTGTTTCTTCAATCAGTAGATAGACAATGAACTGTCAGGTTAACTCCTTCGGATGATCAGCGACCTTCGCCCCGCTTAATATCCGCGCCAGCAAAATGGTTGCGCTGACGCAGCCTCGATTAGTGAGCAAAACTCTCGCTCCTGGACAAGCTAAGCGACGAATGCAACGTCGACACGACAGAGGAAGCTGAAAGACGAAATGGAGTGCTGAGGAGAAAGGCCAACATATGTCGGAAGCGGATGGATCTCGCTGCTTGAATGGTGCTTCAGCGCGGCACTGTTCGTCCTGATTCTGGGACTACGCGCTAGCGCGCAAATCGAAGAATTCCTGCCCGAGATTGATGTGCATTACAAAGTTAGTCGCGATCTGCGCGTGACCTTTCAGGCCAAAGAGACAAGAGAAGGTGGTGATCCAACGCAAGCCGAGATTGGTCCCAGTATTTGCGTTCTATCTGAAGCCTCTGGTCAGGCTAAAGAGGGTTACGATATTCGATCTGAACGATGAAAAATCTCGGCCGCTTGTGTTTTCGATTGGTTACCGCTACCTGCCATAGCCGGAGTCGCCGTCGGTAAATCGGTCCGAACCGGTCGCAAACCTCCACTTTCCCACAAGGGCAGGTTTCTAGTGAGCGACCGAAACCGTGCCGATCTCGATGGGAAGTCCGACAAGTTCTCGTGGCGTTATCGCAACCGCATACAGATTGAAAGGAGGGTTGCGATCTTCTCGTATCATCCTGCCCCATACGCTAGTGTCGATTTTTTCTATTAGAGCCAATGAGGAAATGGAGCGACACGGCAATCTATGGCGGATGGCTCTTTCCATTGGGGAAACACTTGGAGTTCGATCCTTACTACAAGCACCAGAACAATACCGGCAAAAAACCAAATCAGCAGTTGAATCAGTTCGGCATGGCGGTCAGCTGGTATTTCTAAAAAATCGCGCGGAATAAAATCGCCAAACCAACAGGCTGGGCCGTACCCATCATACGAGTGAACCACGACTTAATGGATACCACGGAGAATTCGCGATGAGAACTCGGCATAAGCTAGAGTCCTTGCTTTCCTAATTCTGTTAGTTCTGCCAGTCGTCTAATAGAGCCTTCAAGAATCATACTTACGGTACGTGCTGTCAGGGCAAAAGAAGGGGTATCAACGGCCCAGGTCCTTGTTTCGGATTTCATGTGTTGTGGGTGGTTTGCCGCTGGCAGAACTAGAAGGCACAGTCTTTTGTCCACGCGCAATTCAATACTTCGCGGTTAGTGCCAACCGAGAATCCGTGACGAGTTCTTCAATCTGGATTGAACCTCGACGGTAAGTTTGAAGGCCTTCCTTGCTGGAGAGGGGAAAATGATCATAACCCACACCAAACCGTCTCTGTCAGCGATCCTGTCTTTCTTGCTGGTAGTCACCATCGGACCCGATCACGCCCGAGCTCAGCAGTCGGCGCCTGCGGCGTCGCCCGGATATTCCGGACAAGGGGCGCCTCTGTCCGCGGAAGAGTTGCAGCAAATCACAGCTCCCATCGCGCTCTACCCCGACGCGCTGGTCGCTCAGATTCTGGGGGCTTCGACCTTTCCCGACCAGGTTTCGTTCGCAGCCAACTGGCTTCACCAGAACAGCTCTCTCACAGGCAAGGCCCTTCTGCAGGCAGTCGATCAGCAAACCTGGGATCCCAGCGTTAAGGCAATCACACAATTTCCCTCGGTGCTCGACGACTTGGCGAAAAACCTAAGGTGGACCTCCGCGCTTGGCGAGGCATATCACACGCAGGCGGCCGATGTCATGTCCGCAATTCAGTTCTTGCGTGCCAAAGCGCAAGCCGCTGGAAATTTGAAATCAGGATCGCAGATTGTGGTCAAGCAGGAGTCGCCACAAACGATTGTCATCCAATCTGCAAATCCGCAGGTTGTGTACGTTCCCGTGTACAACCCCACGGTTGTTTACGGTACTCCCTACGTCGTTCCTGGGTACGCTTACGTTCCTCCTCCTGCGGGAGCAGCAGTGGTCGCTTTCGGAGTCGGGGTCGCGGTGGGCGCGATGATGAGTAGCGGATACGGCTGGGGATACAGCAGTTGGAATTGTGGTTGGCACAGCACCACCGTGGTATATCGCGGTGGGTCGTACTACGGCAATTCCGCTTGGCACGGTGGCTACTACGGTTCAAACGGTCCCGCCGTCGGGCACTATGGCGCCGGTTATAACCCATCTACGGGGACGTATGCGCGTGGCGCCACGGTCTCAAACGGCTATGGTAGCGCCAGCGCTGGTCAAGCGTACAACCCAAGGACCGGAGCGTCCGCCGCTACGGTCCAAGGGTCCAATGCTTATGGGAGCTATGGAGCATCGACGGTTTCGAAAAACGGTAATACTGCCTACGGCCAACATCAAACCACGTCTCAAGGAACCACTGGTCAGGTGCACACCACGAACGGCGGTTCGGCTTACGCTGCGTCGGGTAAGTATGGCAATAGCGCTGCCGTGGGTCAGACCGCAAACGGCGACAAGTATGCGGCTGCGAACGGGAATACCTACAAGAATACGGGAAGCGGATGGACCGGAAATGCGAACAATACGCACCAAAGGGCATCAGGCTGGGGAGGGCAAGAACGAAGTGGCGGATCGACGGCATTCAGCGGAGGTGGCGGAGGTGGTTGGGAGTCCAGATCGGCGAGCGCACGCGGTTCAGCAAGCAGGGGCCGTAGATAAAAGCGAACACCAATTTGCACACGACGTATTAATGGTCTTGGTCAAGGGCTTCACAGTGAGGTGTTTGGAGGTTTTATGTCGCTTGAAATCCGCAGGGCCGCGGTTGCCAACTGGCTGATCCTTCTGGCGCTGCTCATTTTTTTGACCGCTTGCAGTAAGCCGGAGAAACCTTCTGTCAGAGTATTCGCGTCCACGGACGATGCCGGCACCGCCCTCCTGGACGCAGCAAAGTCAGGGAATCAAAACGCCCTTCTGGAGATTTTTGGATCGGACGCTAAGGATCTTATCTCTTCTGGCGATGCCGTACAGGACAAGGCTGCAGTTGACGGATTCGTGGCGGCCTATCCGGTCATGCACCGCTGGCGCAAGATGGCGGATGGTGACCAGGTACTGCTTGTAGGAGCGGACAATTTTCCTTTTCCAGTCCCTCTGAAAAAGAATGCGAGCGGACAATGGTTCTTTGACACGGCGGCTGGCAAGGATGAGATTCTTTCCCGCCGTATTGGTCGGAACGAGCTGGCAGTCATCGACATCTGTGGCGCGCTGGCTGATGCTCAAGCCGAGTATTTTTCTCAGCGCCATGATGGCGGCAGCGCGAAGCAATTCGCTGTGAAATTCATCAGCGACTCTGGCAAGCAGAATGGTTTGTATTGGGACTCACCAGAGGGCCAGCCCAGAAGTCCGCTTGGGCCGATGGCAGCATTCGCTACCGACGAAGGTTATAAGGTAAAGGCAGATTCGCACGCAGCTTTCCACGGATACCACTTTCGCATGCTAATGAAGCAAGGTAGTCATGCGCCCAGCGGCGCAAAGGACTACGTGGTCGATGGAAAAATGATCGGCGGATTCGCTTTTGTCGCTTATCCGGCGGAGTACGGTAACTCGGGCGTGATGACCTTCATCATCAACCAGGATGGCGTGTTGTTGCAGAAGGATCTGGGGAAGAGCACCACAGAGATCGCAACCGCCATGACCGAGTTTGATCCTGACAACACATGGAGTGTCGTCGACGAAGAATAGTACAGCCAGGAGGAGAGGTATGTTAGTAAGACGTCCACGCTGCGTGCGATCAGTTGTACTCTGCCTCTTAGCATTTGCTGCGCTCCCGTCACTGAGCCAAGAGCCACTTCCCGTTTTCGCGATTACGCTCGAAGACAGCAAGATTACCTTTTATGTGAAGGCGTCAGTAGCCCTGGAGGGTACTTTCGACAAGTGGGACGCCGCCATGACATTCACATCTCCTGACGTAACTACCGGCGTTTTGGACATCAAGATTCAGGCTGAAAGCGTGAATACCGGAAGTGGCATGAAGGACGGCAAGCTGAAGAGCAAAGACTTCTTCGACGTCAAAGAGGATCCGTTGATCACATTTCACTCAGACAAGATTCTGCAGACCGGTCCCACAACCTTGGAGATTCCCGGCACGTTTACCATTCGTGGGGTGTCTAAGCCTGAGACGCTGACCTTTACTGTCACTGGCAAGGGGACAGGCTCAGGTGAGATCAAAGGGACAATGGCGTTCGATCGTAAGGACTACGGGATGAACAAGGGCATCCCCTTAGTCAAGATTGCGGACCGGGTCGAAGTGACAGTCGACCTCAAGGGGAAGCGGCTCAGCGGGCCTCCGTTGGTGTTCAAGCAATAGACGGGCTGCAACCCTCCCGGCTGCTACGACTACGGCACGAATACCCGGTTGCGAGCAAGCAGAATGGATTGTGTCGGGACTCGCCAGAGTGCCAACCGAGGTGCAGCCGAAGTTGTCCGTCGGGTTCGAGCGCTGTTTAGTGGAGCAGTCCTCCAGAGAACGCGTTTCAACGTGAATGAGGTAATTTACGAAACTGTCGGATTCTTGCAATTTGAAGCGAAAAGCAAGGAAGTGACGGTAGAGACAGAATTGGATCGCGAGTTGCCTTTTGTCATGGCCGATAAAGTTCAGATGCAGCAGGTGATTCTCAATCTGCTCCTGGATGCCATAGAGGCAACGGAGAATATTCGGGGCCGGGCAAGACGAATCAATGTCCGCTCTGTGCTCCAACAAGACTGTGTCGGGGTTCAAATCAAGGACAACGGTATAGGAATCGAAGACCCGGTGAGAATTTTTGAATCCTTCTTCACGTCAAAAAGAAATGGAATGGGATTAGGACTGGCAATCTCACGATCGATAGTCGAGACAAACGAAGGCCGGCTTTGGGCCGAAAGCACAGTTGGAACGGGAAGCAGATTTTACTTCACGGTTCCCGTGGATTCGAGTTTTGCTGAATGAGGCAGAACGATAACGCCATCGTGTTCGTAGTCGATGACGACTTCCGTGTTCGAGAGTCGTTGCAAAACCTGCTCACCTCACTCCGATATCAGGTCGCCACTTTCGCGTCCGCATTCGAATACGTGGCCGCAACAAAGCCGGATTGCGCAGGTTGCCTGATCTTGGACTTAAAACTGCCTGGAAAAGACGGCCTTCAGCTTCAACAGGAGCTCGCTGGAAGCAGCACACCACCGATCGTTTTCATCTCAGGTCATGGTGATATTCCAAGCTCCGTTCGTGCTATGAAAGCGGGAGCAATCGAGTTTTTGGCAAAACCGTTTAGCGAGGAAGAATTGTTGCGTGCCGTTGATGCGGCTATAGAACTGGATCGTGAAGCTCGACAAAGTAGATCGGAACTCGACGCGCTGCGGTACAACTATGCTCTTCTGACTCCCAGAGAGCGTCAGGTGCTTCCTTTTGTGGTCGCTGGCTTGCTGAACAAGCAAACTGCTGATGAGTTGGGCACGAGTGAGATCACCGTACGAGTTCATCGGGGCCAAATCATGCGCAAGATGAAAGCCAACTCTCTGGCAGAACTCGTCAGAATGGCGGACAACCTCGGAATCGCGCAGCAGAGCAGGACATCCAAAGCGGGATAGATAGGGGCCCCTTGGTACAAGTGAACGTGGTGCTGTGAGCACTTGTTTGTTACGAGAATAAGGTGTGCTTTAGAATGTGCCGTACGCTTCGGGCTTATGCGCGTCAATACGGGCTTTTCGATGCATGCTGACTCGGAGAGCTATCACAACATCCGATGTGTCCGCATTCAGCACATCGCCGAAGATGAAAACCACCATCCGTTCGGCGATGCCAGGCACTCTGCGCAGCCGTTGCCGCTCGGCTTTGAAGCGGGGTTGATTCCGCGCCGGCCTTTTTTCGTTTTCGATTTCATTCTCGCTCTTCTTTCTACCTCGTGCTTCCCCCCTCATAAAACGTCAAGCCACCAGGAGAATCTTCCCGGCAGTTCCTTTCTCCGCCGCTGCTTGAGCCTTGGCTGCTTCACTGAGCGGCAGTTTCTGGCTAATGGGGATTACCAGCCTTCCATCTCGCACGGCTTCGGCCATGAACTCAAGAGTCCTCCTGTCGAATTTTGAGAATACGTGGACCACCTTCACAGACGGATACGTGTCAGCATTTTTCGGCAGGTCGACAACGGATGCATATATGCCTCCCGCTTTGACCTTGGCGATCAGTTTCTCGGCAGTTCTTCCGCCGACCGCATCCGCTACCGCATCAAGAGGGGGAAGACCCGCAATCGCGCGGTCATCATCGGTTGCGACAACCTGATCCGCACCGACCGTCTTCACGTCAACCTTCTGCTTGCCTAACACCCCCGCGATCACAGTCGCACCACGCTGCTTCGCGGTGAATACCGCGGAACGCCCTACATTTCCAGCAGCGCCAACGACGAGGACGGTCTGACCCGCCTTGACGCCCGTAGCCGAAAGGAGCTGGTTTCCGGTCGTTGTTACCAGAGGCAGCGCCGCCGCCTGGATCAAATCGAGTCCCTTGGGAACTTTCGCGAGCACCTCGGTCTTTACGACGCAAAGCTCGGCGTAGGTATTGTCCGCCATGGCGAATACCTGATCGCCGACGGAGAAACCTTCGACACCCGGCCCGATGCTGATCACAGTTCCCGCAATATCGACTCCTATGAGGCTCGGGAACTTCATGGGGTAGAAATCTCTTGTCAATCCGGCGCGCCGCTTGTAGTCGATGGGGTTCACACTCGTGGCGGCGACCCGCACCAGCACTTCGCCCGTACCGGGGACCGGGTCGGGGTAGTCTTCGAATTTGAGTACTTCTGGACCGCCATATTCGTGAACAACAACTGCTTTCATATTTCACCTCCTTGTACCGCCAGACGAGGAGTCACTAATAAAAGATAACGCGTCAGGATAATGGTCGCGAAGTACTTAGCCAGAAACAACGCAAGGATTCTGCCGGCTGACCCCGTTCGTCTTTGGAAAATTCCGGTGTCTAGCCCACTTAAGCACTTCCCACATCTCACACTGCAAGTAAAAGCCTGACGAGATCGAAGGCGCGATCACTCCTTCGCTAATGGCATCGTGAACCACTTCGCACACCGCTTCGTAGCCTGGAATCTGCACTCGCTTGGTTAGTTCGATCACTTCCTGGACCGGGAGTTCACGTGCCGCAATCATCGAAAGCAGTAGCATAAGGCCGTCGGAACCCACAAACCGATCAAGAGATAGTCCTTCCACGATGCCCCGATTTTTTCTGAATTCATCTCCCGGATTGTACTGACATCCGTACGGATCTCGGCACTTTGGGCCGGTGTCGCGGCGATGCACTAACCGCAAGCGGTCGACTTTCGGCTCCCCATTAGTGTCCTCGGTGGCAAGCCACTCCACCCAGCCTTTTTGCAGATCTGATACAAGTTCGCCGCAGTTGTCACATCGCCAACCGGATCGAATGGACTTATCGCTGGGCATATCCTTCACGAACATTCTTTCGACTGAACTCTCTGACGGGTGGACTCTCAACTCCCGGTTCGGCGTTCACGCGTCCTAACGCCCTTGGCGGACGCTTCTTTTCGATTCCTTTGAGGATACACGTCCAAGTCGTGCCATGACGTTTCCGAAAGATTCACCCCGTAGTAGTCTGCTGCTTTTTCGATGTTGGCAAACGCCAAAGCGCGGTCGGCATCAGAGACATCAATGACTTGATCGAACCGTGCGACCGCGTTCCGTACATGTTGTGCGTCGGTCAGAGGCTCTTTGCGCTGCTTCGGAAACGCGTAGACGCTGTCGGGCAAGTCACTCTGCATTGTCAGCTGTCCATGTTTCTCGTGAGGTTTCCAGGTTGCTTCCGGCATATTGTTGTGTCATCCTTTCTTTACGTATTCTGCCAGTGGGCGAGCGCCTTCTCTGTTGTCCGCTGCCCCAGAATCATGAGTGAATTACTCACCGCAGTTCATACATGCATCTCACGAGACTTCAACTGAGTGCTGAACAATTTCAAGCGGGAACTCACGACCTGCTTCACGGACGCCACGACCGGCGGCAGGATCCTGTATGGCACAACTTCGTCTGGCTGACCGGTCAGACTGCCTTCCAGCGCTCGGCGCCAGGCCACCCGCAGTTCGGTATTGATGTGGATGATGTTGATTCCGCCAGCAATCGCGCGTAGGAAATCTTCATCATCTGTTCCCGACCCGCCGTGCAGTGTGAGAAATATTCCCACTGCCTTCTTGATCTGGGCAATTCTCTCGATGTTCAGATGCTTTTTGCTTTTCCCGTGGACCATGCTTTCCAGCATGCCGTGCATATTGCCCACAGCAGGGGCAAGGACGTCGATCGCAGTAGAGTTGACGAATTGCCGAGCTTCCTCAGGTGTGGTGAGGTTCAGATATTCGTTGCTCACGCTCTCGTGAATCTCGGAGCCGGTTCCGATGTGGCCGATCTCTCCCTCTGCGAGGATTGCTGGATTGATCGCTTTGATAGCGTCAACAGTTTCTTTTGTGCGGGAAACGTTTTGATCGAAGGGGAGCGCGGAAAAATCAATTACAACCGCATCGAACCCCGCCCTCGCCGCCTCCACTGCTTTTGCCAGGGAATGCGTATGATCCGCGTTGAGGAAGATCGGGATGTCATTTTCAGACCGCATGACTTTCACAAGCGCTGCAAGTTCGTAGGTTCCGAAAAAGTCCCGCTCTCCTTCGGACGCACCAATGAGCACCGGAACTCCGACCTCAACCGCGGCTGCGACAACTGCCTTCAAGATCACCAGATCGGAAACATTGAAATGGCCCAGCGCTTCACCCTGTTGTTGCAAGCGAGCTAAAACATTTCGTACTTCATCCATGTTTGCCTAATCCGTCTGTCAGGTGTCACTACTTCGACTCATCGCCAATGGAGCGATTAGACGCGAGGTGTTCCGGCGAATCAATTGGACGATGGTATTGGCGATACGTTTGTATTGGAATTCCTTCAAACGAGTACAACGCTCTTTGGTGAATGTCTAATCCGTACTGGTTTTGGTCGATACCTTCGTCCAATAGACTCGACGTCGCGTTTCTGCGAATCTGACCTCGAACGGTCACTCGCTCTTATATGGAAAGGTGAAAAAAATGACAACGGAAGGAAAAGTCTTAGTGCTAGTGTCGAGCGGTCACGGCTTGCCTTTGAAAGATGGCAAGGTTTATACGGGCGCTGGCTACTACCTCAATGAACTGACGGTTCCAGTTCGTGCCCTGATGAAGGAGGGATACGAAATCACCTTCGCCAACCCGAAAGGCAACACGTCGCAAATGGATGTGCATTCGGCAGTTCCCGATTTCTTCGGTGGCGACGAGGCCAGGCTTCAGGATTATCTGAAATTCCGTGACACTCTGACCGGACTCAAAAATCCAACGCGTATCTCGGATGTTATCGCATCAGGCCTGGATCAATATGACGCCGTCTTCGTCCCCGGCGGCCATGGCCCGATGATGGATCTTCTTGACGATCCCGACGCTGGTACCGTGATGAGATACTTTCATAAAACCTCCAAGCCTACGGCGGTGCTTTGCCATGGCCCGATTTCACTTCTCTCGGCACTTTCGAACTCCAAGGAGTTTGTCGCCGCGCTGGCTGCCGGTGATGTCGTGGGAGCGCGGGCAAAGGCCCAAGGATGGATTTACTCCGGATACAAGATGACGATCTTTTCGACCGCGGAAGAACAGCAACGGGAGCCGCTTGAGATTGGGGGCAAGGTTCTCTTCTACCCGGACTTTGCCTTGCGCACCGCGGGCGGTGACGTCAGCGTGGCCGCTCCATGGCAGAGTTACGTCCTCCAAGATCGCGAGCTGATCTCAGGGCAGAACCCGTTCTCTGATCAAGCGCTTCTGAAACTTCTTCTACCCGCGCTCAACGCGAAGAAGCAGCGAGTTGCTTAGGAGGGCTCGCCGGTGTTCCGTTAAATCGAGTGTTCGTCGATGGGTGGAGGCACGGACCCAAGCCTCCCTTTTGGAAGGGCTCCACAACACCAGCCTAAGGGCACGGCCCTACCCATCGGACCACTTCCTTCGCCTCGCTCCCAGTGGGACAGCCTCAGGCTGTGGCAGCGTAGGCGAAGGCCTAAACACGTTGCCCATATTCGAATCCCCACTTAGATCGATGATCGATACGTTCGTCCAATAGACTCATCGTCGCGCGTCTGGCTTAATGAAGCTACCGTTGATGAGAGGCAGTTGCGGGCACCGCATTGACCGCACCTTAAATTCAGCGGATACCGTATCGAAGTTGGAGTCGCCCATGAGCGCCGTGACGAACGCCGTACAAATCGACCATAAGAGTTACGAGATGCCCCCGCGAGAGGGGATGAGCATCGCGCATTTTCTCACCGTTGCCGACATCGAGCGATCAGCTCGCTACTACGAAAAGGTGTTTGGCGCTCGCATTCTGAGCTTGGGTGACGGCAACGCGCCGGGATACCTGCAGCTTGCGAATATCTGGATGATTCTGAACGTCGGAGGCGGACCGACTCCGGATAAACCGACGGTAACGCTAAGCGTACCTGACCCGAATCACCTCAACAGCTTCATGAATTTCCGCGTTGCGGATATTCAAGCTTGCTACAAATTATGGAAAAGTCGAGGAGCTCTGTTCATCACCGAACCAATACCCAAGTACGGCGAGATTCGCTGCTACATCCGAGATCCAGACGGTTATATCATCGAAGTCGGACAGAGCACCGATCTTACCTACGGTTAAAGGCTAGGCCTAAGAAAGTGGGCAACGATTGTTAGGTCACATTGCTGCCTGCCTCGGAAGGGAATCGAATTCAATCCGATGTGCCTGATTCGTTCGCGGTGAGATCACGCGGCCGGAGCAGTCAATCTCCGTGTTGCCGCTGATTATCATGCTCACGCCTACCAGTGTGCCGATCGCCCAGACAGAACTTGAAGGCCATCGGAGGTGGATCAATAGCGCCAACACTAGTGTGGTAATCCTGTCTAAAAGCACCCCTGCCGATCCGCGCGCTTGCATGATCCCGTTGCAGGACCTTCTTAATCTGGGTAAGGAAGCTCGAATGAATGTTCCGGGTCGTCCGGATGGAAACTGGCGCTGCCGGGCTACAGAAAGATGCTGGCGGACTCTCATTTTGAGCGGCTTCGCGATCTGACGAGGAGTGCAGGCAGGGCGGGCGAAGTCGACGGGGTCCCGTCTTTGAAACCATCGAACGTCGGGATCACGCATCTAGCAACGCCATTTTCAGCCGTCAGGATTCTTCGGGGGCTCCGCAAGAAAGATCACGCCTTTGTCGCCATTGTGGAGTAGCAGGGGCCTCGTAACTCACGCGTATAACTTTTCTGCCATATGCTGCGGGTCAATCGCGGGGTCAATCAAACCCGAGGTGACTAACGCCGAGTACACGGCTCGCTCCGCTGCAAACCAGTCAACTTCGGGCGAACCGAGTGGGCGGCCCCTCTTTTGCCAGAGCTTGTAAGCCAATTTTGCCACGAGTTCGTGCCGATCCTCACCCAGAAAATCGGTATTGAGGGCGACGGGTTGTTGTGCACTACGCAATTTACGTTCATTCGATATCAGATTCGTTTCTCCATTTCAGATCATTGAATACCGTCCTCATTCATCGCCAAGACGGTGCGTCGTGCCAGAGAATGAAGGGCGCCTCCAACGGTACCAACGCCCCTGCGTGGTGCGGAACGAGGCGGGGAGTAAAGTCCCCGGCCGGCCGATCAGCCAGGATAACGGCGGTATAGATGAAGCCATTTGCTGCACCGACCAGAGGTTCGCCACGGTCCATAACTTGTGTGATTGGTCCAGCATCTTTTCCCCGATCCGCATAGAGTTCGACTCTCACGTCTTCCGAGTTCATATCGTCAAGGTAAACCTGAACCTGAAACAAATATCGCTCACCCTGCTGTTGAACGGACGTGGAACCGAATCGCAATGAGGACCAGTGTTTCGCTAAATCAGCCTGCCAAGCGATCAGGTCTGATGCCAGTGAGCCTCGATTCTCGTGACGCCGGTGAAAAGCCGTGGCCGCCGCAATGTAACGTTCATCGGTGTACTGACGCACGACGCGATTTGCCGAAAAGTTCGGAGTCAAGCAAGCCATACTTTCGCGCATGCGAGCCACCCAGCGGCGCGGGATTCCATGCTCGTCCCGCGCGTAAAACTCTGGAATAACGTCTCTTTCAAGCAGCGCATAGAGAGTTTCAGCTTCGCTTGCATCCCAAGAAGGGTCATCGCCATGTTCAAGCCCATCCCCGATAGCCCAGCCGACCTCCGACGAATACGCCTCCGCCCACCAGCCATCGAGTTCCGAAAGATTTAGCCCGCCGTTTACTAGCACCTTCATGCCGCTAGTGCCGCTTGCTTCCCAAGGCCGTCGCGGAGTGTTCAGCCACACGTCCACGCCCTGAACCAGGTGTTCCGCCATAAGAACGTCATAGTCGGAAAGGAAAACCACACAGGATCGGGCCTCCGGACGGCGGGCAAACTCAACCCACTGTCGGATCATGTCTTGGCCTTCTCTGTCTTGGGGATGCGCCTTGCCCGCCAGGACAAGTTGTACAGGACGATTACGATTAACCAGGATCGTAAGAAGCCGTGCCGGATCATGCAGGAGCAGGTTTGGGCGCTTGTATGGTGCAAAGCGACGAGCAAATCCCAGGGTCAAAATATTGTCGTCGAGTATGAGGGCGGCCTGCGCCACATCCTCCGGGGATGCTCCTCGAGACGCTAATTGACGGGCATAAAGTCGGCGCACATATTCAACCAGAGCCTTGCGATTATCAGCCCGGAGTTGCCAGAGATCGGAGTCGCTCACGGCGGTCGCATTCTTCTCCATGTTGGCCAATGTTCCGCGCCAACGATCTTTGCCACACGCAAGTTCCCACAGCCGGTCTGCTTCGGCAGAGTCCCATGTGGGCGTGTGCACGCCGTTGGTCACGTGTGTGACGGGCACTTCCGTTTCTGGCCACCTAGGAAACAGGACCTGAAAAATTCGTCGGCTGACCTGACCATGCAATTTACTGACGCCATTGACGGCGCCACTGCCGCGGACCGCGAGGTAGGCCATATTGAACGGCTCGGACGCGTCTTCGTGATTGCGGCGGCCCAGCGCGAGAAGATCCTGAAAAGGAATCAATAGACGTTGCTCGGCGTACTTCCTGAGGTAACGCTCGACCAGGCTGGGAGCAAAGCGGTCAAAACCCGCCTCGACGGGGGTGTGGGTTGTAAAAAGATTTCCGGCACGAGTGACGGTGAGCGCAAGGTCAAATGGCTGGCTGTTGTCTTCCATATATGAACGTGCCCGTTCCAGCACAGCAAAAGCCGCATGACCTTCATTCAAGTGACAGACTTCGGGATGCAATCCCAGCGCCCGCAGGAGTCGCCAGCCCCCGACTCCAAGGACCAATTCCTGTTTGAGACGTAACTCGGGACCACCGCCGTAAAGTTCGGTCGTGATTCCACGGTAGGTCGGCGGATTCGCTGGATCGTTGGTGTCGAGCAAATACAATTTTGCCCTGCCAACTTGCACCTGCCAGACTCGGATCCACAAGTTAAAACCAGGCAAGGGGAGGACCAGGCGCAGCCATTCGCCATTTGGTTCGCGCACGGGTCTGATCGGCAACTGGCCAGGCTCGTTGAAGGGATACAAAGCTTGTTGATGGCCTTGGGCATCAATTTCCTGCCGAAAATAACCTTGCTGGTAGAGCAAGCCGATTCCGGTTACAGGGACGCCGAGGTTGCTTGCCGCTTTAAGTTGATCGCCGGCAACGTTGCCGAGTCCGCCCGAATAGATCGGTAGCGCTTCGCTCAACATGAATTCCATCGAGAAATACGCAATCGTCGATACACCCGAACGCGGATGCGTCTTTTGAAACCATGCTTGCGACTCCTCGGCAACTGTTTTCTCTTGATGGAGGTCAGCCAATAGCGTTTGGAAGTTGGAGTCTGCAGTGACGCGCTGCAATTTCTCCTGAGATACAGTTTGCAGTAGAACCCACGGATTATGCGTCAGGTCCCACAGTTCGGGATCGAGTTGCTGCCAAAGCCGATCTGCGGAGTGATTGAACGACCATCTCAGGTCCAATGCCAGGTCGGTCAGCGCATCAGAAATATTTGTATCAAGGGGATAATCAACCGATGTTGGACTACTCATTACAACTCCTTCTTTATTGCCGATTGGCTAAGCGGCCTGGGCGTTGCGCGCAAGAGCCTCGGAAACAATCGTCTGGGCTTCCTCTTGGATGCGTCGTAGGTGGTCTTGGCCGAGGAAACTCTCCGCGTATATTTTGTAGATTTCTTCGGTGCCCGATGGACGTGCCGCAAACCAGCCATCCTTGGCAATTACTTTGATCCCCCCAATTGGTTTGCCGTCTCCGGGGGCCGTGGTGAGAATCTGCTGAATCTGTTGACCAGCGACATCTTTCGCCTGAATGTCGGAGGGCGACAATCTTTCGAGAGCCACTTTTTGTTCAGGTGTGGCAGGAGCGTCGATGCGCTCGTAAACTGGATCTCCCAAATCCCGAGTCAGTTCACGATAGATCTCGCCCGGATCTTTTCCCGAGCGCGCGGTAATTTCTGCCGAGAGTAAACAAGGAATGATTCCGTCCTTATCCGTCGTCCACACGCTGCCGTCCCGCCGGAGAAAAGACGAACCGGCACTTTCCTCGCCGCCGAAACCCAGCCGGCCAGCGAGCAAGCCTTCGACGAACCATTTGAAGCCCACTGGGACTTCGCAGAGTGGCCGTTGCAACCGCGTTGCGACACGATCGATCATGCTGCTGCTCACCACCGTCTTTCCAACAACGACGTTTTCCCGCCAGGTCTTTCGATTTGAGAATAAGTAATGGACGCAGGCCGAAAGATAGTGGTTAGGGGCCAGCAGTCCACTTCCCTTGGTGACGACGCCGTGGCGGTCGTGATCCGTATCGCTTGCAAATGCAATGTCGAACTTGTCCTTCAGACTGATTAGCCCCTGCATGGCATACGGCGATGAGGGATCCATGCGAATCCGCCCATCCCAATCCACGGTCATGAATCGAAAGGTTGGATCAACAGCTTTGTTCACGATTGTGAGATCGAGGCCATACTGATCGGCAATCCGTGGCCAATAGTCGATGCCCGCCCCGCCCAGGGGGTCCACCCCAAGCTTGATCCTGGAATCGCGAATTACGCCCATATCGACGACGTTGTCAAGGTCCTCGATATAAGTGCTCAAAAAATCGTGCTTGTGCGTCGTTGAGGCGTGGAGCGCCTTCTCGAACAAAACTCTCTTAACACCCTCCAACGCCGATCGCAAAAATTCATTGGCTTTCGATTCGATCCAGGACGTTACGCTCGAATCGGCTGGTCCGCCGTGTGGAGGATCGTATTTGAATCCACCATCTTCGGGAGGATTGTGCGATGGCGTAATGACAATGCCGTCGGCAAATCCTGACTCTCGGCCTCGGTTGTGACGCAGAATCGAATGCGATACCGCCGGCGTTGGCGTGTATCGGGTGCCTTCCGACAACATCACTTCGATATTATTCGCGGCCAGCACCTCCAGCGCGCTGGCGGAGGCCGGTTCGGAAAGCGCATGGGTATCCATGCCTAGGAACAGCGGCCCGTCGATCTTCTGGAGCTTCCGATAATCGCAGATCGCTTGCGTGATCGCCAGGATATGCCATTCGTTGAACGCCACATCCGCAGCAGATCCGCGATGTCCGGACGTGCCAAAGACGACTCGCTGCCTCGGGTCACTCGGATCGGGATGCAACTCGTAGTAGTCCGTAATGAGCTTCGAAACATTCACCAGGATCGACGCATCAGCCGGTTTGCCGGCAGCGGGGCTAATTTTCACGCGGCACCTCGTTGTCCTCGGTCAAGAGAATCACGCCCGATCGAGGGTTAACTCGAAAACTAATTTGACCTTCGAGGGAGGGCTCTTTCCCAGGTTCATAAAGATCGTCGGGAGCGGATCGGGAGGTATCTACTCCCAAACGCCACATCTTCATCCCCGACAAAGCAGGAATTGAAAAATCAACCGGCTTGTTGTCAGCGTTAAACATCAGGAACAAGTCGGGTTCCGATTGCCCAAGAATGAGGCATGCAAAAGATTTCTGCCGCTCGTCGGTCCATGCGGGAACACCACCGTTTGGAGCGAACCATTTTATGTCCGCGTCGGTGAAGAAAACCTCTCTTCGTAAAACAGGATGGGCTCGGCGGAAAGCGATCATTCCTCGAGCGAAGCGGTGAATATCTTTGTGCCTTTGCGCCAGGCTCCAGTCAAACCAACTCACCTCGTTATCCTGGCAGTACGCGTTATTGTTTCCACGCTGAGTGCGGCGAAACTCATCACCGCCCAGCAACATTGGTACCCCGCGAGAGACAAATAGGGTCAACAGGAATGTCTTCATCAAGCGGTTCCGCATCCCCTCAACCGCCGGATCATCGCTCGGGCCTTCGACCCCGCAATTGTCACTGTAGTTGGCATCGCTTCCATCGCGGCTATTCTCGCCATTTTCGTGATTGTGTTTCTGGTTGTAGCTCGCCAAGTCATTGAGTGTGAACCCATCATGAGAAGTGACGAAATTCAAGCTACTTCCAGGTCCCTTGCCAGATCGTTGGAACAAATCCGAGCTTCCACAGATGCGACTCGCAAAAGCTCCCATCATCCCGGCGTCGCCGATCCAGAAGCGGCGCACGTCGTCACGAAAACGGCCATTCCACTCCATCCAGCGATGCGTCGAAAAGTTCCCTACTTGATAGGCGCCGCCTGCGTCCCACGCTTCCGCAATCAGTTTTACGTCACGCAGCAGGGGATCTTGGGCAATGCTTTCGAGAAGCGGAGCGTTTTGCACGACGTTCCCATGCTCATCTCGGCCAAGAACCGACGCAAGGTCGAAACGAAAACCGTCAACGTGCATGTGCATAACCCAATACCGGAGTACGAGAATCACGAACTCTCGGACGATCGGATGGTTTGCGTTGAGCGTATTCCCGGTACCGGTAAAGTCTTTGTAGTAGCGCCGGCCATTTTCCTGCAACATATAGAAAACCGAGTTCTCAATGCCACGAAGAGAAATTGTGGGTCCGGTTTCGTTTCCCTCAGCCGTATGGTTCAACACGATATCCAGGATCACTTCGATGCCCGCACGGTGAAACGCCTTGACCATCTCCCGGAATTCCAAGGTCTGGCGCCGGTGCGGTCCTAGAACGCTGTAGGATTGTTTTGGAGCAAAGAATGCGACCGGATTGTAGCCCCAATAATTCCTTAAGGTTTCTTTTGTTACTGGATTGATCCGGCTCAATTCATTTTCGTTGAATTCGATTACCGGCATTAATTCAATAGCCGTCACTCCCAGATCTTGGAGATAAGGGATTTTTTCGGTCAAGCCGATGAAGGTTCCTGGATGCGCCACTCCCGAACTGGGATCAATTGTGAATCCGCGTACATGCATCTCATAAATCACCGTGTCTGAGGGAGAAACCCTCGGAGGCACGTCTATCTCCCAGTCGAAATGGTCGTTGGTAAAGATGCACTTCGGCGTCGTGCCCGCGTCATCAACGGTTGAAATGCCCAGGTCAGTTTGACTGCTAGACGAATCGTATCCGCGGGCGGCCAAAAAATCCCAGTCTTCGACGGAGGCAATCGCTCTTGCAAATGGATCCAGCAGCAACTTGTGTGAGTTGAATCGATATCCTTTTTCCGGTTCATATGGTCCTTCGATGCGATAGCCGTAGAGTTGGCCCGCGGTAATGCCTCGCAACCACACATGCCAGATGTCTCCGGTTCGATGTCGCGCCGGATCCAAACCGATGATCTTGCTTGGAAACGAATCGTCAGCGTTTTGGTAGAGCTCCAGACGAACACGCGTTGCATGACGGCTGAACAAAACAAAATTAACTCCGTCACCATATTGATGTGCACCGCCAACGGGCAGTGGATTTCCCGCCTGAACGTCACCCTCTTCAAACGGTGGCTCTAGCGTATCGGACTCGTTCTGCTTAAGAGCCAGTTCAGCCATCGACTTCCGTGCGGCCATTTGATAATCGTGCTTCCTCTTGGTCCGCGCTGCACAAAAAGAGCATGCGACAAATCAGCACAGATCGCCATTGGACTTTGGTATCACCTATACCTTCGTCCAATGGACTCGCTCGCTAGCCTCTGGCTTAATCGTCGAACAGAGGTCTGTAGGACCTATTCCTAAGAAAAAACGAAAACAGAACGCTTTGAGAATGTAAGTGACGAGGCAATTTCTACCGATGCGAATCAACTCGCGATGCAGAGCCAAGAACATTGAAAAAGAAGAGGAGAAGAACCATGAGTACCATGCCAAGACAAGACCAAAACTCGGTTGTCGCAGTCTTCAGCCAACACTCCGCAGCTGAGAATGCCATCAAGGATTTGAAGGGCAGCGGGTTTGATATTAAGAAGCTGGCCGTCGTCGGCCGCGACTATCAAACCGAATCCGACGTCGTTGGTTTCTATAACACCGGCGACCGAATGAAGTACTGGGGCAAATGGGGCGCATTTTGGGGCGGCCTTTGGGGCCTGCTCATCGGCGCAGCTTTCTTTATTGTTCCGGGCGTCGGTCCCGTTGTTGCTGCGGGCTCGATTGTCTCCTGGATCGTTGCAGCGCTCGAAGGAGCTGTCGTCGTAGGGGGTCTCAGTGCGCTTGGTGCAGGACTCTACAGTATCGGTATCCCCAAGAATAGCGTCGTGAAATACGAGACGTCGATCAAGGCCGGCAAGTTCGTTCTGGTCGCACATGGGACCGCCGCCGAAGTAGCGAAAGCGCGTGACATGTTGAAGACTTCAGGCGCGGAACAAATCGAGACCTACGAGTCCTCGACCGAAGCGGCGCTCGTCGCGTAACCCGGCGGTAACCAATCTGGGGTCGTCGCGACGACTCGCTTCCAACACTTAATGCAGTGGCCTCATCACAGGGGCCACTCTGGTTTAAAGCGCAGAACAAGTGGATTTCGTCAGTTTCAAGCTGCTGCCGTGGAAGTGCTGTGCAGCGATAAAACCGCCACCATCACGCCGAGTTCGCTGGTGTACTTCAGCATTTCGAACAACTACACGTATGGAACGGCTTCGGTGAATGTGTATTTCCCGAATGGCAGCTCCTGTACAGTATCGATGCTGGAAGCTTGCGGATACGCAACTGGGAACTATGTGGACCCGACAGGGAATTATGACCTGATCGAAGTCGCGCCCGATCTGACCGAGATCACGAGAATCGATTCGGCGAGTAAGAGATTAGTGGACACGAACAATTACGTATCGGGGCAGTTTCTAGCCTTTGCTCCAGATGATGCTTTGATTTATACGCAGCAGGAAAACCATGCGAGTCCGTGGCTGTAATCCGATTTACGTGTATCCGAGTACGGGCGGAGTGACGTACACAGGCGGAGAGATTTGGGACATCACAGGCGCTGCCGGAACGTTGATTCCAGCGATATTGAAGTAGAGGATTCGAACATTCTGGATCGATCAAGCGATTTGGGCGGGAGTGAGATCGTCGGAGTCGGCAGCGGAAGAAAGATTTCGGCCTCGGGCGGGAAGGTTGAAGGAAACGATGGTTCCAGAGGGAGTGGAATTAATTTGCATTGCCCCGCCGAGGTGACGAACCCGGTCTCGCATTCCGCGGGTGCCCACACCGGATCCACCTTCATTCATCGCGGCAAGTTTTTCCGCGGGAATTCCTTTGCCGTGATCTTCAATCTCGACCGCGACTTCGTCGGGCTCACGAGTAATTCGAATGATAGCGGCATCACTGCCTGAGTGGCGAAGGACGTTGGTGAGGCTCTCTTGCACTATGCGAAAGATCGCGAGCTCAGTTTCCCGCGGCAATCTTTCAAATTTGTCGGGAATGTGCAATTCCATCTTGAGCAAAGTGCGTTGAGCGAGTCCGTCGATATACCAACGAAGAGCCGGGGCGATACCATTCTCATCGAGGAGCGGGGGATGAAGCAGGTAAGAGGTGGTGCGGATCTCTTGCGTAACGCGTTGAAGAAGATCCTGGGCCTCGCGCATCTTTTCCTCGAACTGACGATTACCATTGGGCGCGAGTTGCTGCAACTGGCCGAGATTCATGCCCAGCACGGTCAGAGTTTGACCGGCGCTGTCGTGGAGATCGCGCGAGATTTTGCGCCTTTCTTCGTCCTGCAGTTGGAGGAGTTTTCCTGATAAGTCGCGGAGATCGCTCTGCAGCTGTTCCAGTTCTTCGGTGCGTTGGCGGACGCGGGATTCCAGTTCAGCCTGCGACTGGCGCAGCCGTTCGTTGGATTCTCGACGCACGCGCGACAGTTCGAGGTGAGTCTGTACGCGCGCGAGGAGTTCGCGCGCACTGAACGGCTTGATCAGATAGTCGTCGGCGCCGGCGTCAATGCCTTCGACACGCGACTCTTCGCCGGCCCGTGCAGAGAGCAGAATTACTGGGATCGTATTTGTGGCTGGATCTGAACGCAGGGCTTGAAGTAGGCCGAAGCCATCGAGATTCGGCATCATGATGTCGCTTAGAACAAGATCCGGAGCGTGCTCGCAAATGGATTCAAGCGCTAGTTGCCCATCGGCGACTGTGACGACATCGTAGCGTTCCGACAAGAGACGGGCTAGATACTGGCGCATGTCTGCGTTGTCGTCCGCGATCAGGACACGACGGCGATTCGGTTCGACAGCCCCGGGAGGGCAGGGAACCGGGAGGAGTTCGCCTTCGAGCGGTAGGATCTCCTCTTCGATATTACTTTCCGGCAACCAGCGGAGAGCTTCCTGCACAAATGGATTCGCGCCGGTCGCCGTGGAGGCCAGGCTGCGCTCGCCGCCGATTTGTTCAGCCGCCAAATGCGCTTGTCCAAGCGGGATACTCACGACAAAAGTGCTGCCTTTGCCTAACGTGCTTTCAACTTGCATGGATCCACGGTGCAATTTGACGAGTTCGTGCACCAGGGCGAGCCCGATGCCGGTACCTTCATGGGTCCGGCTGCGAGTGTTGGGAACTCGGTGAAAGCGATCGAAGAGATGAGGAATTTCCTCGGGAGGAATTCCGACACCAGTATCGCGGACTCGTAGTTCTGCCGTGTGATCGCGTTGGGCGAGCGTTACTGCGATCTCTCCTTCGAAAGTAAATTTGAAAGCGTTCGAGACAAGATTGAGGACGATCTTTTCCCACATGTCGCGATCAATGTAGGCGACCTCGTTGAGCGCAGGGCAATCGACCGTCAGCTGCAACCCTGCCCGCTCGGTAGCGGAGCGGAAGACTCCAGCCAATTCCGCAGTGAAGGCAGACACATCGGTTGCCTGGTAGACGGATTTGACGCGGCCGGCTTCGATACGCGAGAAATCGAGCAGTGTATTCACCAAACGCAACAGCCGGGCGCCGTTGCGATTCACGAGTTCGAGCTGTTGCGTGGCGGTCGGCGTGAGGTGCGTTTGGCTGCGCGAGAGTAGGTCTTGCAGGGGACCTAACATTAGCGTGAGCGGGGTGCGGAACTCGTGGCTGACGTTGCTGAAGAAGGCAGTCTTGGCGCGGTCGATTTCGGCGAGAGCTTCGGCGCGCTTCTTCTCTTCTTGATAGGCGCGGACCCTGGAAATGCTGGCAGCGATTTGCCCGGCAATGAGGTTCAGAAATCCTGCATAGCTGACGTCGAGAGGACGATAGGGATTCAACGCAACTACGATGGCTCCGGCTGGTGTGTCTTGCGTCTGGCTCGTGATCGGCAGGAGAATCGCGCGGGACGGAGGGTCTTGCCAGAGACCGCGCGGTATCGACGAGAAGCGTTGGCCGAGATCCTCGACGAGGAAGAAATCCCGCTTCTTGAGAATCTCGGAAAGAGGCCAGGGTGAATTGTCTGAGGAGACATCGATCCACTCGGGAGCGGCGGGATGGCCCTCGGGAATACCGGTTTTCGCTACCAGGTGAGCTTGCCCGCGGTCTGAAAACAGATAGGTCACGGTGAAAGGCAGGTCGCGTTGATTTTCGGCGAGAACGCGCGCGACACAGTCGGCAACGTCCTGCTCGGTATTGGCCTGACTGAGCTCTCCGGAGACAGAGCGTAGAGTATTCAAGCGTCGTTCGCCGATGACGCGATCGGTTTCCTCGGTTACGACACAGAGATGGCCGCAAATCTTGCCATCCTCGTTCGACAACGGACTGTATGAAAAGGTGTGGTAGGTCTCTTCGCGATAGCCGCTCCGTTCCAGGAACAACATGAGGCCTTCGTCCCAGGTAGCGTCGCCGGTCTGCAGAACGCGTTCGATGCGGGGGCTGATATCATCCCAGATTTC
>DATJWZ010000292.1:0-7202 GCA_035500795.1 Candidatus Eiseniibacteriota bacterium | reverse complement strand
TTCTTGATAACTGGTCCGCCCACCATCCCGCCAAACCGGTTATTGTCATAACGCGGATTGGTGAAAATACCCTGGTTCGCGATCTTCTGGTCGATCGCGTCCAGATTGCGGTTGCGGAAGTATTCGTACACTCCGCCATGGATCGAGTTTGTACCACTGGTGATGACCTGATTGAATTGGCCACCTGCCGAGTGCCCGAATTCCGGGCTGAACTGGTTTTGGATCACCGTGAAGTTGGCTACCGCGTCATTCGGCACGTAAACCAACGGCCCGGTAACGCCCTTGTCGTTATTGTCCGTTCCTTCAATGGTGAAGTTGTTCTCGCGCGGACGTTGTCCACCCACAGACGGTCCCGACCCTGCTCCCAGGCCGCCGCTGCTGGCCACGCCAGCCTGCAGCAACGAGGCGTTCAAAACGCCTGTACCGACAGTCGCCGAAGGCAGATCCTTCAGAAGCTTGTCTTCGTATGTCGTCGAAAGCTGGCTGGTGGTGGTGTCAATCGCCGGCGGGGTTCCGGATACTTCAACCGTCTCGCTGGTCGCGCCCGGCGACAGCGAGATGTTGCGCGTTGATGTCTTGTTCAAGTCAACCGCAACCTGCTCGGTCGTGCTCTTGAAGCCCGTCATTTTGACGCTGATTCGGTAGATACCCACCGGAAGGTGGTCGAAACGGTATTCGCCCGAACTGCTGCTCTTCGAAGCCGCGGTGACGTTCGTTGCTGTATTCGTCGCCGCCACATCGGCTCCCACAATAGCGGCACCGCTGGAATCTGTGACTGTTCCTACTATGGCCCCGTCAATTGCTTGGCCGAATGCGCTGACCGCGCTCAAGCCAACCAACGCCGTCAATGCAAGTACGAATCCAAGCGAAATTCGCACGCCCTTTTTCATATATGTTTTTCTCCTGAACACTGGAAGAACGATCGAGCCGAGCAACAACACGTGACCCGAAGCAATGAATTGTCTTGCCCCAACATCCGCTACACATCACAAATTGGAACGGCTCAGAACAATACCCGACGTCAATGTTTCGTGCAAGTGAAAAACCAAAACAGAAACAACATAAGGCCATTCATTTCTATTGTTTACGTTGAGGCGTTAAGTCCGAAATACCAAAAAATGGAGATGTTTCGCGCGTAAGCCTATGATGTTTAATAGATTAGTCTGATATCCCTCGTCCGCTTTCCCTCCGCAAAGCCTTCCCAAAGAGCCTCGTCTTGCCTATTCCGCTCCCGGACTTTCATCAAAAATCCGGCGCAATCGTGGCGATCACGCCGGTGGGACATTATGAAATGGCGGCCAGAAAGATCCAGCCGCCGTTAACCCGGATCTGACATGAGTGCCAGTAGCCTGCCTCCAGCGAAGCGGGCGACTAGAAGATTGCCCTGTCAATTGGCGGCATGCGGTGATTGGAGTCACACGCGAACGTGATCGCCATCCGCTCGCAGCCCCTCAGACTCGGCGGCTTTTGCGCTAGGAGTAGGAACAGGTTTCCCTGTGGTTCTCTGTGATCCCTATGGCGAAAGATTTTTTTGTTGACTACAACGGAGCACGTTGCATACAGCGTTCCGGATAGCAACTTCCACCCCTCAACCAGCAACTGATCTTCGGCTACTTATGCAGTAGCACCCTGTTCAGCTTGGGGCAAAAATCAGGAGGAAAGTCAATGAAAAGCAAATGGACTCGTCTATTGCTGTGCGTCGTAATTGCAACCGTCACTTCTGTATGGGCGGTCGCGCAAGACGACAACGCGAACTCGCAGGCCAACGATGCCAAGGGCCAAGTCCGCGATGTCACCGGATGTCTCACCAAATCCAGCAGTGGCAATGAGTACACACTCACTGCCAACGACGGCAGCACCTGGGAAATTCACGAGAACAACGCCGTTGACCTGGCATCTCACGTCAATCAAACAGTCGCGGTCAAAGGCGCAGTTTCAAATGACAAGATGCACAACATGAAAGAGGACGCAAAGCAGATGGGTCACGATAGCGGTATGAAAAACAACACCGCAGAACATGGCCATCTCAAGGTGACAAGCCTCCACAAGGTAAGCGATTCCTGCCAGTAAGCAATCGGACAAGACAATTGAACATCCGGGGCGGAACATGCGTTCCGCCCTTTCGATTAAATGCGAAAAACGCGTGTGAAGTTGCTGAGAAACCCCGTGGAAGGCAACAGCGAAGGGCAACCGTGGAAGAGCGGCCCTTAAGGGCCGCGTCATCGAACGAAACTTTGATGGGGCTTTAGCCCCTTGCTGATTTTTTCATCCCTTCGTTGCGGCGAGAGAAAGGATGCCAACCCCCAACGTTATGAATGTCGACGAAAACACAAAGGGCGGAACGTAAGTTCCGCCCTCGCTCATTAACCGAGTACCGAGTACTGAGTACTGGGTACTATCCTTTGACGTTTACTTTCGCGAACGACAATACCGCCCGGCTCGCCGTCGGACGTCCCATCGACAGCGCCGGACGGAACGTCGTGAAGATCAGCATCTGCTTCACTTCAGGCAGCACTTCTTTTGAATCGCCAGAATCGGACAGGATCCGATAATCCTCAACCCGCCCATTTGCGCCGACATAGGCTTCGATTACCAGCGAATCGTCTTTGATCGAATCCATCATGTTAAACGCAGTGGGCTGCAGTTCTGGCGCGGTATTGACCATTACCAGCGGTACATCGTTGTCCGCTCGCAGCGATGACGGTGCCACGAAATAAACCATCGCTACCCCGAAAATGATGAGTGCACTCAGGAAACCGGCCGTCACTGGCACCATGAATGTCTGTAGCGCGTTCTCCAGGCGCACCATCATGCCCTCGAAACGCGCACGTTTTGCAGTGTCGGCTTCGCGCGAGATCGCCAGCCGCAGCTTCAATCCCAGATCCGTCGGAACTTTCGGACGCGCCACGCTCATGAGCAACTGCTGCGCCCTCTGCAATGATTGATACTCCCGATTACACCGCTCGCATTCCGCCAGATGCTGCTGCAATGCGAGCATCTCCGTGCCCGTCACTGCACCATCCAGATACGGAGAAAACAATTGCTTCGCCTGCGGGCACTGCAATGTTACCGCTTCCCTTGTGCCCGTCTTTTTCATGCCAATCATGGCATCACCTCGGCCCTTCTACCCCCTCCAGTTACCTGCGACCGCTCGCCTCTGTCTGTCGACTCCACAGCGGTCAAACCCAGCTCGTTCCCAACCTCCCGGACATAAGGAGCCAGCCTCTGTCTTAGCGCCTCTCTTCCGCGAGTGAGCCTTGATTTCACCGTTCCCAGTGAAACTTGTAGCACTTCCGCAATCTCCTCGTACGACATCTCTTCCAGGTCGCGCAGAATCAGTGTTGTCCGGTACGGTTCCGGAACTTTCCTCAACTCCCGCTCGACGCGGTGCTGTACTTCGTGATGCGCAACGTTGTCGAACGGAGATTCCGCAGGGTCAGTCAACGCAAGTTGCAGTGCATTCTCCGCTGGCCCCGCACTTTCAGACTCCGCCGGCTCGATGGAAGTTTCCTTCGCCTTGTGCCGAAACCACCAGCGCCTGCGGTTCGCCGCTTCATGCAGCGCGATCCGGTAGATCCACGTTTTTAAACTCGACTCGCCGTGAAAGTGCTTCATCCCGCGAAAGACCTTCAGGAACACATCCTGCGTTGTGTCCGCCGCGTCCGCCGGATCGTTCACCACTCGGTATACGAGCCCGTACACCGGTTGTTGAAACTCTCCGATCAGCCATGCGTACGCCGCTTCCGATCCGGCCTTCAGTTCCGCAACGATCGCCGCTTCCGCCTGCGACCGCGCGCCTATCGCACTCGCTAAATCACCCAAGGTGGTTGCTCCCGCCATAATGGCGTTCTCCAATTATAGGATTTTCCACCCCTGTTGCGGCTGAAAACTGCGGCTGAAAACGAAAGATCCAGCGGGAACCCGGCCCACCCATCGCCGAGCCAAGCTCTTACTAAACATAGACTCCGCCCATGTGCCTGGAGTTCCCGCACAGAACCTCTTTATTTACTCGAATATGGGGAGCTGTTGCGGAAGCAACTTGACGGTGGTTACCGACGTCATCGATGGAGGTTCAGGCGCGCGCACCTGCCGTCCGCGGGACTTCCGTTGGCAGTTCCCGCAGGATTTCGGCTACGGCCGCCAGCAGCTTCTCGCTGCCTTTCTCCAGTTCCAGCGCCGATTTATCCAGGAACGCGCATACGCCATCCTTCTTTAGTCGCGCTGCATTTTTCGGCGACAACCCCGTGCATGCCACGACCGCGATACCCGCTGTCGACGGATTGTTCTTCAAAGCCGCCAGCACCTCCTGGCCGCTCATCTTCGGCAGCAGCATGTCGAGCAGAATCAAATTCGGTCTTTCTTGCCCCGCAACTTCGATTGCCTGCAGACCATCCTCGGCACTGACCACTTTGTAGCCCGCCCTCGCCAACGCACGTTCCATCGCGATCCGCAAGAACCTGCTGTCCTCGACCAACAGAATCTTCATCATCTCAGCCTTTTATCCGTGCCCGATGTTTCCGCACGCACCGAAAACTCGTTTCTTCTATCGGCAGAATTCGACACGGAATAAGGAAGGACGATCAGAAAAGGTGCCGAGTGGATGAGATGAAATTAATGCCGGTGATCATCCATGGACATCTGCCGTCTTCAATATTGCCTTTACAGCCACGCGGCAAGCTTCGCGCAATGCTTCTTCGTGTCCCTCGGGAATGGCCTTGTTCACCAGCAATGTCGACGTGCCGTGGAGCAGGGCCCATAACGCCAGCGCGGTCTGTGTGTGATCTTCTGGCGTGCCCCCGAAATTCTTTGCCAGCAACTGCTCGGTCAATGCGAAATTCGGACGCGACTCCCGTATCGGACGCGGCGTGCCTCGCCCCTTTTTCGGCGACATCAGTCCGGCGTAGGTGTAGAAGAGTTTGTACTCATTCGGCATGCGCAGTGCGTAGTCGACATAGGCTTCGCTCATGTCCTCGAGTGTTTCGCCTTGCTGAAAGTACTCCCGAATTCGGCCCGCAATCCGCAGCAGCAGCGCCCGCATCAGATCGTCGCGGTCTTTGAAGCGCCGGTAAACCGCGGGCGTATTCGTTCCTGCGGCCTGCGCGACCGCGCGCATCGTCAGCGCTTTTTCACCGCCTTTCCTCCACAAAAAATCCGCCGCGCGCAATACTCGCTCTTCTAAGTCCGGGTCCGGATGCCTCGGCATGTCTTGATCGCCTCTGTTTTGATGTTGGCCGTTCTACGAATGCGGGGGATGATACCATCGCAACGATTCCGTAAACAACGTAAATGCTATTCGCGATTGCCGCGTCCGGCGCGGGTCTTGCGTTGTCGGCTAGAATTGAAGGAACGGAGTACTCATGGCAGACGATTCGATCACGATCTCTCCCGGCCCGCAGTTCAAACTCGCCATGCTCGTAGCGATCGCAGCCGATGCGCTTCAACTCTTCTTCCTGCCCCTGTTCGTCGAAGGAGCGCTTTCGCCCGCCGACGATCTGCTCGATCTCGGCGTCGCCTCGATCATGGTCAAATTGCTCGGATGGCATTGGGAATTTCTGCCATCGTTCTTCGCCAAACTCGTCCCGGGAATGGATCTCGTGCCTTTCTGGACGCTCGCCGTGGCCAACGTCTGGCGCAAGACGAAAGCGTCCATGCCGGTCGACGCGCACGATGCGGATCACAAGTTCCTGCCGAGCAAATAACTTCTTGTACTCAGTACTCAGTGGCTGCCGTTGTGATCTCGGCCGCCACTTTGCACCTGAAGGATCCTTACGTGAACTGAATCATCTTCCGAACTCATTTCCGCACTAACTGAGTACTGAGTACTGTTCTTACGCTGCATTCAATCTTTGTCCCTCCGGCATGCCCGCGTCCCAATCGGTCGTGGCGATGACGGCAAGTTCGTCTGCTGCCTGGGCGTAGAAATATTTGGCTTCGGGCTTGTGAGCGAAGCCGTGGAGGACCGGAGCCAGTGCCGCAGTCGTAGCCTGGACGGCGTCCATGGTGCCGTGCATCTTGAAGCTGAGCGGCTTGCGTCCGGTGCCTTCGTAGTCGGTGAGCGCCGAGACGCCGGCGACCATGCCTCCGTTGACGAACGCCGCTGTTGCGGCGCGTCCCTTGCCTCGCGAGGCGAACCAGATCCCTAGTCCGACGAAGTATCCAGTCACGGCGATATCGAGCCAGCGATGCAAGCGCGGGGAGATGAGCTTCGGAACTCGGTGAAACGCGTCGGGAATGGTGGTCTCATTGACCTCGATGTCGCCGATCTGGCGCCCGATTTCGCGCGCGCGGTGCTGCACGCGGCCTGACATTTCGGCGATCTTCGATTGCGCGCGGTCCGACATTTCCGCGACGCGGTAGGACGCTTCCTTGGCATAATTGCCGGCGGTTTCTTTGGCGTTATCGATTGCGGTCTTGCCATTATTCGGATCAAAAGCAGTCATGATTCAGTCTCCATCTCTTCATTGTCGAAATCGAGATGGAGAGTGTCGATACGGCGAATGGTGTACGGGCGGGGTTCGCGTTTGTGGTTGGTTGGCGTGTCTTGTGGATCAGGCGTGCCTGCGGCACGCGGGCCTTTCTGGCGCGCATACCCGGCGTAGAAAGGCCGGGCTATTGTCGAGCGTCGCTCCGCGACTTTGGACATTGATTCTGTATCTCGGTGCTCTTGTGCCTTTCCCTATTTATCCAGCGCTGGCGCGCTGGGTTGTACTCTTGCGCTCCTGCGGAGCTGGCACGTTGTGTCCGTTCGGTTTTACCGGTGCGGGGGGCTTGCGTTGGTTTGTTGTCGAGCCGGGTTTCGTGGTGGCTTCGGCAGAAACCACGGTCGCTGCGCTCCCTGAACGGGCGATGGCGCCCGTTCCCACAGTTGGGCGCGCGGGGGCGCGCGCCCCACACCTGTCTGGTCCACACTTGGCTGCCGCTGCGCGGCGGGCCAGGATTCTGCCGCCGTCTTCGAGGCGTTCTTCCCAGTGCGGGTCTTGTGGGTCGATCTCGTGTGGTTCTTTTGCGGCTACGGCTGGGAGTTCGGCTTCTTCGTCCAGGACTGCTCGGCCGCCTTCGTTGGTGATTGGGTCGAGAGTTTCTTCCGGAGGCATCGCGTATTCGGGGATCTCGCGAACTTTTTTCTCGACCTGGCTGGCGAGGCGGACGCGGCTGGCATTCTTCACGGCGATGTGCAGGGCGCGGATGATCAGCGTGGCGCG
>DATJWZ010000291.1:0-5970 GCA_035500795.1 Candidatus Eiseniibacteriota bacterium | reverse complement strand
TCGAACTTGAGCCGATTAGCGGGCGTGAGCGAAGCGGGAGCCCGCTGGCGAAATCCTGAGCACAGCGAAGGACCTCAGACTACATTCCTGGTGCCATCGAAGGGACTCGAACCCCCACACCGTTGCCGGTACATGGACCTGAACCATGCGCGTCTGCCAATTCCGCCACGATGGCAAGTGGACTCAATCGTCGCGGCGGCCCGAAGGCCGCCGGATGAGGAAGACTGCTTTTCTATTCTACAGGCGAGGCGTCACCTGTCAAACGAACAGCTCATGTCTGTGATCGCCTCGGCCAGAACTTGTATAGGACCAAGGCAATTCCGCCGAGGCCAACCGTAGAACCGATCACAAAGCCACCCCCAACGACCATAATCCCATCGCCGAGGTCGACCTCGTTGGGATTCGTGACCACGAGATGTGTCCACACAAAGTCGAGGAGGACAAAAGTCAAAAAGAAAAGAACCACACCCGTGAGGACCGCTCCGACGATGACCACAGCGTATCTCAAGTTTAGCTGCCAGCGCTCTTAGGTACGGCCGACGCCCAAAGCCCCTTACCCCAACTTCGCGGTCATCGTGATCTTCGCGTTCAACACTTTCGAAACCGGGCATCCTTTTTCCGCGGCCTCGGCATATTTCTGGAACGTCGCTGCATCCGCGCCCGGCACTTTGCCCACCACATCAATGTGACTCTCGGTGATCGTCCAGCCAGAATCAAGCTTTTCGAACGACAGGGTCACGGTCGTCGAAATGCTCTCCGGAGTCAGGTTCGCTCCGCCGAGCTGCGCAGACAACGCCATCGAGAAGCATCCTGCATGTGCGGCGGCAATCAACTCCTCGGGATTGGTCCCCGGCGCACTCTCAAATCGCGTCGTAAACGAATACGGCGTGCTGTTCAGCACCCCGCCCGGAGCCGTAAGCGATCCCTTGCCATCCTTCAAACCGCCCTTCCAAACTGCGCTAGCCTTGCGTTGCATGACGTTCTCCTCTTTATGATTTCTTGAAACGTTCACCCATTGTAAATGGAATTCGGACTCGAACGGACTCGTAAGATGGTTCTCGGGTTGGTTGATTGCTAATAGCTGATCGCAGAAAGCTGCTTCAGTAGAAATCCGAGCAGCTCAGATAAAACCCACACTGCGGGCATTTCAACTTGCAGCGACTCTCTCGCAACTTCGCCGAGCAATTCGGACAATACTGGCCGGGATCAGCTTGGACCGGCGCGGGTTGGTTGTGCTTTGCAGTGGGGATGCCCCAGGTTTCGCCGGTTTTGCGAGACACGGGAGCGAATGCCGACGGTTTCAAATCCATGGATTCAACCTACCGGGTCAGCAGAAAGAACCGCAAGTGTCAAGCACAGTTCAAGCGGCTCGTTCAGTCACTGCGGTCGATGTGCGGCTCCAGCAGTCACCCACGATCAACCATGCACCGAAACGCCGCCAGACTCGCACATACTTGCCCTGTTCAGGAGCGCCTGTCCCATCCGGTTTGTGGACGATCACCGAGAAACGTCCCAGTTCCATCGCCATATCACCCGAGTGATCCACTCGGACCGTTTCCATGCGTAGATTGCCATACCCCGATTCGCCGAGCTTTCGCAGCAAACGTTCGACCGCCTGTTGCCCGTAAGCTCCATCGTAATGCGGCGCCATCAACACGCCGTCACGCGCGAACAAGCTGGCAGCCTGATCATAGTTGCCTGTATTGAAAGAAGTTCCAAAATCCTGCGTGAGCTCGCGAACTTGGGACTCCACATCCCGCAGCGGATGTGAATCCGCCGGGAAGTTCGAAAAGGGCCGGTACATCTACAACCTCCTGGGGGAAGGCAAATCAAGAATCCGCACTCGCTAGCTCAGAAAGGCCTAGCTCCAAAGTGATGGTGATTTTAGCGCAGAATGGACTGGAGAGCAGAGAAAAGTTTTTGTCGCGGGAGAATTGTTCGTTGCAAATGACACGGGCGCCGCTTACCTCTCGAGCGGCACTGAGCGGCTCGGCAATCGCGTGGCGGTCGTTATGACTACATCTCCATCCTCATGGCGTTGACGCGCTGCGATTTGACGCTTCACACGTTCCATCAGTTCCACCAGTTTCTTCGTTTCGTGGTCTCTTTCGGCCTGCTTGCACATCTTCTGGAAATCTTGCGGGGCGTACGTGACACGATTCGTCATGGAGGAGGAGCCTCGGTAATGCAGTATCAAAGAAGGCTTAGGCTACATGATCGCGACGCTCTTGCCAACCCCCCGAATACACTAGCTATTTCGGTCGAGATTACCCAGCCAAACCCCAGTCTCTACAGCACTTATAGGTGGATAGGAGCCCCCGTACCCGGACCAAGAAATCTTCCCTCATCCGGAGGCCTATGACCTTAGTGACCTTTGAGACGGTACCCGTTTCCAAGACAATGACTCCTAAACGTTTCCCCCAAAAGTAAGGGAGCGAGTGTGTTCTTCCGGCAACTTGTTAAGATCGTTATATTCGTTGCGGCCGGCTGTTCCATGGCAGCAGCCCGCGACCTTGCCGTTGTATCGAACAAGGCCAATGGATTGTCCGCGATGACCTTGCCCGAGCTTGTCAAAGTCTGCAAAGCTCAGACCAACCGCTGGCCCGATGGAAAGCCCGTCACCGTGATCATGCGCGGCCCCGCTGCTCCTGAGATGAAAGTGCTATTGGAGAAAGTTTTCGAGCTTCAAGAGGCCCAAGTCAAAGACTTGATCGCCACGGCCAATCACGGCCGAGCCAACCATCCGGCAATCATGGTTGTCGAGTCCGACGAAGATCTGGTGAACAAAGTCGCTTCGATTCCAGGAGCGGTTGGCATCGTGGACGTATATTCCATCAATAGCAGCGTCTCGGTCGTGAAGCTCGGCGGCAAGTTGCCGCTCGAGCCCGGATACCTGCTGCACGGAAATTAATGCGTTGCGAGTTGCGGCCGGTTGAGCCGCATTGCATGGCTGAACTGCATGGATGAAGACAAAAAAGCGCTAGCCGCAGCTGCCGCCTCTGGCGACGCAGCCAGTTCCAGTGTTGCCGCCAATCCGCCCGGCAAGCCGCAGTTCACTCGCCGCTTCCCTCGTTTCGTTATCGATGTACGCCTGCAAGTCAAGATGTTTCAGTCCGGCGAATTCCGCAACTGCTGGGGACGCTCGACCGAAATGGGTCAGGACGGAATCGGCGCTACACTGACCGGCAGCCTGGAACCCGGCGAGATCGTCACTCTGGAAATCCCTCTGCCTCTCACTCCGTACCCCATCAAAGTTCGCGCCATCGTTCGTTATCGACAGGGCCTGCGTTACGGCTTTGAATTCCTTACCCTGAACGACAACCAGCGCGACACCATCAAACGGGTCTGCGACTACTTGGCCACGAAGTCCTAGGCTCTCTGAATCGAAGTCAGCGGCAAAGCGGCGGTGAAAGCCCGGCACCGCGGCGCATGGTCATCGGAGCAGGAGGACATGACAAGATTTCGGAAGAACAACCCAGCGACAAATTGGTCGTCTTCAGGCTGCCTTAGTTATCCAAAGCCTCCGAACATCTGAGAGCCTGGTGTCTCAGTTGTTCTCTAGGCTCACATCGGGCCAGGCTTAGGCGATGCTGAAGACGGCGCGGCGATTGCATTCACCCAGATTCGGAAGAATCTGCTCCCGCTTGGCAATCGATTGCGCCCGCAGGAAAGCTACCCGGCTGGCGGTTTCACAGATGTTGGCGCGCGTTGCGAGATCTTGATCCGCGGTCCGCATGCGGTCAGCGGTAAACGCGAACCTGGCTGTTAATCGGAGGGCTTCGTGGGAAGTCAAGTGCGACACGGGTAAGGAATCCTTCTGAGCGGGTGCCGGCAGTATAACTTGAATTCCTCATTTTGAACATAGGTGCGATCCTCGCATTCGTCGGGAAAACTACAGTAGATATCAGCCTTAATACCCCCTCCAAAAGCTTGACACCAGCAGAAATGCACGGCATCGGGGCGGCGTGCCTGTTCTCAACTCAGTTAAGGCCCTTGCCTAACGGTGGCACTCGGCTCGATGGAGCGCCTTTGGTCCAGTACGATCGGCCACAAAATCCGATACGCGTACTTCGCCACATTCGCGACGAGTAGAGATCGGGAATCAATAACGATAGCCGCAACACTGTGGCCTCTCCATCCAACACCTGTTCGCGGGTGCGCATCCGAACCGTACAATACCCTCGAACGAATGCGTGCCCTTCTTTTGACCGTCGCGATGATCTGCACGGCTGCTGCCCAAATCGTGCCTGCCCCAACAATCGCCGTCGTCGACGAGAACGGAGTCGCCGTCCCCTCCGCCCGCGTCTCACTTCACAGCGGTTCCGAGGCCGCGCAGCGCTGCCAAACCGACTACACCGGACGTTGCTCGCCTTCCGGGCTAGCCCCGGGCACTTACGCGCTGCACGTGGAAAAAGAAGGTTTCTACGCTGTCGATGAAGCTTCGGTTCAGGTCGCTCCCGGAGCTACGATCGAAGTCGCTCTCACCCGCCAACGTGAAGTCCAGGAAGTAGTGAACGTCCGCGAGTCCTCGCCTGCGATTGATCCAGCCCAGGTTTCGTCGAAGGAAACGCTCAGCGGACTCGATGTCGTGAACATGGTCTTTCCCGCCGCCCATGACTACCGCAACGCCATCAATTTCATTCCTGGCGTGGTGAACGATCAATACGGACAGCCTCACGTAGCCGGCGCGCAGACCTATCAGACCGTAACCCTGCTCGACGGATTCAACGTTACTCAACCCGCTAACGGACAACTCCTCATCCGCGTCAGCACTGATGCCTTCCGCTCCATTCAAGTCGAGCCTTCGCGCGAACCCGCCGAAGCAGGCAAAGGATCCGCCGGACTTCTTCTGCTCAACACTGGCATCGGCGACGACCACTTCCGCTTCTACGCCACCAACTTCATCCCTTCATTTCAGGACAAGCACGGATGGCGCTTCGACCAATTCCTGCCGCTCTTCACCTTCTCCGGACCCATCGTCAAAGGGAGAGCGTGGTTCTATAACGCGTTCGACGGCGAATACGACAACACCGTCTACACTGCCTTACCCGTAGGTCAAGACAACGATTACACGCTCCGCTTCGGCAACCTCACCAAGCTACAAACCAACATCACCAGTCGCAATATCCTCACCACGAGTTTTCTCGTGAACCATCTTCGTGATCAGTACGCATTCCTCTCGCCACAAAGCCCGCAGTTCGCTAATCCCAAGGACGTCGAGTATTCCTACTTTCCTAGCATCAAAGACCAGCACTACTTCAACAACGGCCTGCTCGTCGAAACCGGCCTCGCCTTCGACCAATACGACATCAACCTCACGCCGTACGGCACCAATCCCTATTTCGTGAACACGGAAACTGCGGGAGGCAATTACTACCTGCACGAAGAAACCACCGCGACCCGCTGGCAAGGACTGACCAACATCTACCTTCCTCCCCAGCAATGGCACGGCCGCCACGAATTCAAGGTCGGCGTCGATCTCGATCGCATCTCTTACGATGCCCACTACAATCGCCAGCCCGTCTCATACCTGAGCGATAGCCACACTCTCACCAGCGCCGATGCTTGTCTCACGGCCCCACTCGACGCGAGTTTTCCCTGCACACGTTACTCGACTTTCACGCCCGCGCCGCTCGTCGAGCAGTACAACTCAGAAGTCTCCCTCTACGCACAAGATCGCTGGAGCGCGTCCAACCGCCTTCTGATCGAGCCCGGGATCCGCTTCGATTGGGACAGCCTCGTTCACAACAAGAATTTCGCGCCGCGCCTCGCTGGCACATACGTCCTCGACAATTCTGGCAACACAAAAATCTCCGCCGGAATCGGCATCATCTATGAATCCACCCCAATCTTCCTCATTGCTCGTCCTTTCGCCGGAGCACGCCAGGACACTTTCTTCTCCCTCCCCACTCCCGGCTGCAAGGTTGACTGTGTCACTGAGAGCGGCCCGGTAAACACTACTTTCACCGC
>DATJWZ010000290.1:0-1416 GCA_035500795.1 Candidatus Eiseniibacteriota bacterium | reverse complement strand
TGCATCGCTCACCTTGTGACTTAGTCTCGAGTTTCTGTCACCGCGCGAAGAGCCAAAATCGCACAATTCCCGCTACGAACAGCCACACCAGGCACAACCCGAGCAGAAACCCGATCAGCACTTGTGACCCGGAGATCTCTAGTCTGCGGAAGTCAACAGCACCCTGAGCCACGGCAGACTCTTCGTCCAGAACCCTTACCGTTGGAAGCAACGGCGCAGCATTCAGGGCCGTCAACGACAGCCGGATTTCCGGGCCGGTTGCTTGAACTTCGTTTGCGAGATTCATGACGCTAGCGGCACAGCCAGACGGCATATCGAATGGCCTCAAATACCGGGAAGTGATAGTGCGCCCGCAGAAGGCGATACCAAGAAAGGATGGAATGTGGCCTCATAATTACTCCCTTTGGGCGCCAGTCCTCGGTTACCCAAACGCTGGTTGAACATTCGCAACACAATGGTGCAGTTCGCCTGCCATGATGCGTTCTAATCCAGGCCGCGACAACTGATTGAAGACAAAAGAGTTTTTCTTTCCCAGACCGCGATCCCGAAAGAGAGTGTCGAAACTCCCGTCGGTTCCTGGACAAGTGTCCGATGGTCTACGACACTTGAGCCACCCTTCCGTCCTTGCGCTTCCCCGTGGGCTGCTTGTTGGTTCAAGCGCTTAGCCGGCATTCCCGGTTTGCAGCTCCGGCTTGGGCGCATTTTCAAGCCCCAATGAAATGGAAGCAGAAATGCAGCGGAGTCCTCCGAACGTTAGTCATGGAGTGCCAAGAAATTTTCGGCACCAACAGGTTGTACTGATGTCGGCAAGCGCTACGCACGCAGAGGCCCTTTCGTTGGCGATCTTTTCCGCGGGAATCGACGCGCACTGGGAAACGGAAATTCGCACGGTGTGGAATGCGAGAGAATCCACCGCCGAAGAACACGAGCTGGTTTATGAAATCAGTTGGATTTCAGAACTTGGCGTTTGGCGGCGCTTTCTGCGCTCGGAGCGGAAGGTGAAGGGTTGAAGCGAGGACCGAAACGCGAACGAGTCTGCGGGAAAAACACCGGTAGCTATTTCTTTGGCGAAGTAATTGCCCTTACTCAGGCTGGAATTTAGACGTAAGGCCCGTAAAGAGGAGACCGTTACGGCCGTCATTCTGATGCTCGCCATGTTCGCCATCTTTCTCACTATCGAATACGTGAGGAAGGGTAGAGAAGCACGGGAATTGAAGGTGATGTCGTCGCAATTTAAAAGAAGCGACGCGCAGTAATCCGCGAGCTTCACAGGTCTGAGCTTTTGTCGCTGGCAAAGACTGCCACGTCGAACAACAACTGGCTGGCTATTGCACAGCCGGGGATCGCATGAAGTATTGGGGAAGGTTGGCGTGTTCTTGGAGCGATTTATGGGGTCACCTGGTCGGAGCCGCACTT
>DATJWZ010000289.1:0-3322 GCA_035500795.1 Candidatus Eiseniibacteriota bacterium | reverse complement strand
GCCGCTGATAGTAACTCTCCGACCGAATGCGACGCCAGATCGAGTTTGACCTCCCCAGATTCCAGGCGAGCGATTTCCGCTGCTTCGCCCACCAGTCGGTTGATCCGGTCGCACTCCTCATTGATGATCGTCAGAAGTTCTCTCCGCTGTTCACGGTCAAACTCCAAATCGTCAAGCAAACCGGTCACTGATGCCTTTATCGAAGTAAGGGGAGATCTGAAGTCGTGCGTGATAGCGTCCAGCACGACCGACTTCAAGCTTTCACTCTCGCGCGTCAATTCGATCTTGCTTGGCTCGGTCCGCATCTATGATCCTTTTCTTAAGGTTCGACTGATAGTTCTAGAACACGGTACCCGGTATAGGTCACCCCACCGCAGGGGATTCTAACTCCCTCGGCGATGGGGCTAACCCTTCCCGGGACGGCTGCTGATCCAAGAGCCGGCGTTCGTTTGAGAAGCGAATGGCAGGTCAATAGCCTAGGCTGCACTCTTGCTCAAAACCTTCTCCACCTGCGCCTGCTGATCACGACTCAACGTTGTGCGCAGAATCGTTCCCCCGTAGCCGCGGAACTGATCGGCCACGATGTCGGGATCGGCCGTGCGCAGGATTGCATAGATTGCCGAGTCGCCGGGCTGGATCAATGCCCCAACCCGCTGGACGAACTCGTCGGGAATGCCGAACTCCTCCTTCCACGACGACGCGTCGGCAGCACCGAGCCCGGCACCAAGTGCGGTCCCGCCGATGGCGCCAGCCGCCATTGCGCCAGCCGCCGCAGCAGCACTCGCCCCGGCGGTAAATGGAATCGCGAGCGTCGCTCCGATCAGCAAGCCCCAGAGACCGCCCAACGCGGCTCCGTCGCCCGTGGTCATTTGGTAGCTCTGATCGACTCGCAGCTTGCCGTTGTAGTCGCGGTAGACGGCAACGGCGTCGTGCAGATCCACCACCCAGTCGTCGTTCAGCGCAAGCAACTGGTTCAGCACTTCCGATGCCCGGTACATGTCTTTCTTGAAACCAACCACTATCAGTTCAGCCACGATGTTTCTCCTTTTCAGTGTCGAGTCAATTTGATCGAATCGTGAGTTCGCACTGCTGTGACTTTCGTCTCCGATCCTGTCAATGACTCTGCAATACGGAGGCCAAGCCTAAGTCCTTGAAAGCAAGTGGAGTCAAGAAGAATAATCTGGCGGTTTCTTCGCGAATTCGCGAACCTCGCTAAACGCCACTCGCTGTTGTCCACTATTGGTTTCAGTCGCTACCGCTGAACCATGTGAATCATGGCGCAACGTGGACCCAGCCGGCTTCGACTTTCGTCTCGTAGGTGCGAATGGATTCGGTGCGTACGTACTTCATCAGCATGCCGACCTGTTGCAGGAATGCAGCCACTCTGGGCGAAAGGGTTTCGTTGCCCAGGTCTCCCGGAACCGGGCCGGAGAGGGCTTGCCCGGTGGTGACGTCGAACTGGGCGCAGTGCATAGGGCAGGTTACGATGTTCCCGTCGAGCGTGCCCAACTCCAACGGTGCGTTCATGTGTCCACAGCGTCGCTCGATGGCGTAATAGGTTCCGCCGCAATTGCAGATGACGATCTCGTGTCCGTCGAGCTCGACGGTCTTCATCCCGCCAGGCGCGATCTCATCGGAGCTGATTGCGCGGATGAACTTATCACTCAAGGCCCACATCCTTTGGCGGCAATTGGGGCAGGCTGTCCGGGTCGATGACATCCGTGTGCACGAACAAACCGCACCAGCAGCGCTTGATGGCATCGAAATGTTGACGGTGGAAAGGAATGCATGGGCAGACGATTTGCATGTCGCGCGCCCGGTCGTGGCGCACTGGCTGGCAGGGGCAGAATGGAATGCCGTGCTTGGCCTCCAGCATCACCTCCTGTTCGAGCAGAAAATTCTTTAACTCCACGTCGGGCGTGAACTTGAAGCCCATCGGCCCGACGACCTTTTCGAAGAAGAACTGCAGCGCCTTCTTCCTTGATTCAGTTTCCATTGCAGCCCTCCCTACGATCTCAGCGCCTTCGAATAGAGTTCCGGCTGATAGCCCGCGATGACCTTGTCGCCGATCCTGACGAATGGGAGGCCTGTGGCGCCGGCAGCATCCAGCTCCTGCAAAATCCTTTTCTGGGTTGCCTCGTCGGCGAGGTCGTAGTCAACGTAGGTGAAAGGAATATTGCGCTCCGCGAAAAACTGTTTGGCCTTGCGGCACCAGGGACAGGTTGAGAGAGTATACAAGTTTACCTTTTTCATGCCCTTTCCTTTGAACCGAGGTTGACGAACAGTTTTCCCGCCTCGTGCTTTGTGGGGTACACAGTGAGACCAAGCTCCGGCGCATCGAGGAACCTGCCGGTTCGAACATCGAAACGCCAGTCATGACATGAGCACACGATCGTGTATCCCTCCAGCTTGCCCGCGAGCAGCGGACACGCCATGTGCGCACACTTGCCTGAAACGGCGTACACGGTGCCGCCGACGCGGGCGAGAAGAACATTCACTCCCAACGGATATACGGGCGCAATGCCGCCTTCTGGCAACGCAGGATCGTCCAATACGTACGTCCAGTGGAGCGCACTGATTGAGGTGGCTCCCGCCTTTCCTGGCGCTTCTGGTTCGTGGCTTAGGTTCATTCGTTGTCCGTGACCTCGATTCGAGGTCAGTCCCCGTCACCGATGTGACTTCCCTTCGTGATCTGCGCCATGTTATGCAAGACACAGACCAATCCTAAGGTTGTGAAAACACGTCGCGACACGGAGCCGTCAGTCGAGATTTCTTCGCGAATTCGCGAACTCGCCAAAGAGCGTCATACTGATGCTTGTGGAAAGCACTTGATGTTGGGGCAAACTCTTGTCACTTCCACTCTCGGTCTGCTCGTTCGGCAGCTTGAAGCAAATCACGGAGTGCACGCTTGAATCCCTCTATTCGATCTTTCCTCGCCCGCGAGGCTTCTCGTCGTCCCTCCCGCACGTCAGCAGCGAGTTGTTTGAAGTCGGCGTGAAGCTCATCGAGCCTGGACTGAATCCTAGTGTGAAGCTCATCTAGCCTCGGTTCGGCGGAGCGGCCATCGGACTCTTCGTTTTGCATATGTCTTCTTGACCCTTTCCCAGACTGACCCGTGGGCAATTCAACCCTTTAGCTGAGCGACGGATTTCTCTGAGATCACATCTTCCGGCGTTCCCGCCGAGAAACATTCCAGCCACACAATTCGGAGCACGGCCACGGTCGGCACCGAGAGGAACACGCCTGCAATGCCTCCCACTTGACCTCCGACCATCAGCGCAAATACGACAGTCAGGGGCTGTAGATCCAAGTTGTTACCCAT
>DATJWZ010000288.1:0-4487 GCA_035500795.1 Candidatus Eiseniibacteriota bacterium | reverse complement strand
CCACCGTCTACCGGGATGGGACGCTGCCAGAAGTCGAGCAGTATACCTTGGAGCTGAGGCGGAGCTTCAAAGACCAGTGGACCATCTTTGCCTAAGTCGACGTAGCTCATCGCGTAAATGACGTCGGAGTTTGGCGTGGTGACCAGGGTCTGCGCATCGAGCCGTTTTTTCCAGATCGGCAGGACGTTGTAACCCGCCCCAAAAGCTTTTTCCGAGCCCAGCTTCATTCCGAGCGTGTTCAGTAGCGGCATCGCCCAAAGGTAGGTCTGCGTTGCCCTCTGAAAAAAAAGTTCGTCACGCAGCGTTTGTGCCGTGTCGGTCGTCGGGCGATTTCCTTCGAACGGCAGGGTTGCCAGTTGGTCATAACGCGACATCTGCTGCTTCGCCACAGTGCAGCCAAGGCCGAAGGCCAGAATTAGAGGCAGAAATTTCCTGCAGGTGATTGGCACTGATCCCCACTTTGAACTTCGTGATGACCTGAACTGGCAAGACGAAGCGCAGTGATGCCAACCTAATAGCTGTTTTGGTGACCGTCACCTGTAAAGGTACACAGTGGGCAGAGTGCGAAGAATCGCCGTGCATCGGTTAGCTGGCACAAAGTCCCGATAACACTCATTCAGTTTCTGAACAACTTGCGCAACATCGCTCTCCCCTCAAAAAATGACAGCGCATTTTTCCACAGGCTAACTCCGCACATTGTGACATCTGCCCTTGCGCACAGAATTCGAAATATCCCATCATTACTCTTGGCGGCAAAGACCGCGCCTCGTGCTGAGGTAGTGCGCAGGTATCCGATCTTTAAAAATGCTTACAAACAGCCCGCCTAAGCGGCTTGGTTTCAATATTTTGGCTGTAACTATTTCCTTTTCAATATTTTACAGAGGGGGATTCGATCTCATCCTCGCTAAGTACTCATGTATTCAATATTTTGCGGAAATCGGACAAAAAAATAATTACGCGTTTTCGCAGTTTCGCTCGCGTAAGATAAGTGAAATCAATAGCTTACCGTTAAAATATTGCAAACAGGTAATTTAGAGATGATCCGGTAGTTGAAGGCGAGCCCACAACCGTGCGGCGTTCGGCGTTACTGTGCCTCTCAGCGAATCTTGGTGGCGGCGGTTGGACTCGAACTTGAGCCGTTTTGCCGACGTGAGCGAAGCGGGAGCCTGCAGGCGAAATCCTGACGCTGAATGCCAAGCGTAGCGTAGGCAGAAGTGGAAGGACCTCATGTAATTTTGGTGGCGGCGGTTGGACTCGAACCAACGACCTACGGATTATGAGACCGTCGCTCTAACCACCTGAGCTACACCGCCACTTACCTGGAATCAGGAAGGATGTGAAAGGAACGCCGACCAGCGCTTCCGCGGCATGGAAGCAACGCGGTCTCAGTGCGTTACGTCCCAGTCTTAATTTTAAAAGCCGCACGAGATTCGGTCAAACCTAACCACGCAATTCGCGATGTACACTCCGCCATGATTTTTGGGGCGCACATTCTCTTCTACAGTAAAAACGCTGACGCAGATCGAACTTTCTTTCGCGATGTCCTGGGTCTGCAGTCAGTCGATGTCGGCCACGGTTGGCTGATCTTCTCCATGCCTCCGGCCGAGGCCGCCGTCCATCCGGCCGAAGCCGAGTTCACACAAACTCATGCCGGACACCAACTCTTGGGCGCCGTTCTCTACCTGATGTGCGACAACCTGCAAGCTGAAATCGAAGTCCTGAAAAAGAAAAATGTGCAGTGTACAGAAATCCAGGAAGCGCCTTGGGGAGCCAGCACGACGATCCCTCTTCCCAGCGGCAGCGCGCTTGGCCTGTATCAACCTAGACACCAGACCGCTCTGAATCTCCGTTCGCGATAGCCTCAATCTGGAATAATCGGAACTTCATGAAAGCCATCGCCGTCATTCCCGCACGTCTGGCTTCCACGCGACTGCCCCGCAAAATGCTCCGTGAGATCTCCGGCAAGCCTCTCATCGGTGTCGTCTACCAGGCAGTCCGCTCGTCATCGCGTCTGGCCGATGTAATCATCGCCACCGATTCCGAAGAAATCATGGACGTGTGTCGGGACAACGGATGGAACGCTCAAATGACTTCCACGAAGCACCGCAGCGGGACCGAGCGTGTCCACGAAATTTCCTGCCGCGAAGCAGCCGACGTTTACATCAACGTGCAGGGAGACGAACCGCTCGTCCGTCCTGAGCAAATCGCGTCGTTACTCGAAGTTATGTCCAATCCGCAAGTAGAAGTTGGGACCTTGATGACTCCCGCGGCGGCGATTGACATTCCGAATCCAAACGCAGTGAAGGTTGTCACGGACCTCAATGGCCGAGCTTTGTATTTCTCTCGCGCAACCATTCCACACGACCGTGACGGAACGGAACCGCGGTATTTCAAGCACCTGGGCCTATACGCGTACCGCAAGCCCGCGCTCGACCAGTTTGTGTCGCTTCCGGAATCCTCCCTCGAAAAGGCCGAGCGTCTCGAGCAATTGCGGTTTCTGGAGAATGGAGTTGCGATTTACGTTGGCGAGACGCCGCACGACAGCGTCGGCGTTGACACTGAAGAAGACTTCCAGCGGGTCGCTGCGATCCTGAAACAATCTTGACGTCGCGCTTATCGCTTCCCCTCACTTGCCAACCGCTGCCGCAGTTTCTCGCGACCGTTAGCCGCATATGCTCGGCACGCTCCTGAATCCACCATCGGATCCGGCTTCACTCCCTTGACCCGTTGCGCAAGTCGCTCCCACAGATCTGAAACCTCCGGATGTGCGGTGATCAAAATGTCGCAGGGTGCGGATTCGAAAAATGCAAAGCTCTTCTCGAAATCCTCGACTGCTTTTGGATAATCATGGCTGAATCGGAATCCGGCTGCAGACACCGGATTCAGACTATCGGCGTACACGATGTCGTGGCACTCCGCCCCCTCACACGATTTCCACGTCCAACTCGTTCCTCCCGGAGTATGCCCAGGCGTTAGATGTGGCGTTATCACAATGTCGCCGACATGAATGGCTTCGCCATCGTGAAATGTACTCACATTCTTCACGGCCGCAATAGGCCTGATGGAGCCATATTGCGGATCGTCCTTTCCAACTCCGCCTTTTTTGAGCACGTTCGCGCTCCACTCGCTGGCCACGACCCGCGCTCCCGTTCCGCGCTGCAATTGGGCGATTCCACCTGCATGATCGAAATGCACGTGCGAGTTCACGATCAATTTCACATCTTCGAGACGAAACCCAAGTGATCGAATATTGTTCGCGATAAGGGGAGCCGATTCCGGGAGATCACCGTCGATCAGAACATGCCCGCTGGGCGACGCGATGAGAACCGAACTTAGTCCGCGAGGGCCCACGTAGTAGGTATTGCCGAAGATGCGGAATGGTGCCTGCGCTTTGTTCCATTCAGCACATTGCGGACACGAGGCCGTGCGCTGAGCAGTTGCGGCAGCCGAGATCGCAATCAGGATCAAAGCCAGAAGAGGCTTGCAAGGACGCCAACTCATGGGTGTGAGCTTGCGCTCTGCGACTTGCTCCATGCTTCAGCCGAGGCTAGCCGCCGCGAGATGGAAGGGTGAGAATGAAAAAACCACTCCACCCACTTGGATGGAGTTCGCTCCGCCAGATTCTGTTCCGCAAGTTTGTTCATGGAAGAAACAAACGGATCCACGCTGACAATCGATTCGAACGCGTACCGGTCGGCCTGCCGCTCGTTGAAGCGTGAATAAGCGTTGAGCGCGGGCATGAGTAGAAAACCGAGAACCACAGAAACAAGAGCGAGCAGCGGAAGATTCGCGAAATCCGAAAGTTCTTCAAACATGTGGTGATCAACAGCGTAGTGCAGCGTCCAATTCGCCGCCCAGAATCCCAAGAATGTGATCAACGCCTGCACGAAAATACTCTTCAGAATATGTCGGTGAACATGATGCCCTAATTCATGCGCAAGAACTGCTTCGATCTCGTCAGGCGTGTAGTTGTCGAGCAGGGTATCGGCCAGAATGATCCGTCGTGTAGTTCCCAAGCCGGTTAGCGCCGCATTCGCTTTGTTGCTCTTCTCAGAAAGCTTCCAGCGATAGACGCCGCGCACTCTGGTTCCCGCTCGCTCGCCAAGAATCACCAAACGACGCCGTAACTCTTCGTCTTCCAGTGGTTCAAACTTGTAAAAAATAGGAAAGAGCACTACTGGCGCCAATTGCGCCAATAAAACAAACAAGACCATGAAAAGCGCCCAGGCCAGCAGCCACCAATTCTGCGGCCATTGCCGAATCGTGAAGTACAACAACTCGACTACGACAGCGCCCAACACCACGCTGACAAGAAAGCCTTTGATCTCATCCCACAGCCACGACCCGAATCTCTGCGTCGACAGTTTGAATCGGCGCTCGAGCCGGAATCCGTAGTATTCCAGCCCAATCCCCAAAGCCTTGCTGATCGCAAGGATCAGCACCAAATACATGAAAAGGGAAAGCGAGTAGTTCTGAAATCCCATCCG
>DATJWZ010000287.1:0-3071 GCA_035500795.1 Candidatus Eiseniibacteriota bacterium | reverse complement strand
GCCGTTAATCTCAATGACGGTACCTGCGGACTCATCGGCAGCACGCGTCTCCATACGGAGTCGTGAAACTGAAGCAATCGAGGGGAGTGCCTCGCCGCGAAATCCGAGGGTTGCGACGCTGAGCAGGTCTTCTGCTTTCTTAATCTTCGACGTGGCGTGCCGCTCGAAGGCCAGCATCGCATCGTCCCGGACCATGCCGCATCCGTTGTCGGTGATTTGAATCAGCTTCTTCCCGCCCGCTTCCACGCTGATCTTGATTCGGGTCGCTCCGGCGTCGAGCGAGTTCTCCAGCATTTCTTTCACAACGGACGCCGGACGCTCGACAACCTCCCCAGCGGCGATCTGGTTGGCAACGGTCTCCGACAATACGTGGATCTTGCCCATGAGCGGGAGCGTTCTCGGTTCAGTTCTAACTTCTGAACGATCAATGGCAGTTTCGCAGATGCACTCGAAAAAACAAAGTCGCGAAGGTCGGATTGCGCCCGAAATACATGTGCGGCCGAAAAGCCCTAGCGAAGCCGTGTTTCGCTTGTCGGGATTGGGCAGTTCCGCTAGAATCTCCCCTTGCTTGGCGGCGCCCCTCCCCTAACGGCTCCAAGTCTCCAAACCAGTTCGAGGACCCATGGCTCTCATCCAATTCACGCGGAATCATAACGACCACTCCACCGACAAGGGATTTCAGTTCGAATTTCTGTGCGACCGATGCGGTAACGGCTTCATGACCGAATTCCAGTCATCCGTCACTGGGATGGCAGGCAGCGCACTGCGAGCCGCCGGCAGCCTTTTCGGCGGAATTCTCGGGCAGGCCAGCAACTCGGCCTATGAGATCGAACGCGCCATTCAGGGTCCGGCTCACGACAAGGCATTCCGCACGGCGGTGGAAGAGGCCAAACCTAACTTCCGGCAGTGTCCGAAGTGTACGCACTGGGTGTGCGTCAGTTCCTGCTGGAACGCGAAGCGATCGCTCTGTTTTGAATGCGCTCCTGATCTCGAGGTCGAGCTCGCGTCCGAGCAGACCCAGGCTGCCGTCGAGCAAATGCGCATCAAAGTCCGGGCTCAGGATCTGACAAAAGATGTCGATCTTACCAGCGACGCCGCAGCACTCTGCCCAGCTTGCGGAGCCAGAACGCAAGGCGCGAAATTCTGTCCGGAGTGCGGCAAGCCGCTGCGCCCGAAGAACGAGTGCTCGCGCTGCGGGACAAAGGTCGAGGGCGGTACAAAGTTCTGCCCCGAATGCGGCAACAAGATGGCCTGACCGCATGTCCGACTTCCAGGGAAAATTTCAATATCTTGATGAGAGCGGCGCCCCGACGCAGCAAGGGGCGTGCCGTCTGAGCTTCGATGCGCAGAACCTTACGCTGACGCCCGACAACGGCTCGCCAATCGTCTGTGATCTCGGCGATCTCGATGCCGTTAATGCAGCCGATTGGGAATTGCGCTTGCCGCTATACACCGGACGCACAATTGTTCTGCGGCAGCTCGGCAAGTCCTACGATACCCTCGTCCACGATCTGATCGATGCCTATCGCAAGCGCGCGGTCCAGTGCATGCTGCTTGAGGACATGGGCGAAGTGGCTCGATTCAACGGCAACTTCGAAATCTCGGGGACACACAGCACCTCGGGTACTGCCGAAATTCGCCTGTACAAGAGCAATCTGGCAGTTTTGCCGAATGCCTCGAGCAGTTTTCAGTGGCGGCTGGCCGACGTCGACGATCTGCGGCTTGATTCCTCAACCTACGAAGTAATCTTGCAGTCGGGCAGCGAACGGCTCAAATTCACGCGCCTTGCAAAACGAACTGAGGAATTCGCTACCAAGCTTCGCGAGGCCATGAATGCGATTGCCACGCAAACATCGCAGGCGTTGCATGGAATGTTTCCGTTTCTCGATCCGGACCAGTTGCAAGCCTGTGCCGGGTTACTGCGCGAAGGCCGATCCGCACCTTTGCAGAAGCTTTCTGCGATTCACAAGCTGATTCCGGCCACGCTGGCTAAGAACGCGGTCGACGAGGATTTGAAGCCGTACTACGACAAACTCGTTGCGCTTTCACAGGCGACGATGGGCTATGCGGGGTTCAAACTCATTCGCCCGGAGGGCGGCGATGATGCGACTGCGTCTCCGGTTGATATGGCTGAACCGCAAGGCGGTGAAGACAATGCTCCAGATGCCGATTCGGCTGCTCCCGAGACGCTTTACTGGTTCTTCTTTCCAATGGTACGATCGGGCACTTCGACGCCGGCCAATGTCGTCGCGTGGGAGGCGAGTTCGCGTTCCGGACGTGCTACATATTTCTTTCGCTTGATCGATCCTGGACAGAGCACACAGATCGCCGATTCCGCGTGCGCTGCCTCCGTGGTCGACTTCAGCGTTCGTCGGCTGAACACGGTGTTGGCGATGTTGAACTTCCGGCGGCGTCCGATTTACTTGTCGGACGAGGAACTCGCCTCCGATCCGAAATTCCATCGTTACGCGATCGCAGCCAGACGCCTTCCCGAGGTCCGCGAGGTGCGAGCCAGTTTCCTCGGCCGCGCACTGCATTCCTCGCCGGAAGCATGGCAGACGCAGGTCGAGTCGATCCTCAAAAAAGCCGGCGCATAAGAGAGCAGTTACGCGCAAAGAAAAAAGGCGCCCAGAAAAGAAGCGCCTCCCAGCTTCCGTAGAATCTTACTGTGTAACAGTCAAGGTAAATTTCACGGATCCGGTTATCGGACTCGTGCCGCCCGTGGTTGCATTGACGACGATGTTGGAATTGCCCGTAGGCGTGCCGGGATCCTTGGGTGTGCTCGAACCTCCTCCTCCGCAGGAGGCCATCCACAGCGCGGACAGACTCAGTAGGCCAATCAATGCAAGCATCCGAAGGATGCTGAGCGACCGTTTCCGTGAGCTGATCGTTACAACGACTCCGAGCAGCCCTGGCAGCAGCAGTGCGTAGAAGACACGTGGGCCACGGTCGAGGGGTTTCTCCAATTTTGCAGTCGGAGCCGTCGTCGAAATTGTCAGAGTGACATTCGTCGCGCTCGTAGTAATACTTCCCGTGCTGCTGCCGCTCGATGAGTTGAACAAGCAGTTTGC
>DATJWZ010000286.1:0-1858 GCA_035500795.1 Candidatus Eiseniibacteriota bacterium | reverse complement strand
GTCTTGATCTCCTGCCGCAGGCTGCGGCGGCCCTCGGTCGTGAGCCGATAGAATTTCGCTTTGCGGTTGTTCTCGGAAAGTCCCCATTCGGCGGAGAGCAGTCCCTTGCTCTCAAGCCTCCATAACGCGGGATAGAGCGTGCCTTCTTCTACCAGCAGAGCATCGTCGCTCTGACGGAGGATGAAGTTCGTGATCGCGTAGCCGTGTTGCGGGCCCCAGGCCAGTGACTTCAGGATGAGGACGTCGAGAGTGCCGCGTAGGAATTCAAGCTTGGATGAATCCATATTCACCTTCTACCGCGAAGGGGGAAACTCCCAGGGTTCCCCTAGGACTACAAGGGAAGAGACGCTCAGAAGGGCGATTTGTCACCTCAGGGATTACAGAGGCACTGCGAAACGAAGCTGGGCTTAATTGGTAAGATCGGGAAGGGCACGAGTTCTACTCGTGCCACTAGGACGCACCGCTCGATTCGGCTTTAGCCGCTGCGGGCCCACTTCGTGTTCTATATATCAAAGGCACAGGCGAACCGCAGCGGCTGAAGTCGCCACTTTCGGCGTAACTCTATTGGGACGAGTGGAACTCGTGCACTGCGAGGCGCATCGTATGGCAAGCTCACCTGAACTAAACTTTGCCGTCAAATTGACAGGGCGAGAAGCCAATCTGGAGCGGAAAACGATCAAATGAGAATTTGGACAGCAATCACTTTCAATTTCTGCGTTGTTCTTGCAATGGCTTTGTCAGCGCCAAATGCACTGTCGCAGAATGTACGAGCAGTGCGCGGCAATACGATTGTTTCGCCTGAACTCCCGAAGGCGGATTTGACCTTCGGTATTGCTTTCCACGATATGGGCGTGCGCCAGGCGAATCTTTATGGCATGGCGGATGCGGAGATACACCTGTTCGTGAAGCCGGGGAAAAAGGACGTCATCGAAGCGTTCTATTGGGTGCAGTTTGAACATCGCCTGCCAAGCGACCAACATCCCTACAACTATCCCGCCGATCACACTACGAACATAGGCGGTCTGAATTTTGTATATGACGTGAAGAGCTGGCCCGATTTCGCATCGGAGTTAACGGCTGATCCGGCATCCGACGGAGCGGCGGTCAGCGGTCTTCTAGCTGAAAGCAAATTGAAGTTTCCCAGTCGCGTCGCCCGAATCCGCATGTTCCACTTGCCTACGCCGGACCGCCGCAGCGAACTCATGATCATCTACGGAGAAGCTCTTCCAGAGGGTTCTTCGGCTCCCGTCAGAAAAGAAGGCGTGGATCTGATGAAAGAGGATCCGGCATTTGCTCAGAAACTGATGGATGATCTGAAGGACCATCTGACGATCCATACAAAATAGATCGTGGGAATATCGAAGAGTGCAACGTTAATTTGACAGGGAGCATTCAAGGAACTTCAGTCCGCAATCTCAAGACAGGCCACGGCGGCGATTCATTTTCCCAACCCATTGCCGAATCGCACACCAGTGTGATCCCAATCCTTGCAGCGCGAAACGGACCGAACTCAAACTAGCCAAAGCGAAAGCGGTAGAGGCAAGAATCGCTCGCGGAGAGCTAAGTCCTTACGGCTCAAGATTTTGCCCGTAAGTCATTGTGCCCCATAGATTACTTCGAGGTTTTCCCCTAACTCGATGATTCCAGAGATCCGGGGGGAGGGGGTATACCCCTAAACGCACTCGATTCCCAAATTGGAACCGCATTTCTTTGCGTCCTTCGCGGTTAAGATTTGGATTTCCGCAGCTAAAAAGAAATCCCACCTTCCTCAATGACGTTGAAACGACACAGAAGAAGATGGGATGAACCAAACGAAATACACCAGCTTAAGCGACCGCTTCTTCTCGATCGTGATCCG
>DATJWZ010000285.1:0-4069 GCA_035500795.1 Candidatus Eiseniibacteriota bacterium | reverse complement strand
CCGCGGCGTTGGCCCGGTCTTCAGTTGCCACACTCCGAGCGTCGTCCGCACCCAATCGAGCGGTTTCATGAGCAGCATTGCTTCTTGTTTCTCACGCGATTCGCTGACCGCGATTGGCAGAACAGAAGCTGCTTTCCAGTCGCTCCTCTGACAGTCAAGCGTGCCAAATTGGTCGTTGGAGAAGACGGCAAGAAAATAATCGGATAGCACGGAATGGGCGGCTCTTCTCTGAAACAAAACCCGATTTCCACCGAAGGCAAAGATCAGGTCTGTGCATTCAAACACTGCCCCGACGGAGCGATATGGGAATTGTGGATTGAAGTCCCCGAAACCGTTGAAGCGAATCAACCCGGGAACAATCCAATGGCGTCTGATCTTTTTTCCGAACCGCAACCCAGTGGAATTGAAATATGCCGCGCGACGGGTGAACCGGTAGCGGTCAGCCGGATCAGAGCCGAAGCGAGCCCACCAGTTACTGCCGAAGTTGAGAATCTGGACCAGCATCATTGAGGTACTCCATCAGGTCTTGGCTAAGGCGTTTCATTTTGGCAATTCGCCCCTTGACTTCCAGCTTTGACACCAGCCGAACTTCGTCGACAATCTGCGGTGGTAGATCCATGCTTTGCTGCGAAAAGTACTGGCAAAGATCGGCGAACCGGGCACACACCTCGGCAAGTTCCTTCTCCGCGTTCGGCGCCCCGCCGGGCTCGGACTTGGGCGTGTGCGGCGCTGGGCTCAGCGTTGGTCGTTTCTTGTCATCCATAGCCATTCTTTGACTCCTGTTTTCGCGCGGCACAGATTCACGCGCCCTTGAGCTGGCGATTTCTCTCTTGTTCCGCTTCGAGTCGCCGATCGCCATCGGCGATCCGGCGACGCAGCTGCTTGTTGTCTTCCTGCGAGTGTGCGAGTTGCTGTTCCAAAGAATTGAGTTTCATGATGAAGTCCGCGTCCGGCGTGAAGAGTCGCATTTGACTCGCCGGCACCGCAGTCGCCGTAGTACGTGCGGCGCCTCCGTTGGTGGGCTTAGCAGAGTTGGTCTTCAACGTTGCTGACGGCGCAGGTTGTGCGCTGGGTGCGCGAGATTTCGCTGCAGACGAAGCGGCACAGCCGGCAGAGTCGATAGGCAACGAAGCTGATCGTGAAGCCGACTCTCTCAGCGCTGCTAACGTCTCCATTAGGCGATGATTCTTTTGTGTAGCCTCCTCAACCTGTGCACGCGAGCGCGAGAGAGACTGCTCGAGTTGCCTAACCATCTCCGCTGTTGTCCACTCCCGTTTGGCCTGAATCCTGTGCTGATAAATAATGATGATGAATAGACACCCAAGGAGGCCCAAAGCAACGATGTTTGACCAGAAGTAGACGTTCCTTACAGTCTCTTCGAGCAGCATCGTGCGGCCTTCACCGAGGCACTGACCATAGTTTGCGTCTGAAGGGTTGATGCGCTTGAGCGTGTAATCGAGAAAGCCGTCCCGTGGGTGCGAGGACCGTTGATCTGCGGCGGGGTCGTAGCCGGAGTGGCCGGATTGCGCGACCAGGATAGGCGACAAGATCGCAATCAAGAGGGCGGCCACGGTAATCCGACGTGAACGCTTCATATCCAGGCCAGCTGCCCATTTCTGACCCCGATGCGCCCGTGACGCCGCACCAAATCCGAGTCTTTGAAGCGAAGGTTGGCCCCGTCAAGATGCGAAGGGGAGTACAGCCGTGGATAGATGGTTGGCTCAAGCCCGGGACACCGGTAGTTCCTCGGCGCGCGCACATGCAGATGAGAGTGCAAAGTTCCTTGCAGTGGGTCGGTCATCAGGATTTCCATTTGACCGACCGGCAAGTTCTTGATGTGCTCGTCCTGGGCGCGAGTTTCTTTGATGTCAGTCTCGCTGCCGAAACCGATGGGCTCGTATTTATCTTCAAAGACACCGGTCCGCTGGACTGTCAGGGTTCGTCGTTTCTGGCGCACGCGGGCTGACGCCTTCAGAAAATACTGCGCCGTCTCCTCGTCACGGGTGTGCAAGAGCATGGTGGTATTGGGCGCCGAAGAGACGTCGTCCTTGAAGCCGCGGCCCACTTTCAATAGCTGGGGCAGCGATTGGAGCGCGAACAGAAACGCCGTGTTGGTGCCGCGCGCAGTTTGCAGGATCTGGGCGAAATTGGAATAAGCGAACGGCGCGAACTCGTCGAGGATGACGCTGACCATGGGTCGATTCTGGCGACGACGCTCCTGCTCATTCTCATATCGCTTGCCAATGATCAATTGCATGTTCTGGAGCAACATCCGACCGAGGGCGGTGACGGCCTTTGAGTTTTTGTTGGTATTCAAGGAGACGAAAAGAATCAGTTCCTTGTCGATCACTTCGTCGAGAGAAAGCAGGTCATCGTAGGCGCCGGTGACAAAAGAAAGGTCGTCCTCAAGGAACGTCATCAGCTCATTCAACAGTCCCTGGATCTTGGGCACGCGCTCCCGGTCTTGAAATGATTGCTGGAGGTTCCGGACGGACATCTCAAGATTCAAGCGTCGCTGATGGTTCACTCCAACTTCTGCATCGAGACAGGATCGGGCCAGCGCGATCTGTTCGTTCAGGACCCTGGGGTCCAGCGCCAGGACGAGCACATCGTGGATATTGAAGCGCTTACGTGTGTGAGCCAGCACGCGGACAAGATCACTCAGATAGGTGGCCTGGTGACCGTGGAAGAAGTCTTCCTTCAGGTCGAAGGATTCGAAGATGAAATTCGCGTGCTCCTGGTACAGCCCGTGTTCGCTAAAGAATGGGTTATAACGTGAGGAAATGTCGGGCCGGGAGGGATCGAGGACTCGCAACTGGTGCATGCGGCCGGCCGTCTCGATGGCAGGGAGAAGGTCGGAAAGAAACTCTTTGTCGCCCTTGCCGTCGAAAATCAGCATCGGGATGTGGTGCTGGTCACCTGGCGGACCGACGACCCGGAACACATCCTGGGTGATGATGTTCTTGAGCAGAGTTGTCTTGCCCGAGCCGGTCGCTCCGAACACGATCGACTGCATCACGCGGGTCGCGTCGGACCAGAACCAGGGCTCGCGGTGGACGTTGTAACCGAGCACGATCGAGTTCTGGTTGTACGCCGCTACGATGGCCTTCCGATCTTTGGCTTGGCTGACGAATAAAGGAGGATGAGGCCAGTTGGCTTCGCGTCTTCGGCGCAAAGTGACGAAATGCCAGATGAGTGAAGCGACAGAGACTAAGCCGTACAGCGCGTACAAAGATAGTTCGATGAGTTGAGCGGGGCGGATATGAAATCGGGTCGCGAGGATATAGTAGCCGGCTGCCAGCACGATGACAGCAACAACCAACAGGACGAAGGCAAGACTCTCCTCTCGGTCGTGATGATAGGCGCGCCGTCCGAGGCGATATTCATTGGCATAAGTCATAGCGGAACCAAACTGAAAAGCAGAAACGTTCCTCCCGTTAGTATGGCCATCGCTGTCAGCAAAACCAGGATGGGGTTAATACGAAGGTTTCCTTTGTCCGTCTTAGGCTTAATGGGATCTTCGATCCAGCGCCGCAACGCACCTACAAGCCGTTCCGCTTGGTCCTTTGCATGGAAGCTGCGCAAACGTGCGACTATCGCGATTTGTTCTTGATGCTTCATGGCTAAAGCACGAACGCTGCCTTCACGCCGTCGGCAAATACCAGTTGAACGACTGCCGGAGATTTAAGATCTTTCCGAATGGAAATCACCCCCTGTGTCGTTTCGCCCGGATGAAGGTTGTCGAGTTCAGCTTCGGCGTGAGCGACAGGCAGGGCGAACTCCTGCATATCGCCCAGTTCTTCGAGAGTGGCTCGGTCCAACTGAGTATGCGCGAGAGTCGCCAGCGGAATGGCCGATTCGTCTGGTTGTAATTGGTATGCCTGTGGCGTATTGAGGCGATAGAAGAGGTTGCTGTGGTTCTCGATCGTGTAATGGACATAGACAGTGTTCCGCGTGCGAAACACCTGTTCCACGCGTACGCTAACCTGACCTTTCGCCTTGCGCGGACTTTTTTGTTTGATCTCCTCGGCTCCCATGAGCGCACGGGTAAGCACAACGTCGGCAAACT
>DATJWZ010000284.1:0-2292 GCA_035500795.1 Candidatus Eiseniibacteriota bacterium | reverse complement strand
GCGAACTCATCGACGATTGCGCTCTGGCCCGCCTGATCAAGCGAAATGGAGCGATCTGGCTTGGATTGACGGATGAGGCATTGAGCATCCGAAGATACGACACCTTCGCCGCCATTGGGCGCTTGATCTCGCGCAACGCGTTCTACCAATTGAGACATTCTTTCTGGCTGTTAATCGCAACTCTGCTTGGACTGTTGGTCACGTATCTCGCGCCACCCGTGGTACTCCTCACAGGGCTGTTCTTCAATCACTGGGCATCAGTATTAGGAGGACTGGCCTGGTTGCTCATGACGCTTAGCTTTTTGCCAATGGTGCGATTTTATGGCCTCTCCCCACTGTGGGCTACGACGCTTCCGCTTATCGCCATTTTCTATGCGGGTGCAACAGTACATTCGGCGGTGCAGTACTGGCTAGGCCGTGGAGGGAAATGGAAAGGGCGAGCACAAGACACCGGAAGCGCCGTCTGATTCTGCCACCAATCCGAAACAGGCACGCAGCGTACGCAAGTCTGCCGCATGGCCTTCGAGAACTTCCAACCCCTGCCACCGCAGAATCATGTCAGGGCAGAACGCGAAAGGCCAAATTGCTCCCGAGTGAACCGCCCGGTGTTGTCACAGTAACCTTGCCGGAGGTTGCTCCTGCTGGTACTGTCGCACTGATCAAGTTATCTGACACGATTCTGAAAGCGCTGGTCGTCCCATTGAAGATTACTGCCGTTGTGCCTGTTAACCCGTTGCCGAGTATGGAAACAATCGCCCCAACCTTCCCGAACGATGGTTCGACACACACGAACGGAGAGAGACCAATGTCAAGGCTGAAGATAACGCCCTTGTTCTTGGCTCCGCCTTCTTCCATGGTGCCGTAGAACTTGCCATTCGTGGCTTGAACCATCGTGGTGAATGGAAATTTGCCTTCTTGCAACGGACTGATCACGGCATGAAGTGTAACCAGGGCCCCATCAGGGGTGATGCTGAAGATCGTACCGGCATTCGCGACTCCACCTCCAAACGCAGTCGTTCCATACAGGTTGCCATCGCTGCCCAACGTTAGACCATCCGCCGGGCTTTGACCGTCATAGCAAGGATTTCCATTGGCACAGAAGTTATAGGCTAATGTGAAGATCCCGCCCGCGCCGATCTTGAAGATCGTCCCGCAGCCCGCTTGAGGCGCCGCAGGGCAGGAACCACCGAGTAACGTTGTACCGTAGAGAGATCCATCGGTAGCCTGGACCACGCCACCATGAGGGTATGCACCATCAAATGGCGGACCGGCAAACGCGTAGACTGTCTTTACAGTTCCGCTCGCCGCAAGGGAGAAAATGGTGCCGTATTGGGTGCTTCCACCACCACTTGTTGTGCCGTAGATTTGGCCATTGGTGGCTTGCATTAGAGGTCCGTATGGACAAGAACCATCACCCAACCCATTAAAGCTATGGAGACTCGTGAAAACTCCACTGGGACTGACCTTAAAGATTGTGCCGTTATCAAATGCGCCGCCCTCACAGGTAGCGCCGTAAAAATTTCCGTCTCGGGCGTGTAATAGGGACGCGCTAGGAGCGTCGCCATCTGCACACCCTGTCTGGGAGCAGAAGTTGTAAATCGTGACCAGTTTGCCCGAGGGAGTGAACTCGAAAATTGAACCGCCTTGCCCCCTTAGCCCACCAGATGAAGTCGTTCCGAAAATCGCACCGTTGCTGGTTTGAATCAAACCACCGAAGGGGTAGGCCCCGTCAATCTCATTGAAACTGAAGTCGCGCGTGATCTTTCCGTCCTCCGTGAGGCTGAAGACCGTCCCACAACCGCCATTCGGCGGACATGAAAACTTTCCTCCGTACGCCGTTGTGCCGTAGAGATTGCCGTCCAGTCCCTGGATTAGTGAAGTATGAAACGGATCGGCCCCGTTGACGCTCGTGAAGTCGACGAGTTTCGTAAAAGTCTGGGCCGAAGCGATCCCTGCCGAAAGGGCTAAGAATGCAGAAATAAAGACTGATGTTCCCAGGACTGAGGCTCGCATCGTTACTCCTTCACTTGGCACACGACGGCTATTTTCGAGCAGAAGAACCGTTCAGGGCTAAAAGACTTGAAGTCAAAACTGGTGTGTTTGAGAGAGTTCACGGATCAGGGGAGGAGGAATCTGCCTGCGATTATGTGCTGAGCGCAAATTCGCTGTCAAGTATCGACGAAGAACGCCGACACGTTAGTAACAACGCTTCTCAGACAACTTGGGCTACTGGCTCGCGAAGACTTCCTTCGCCGCCAAAATGGTGTTGCTGTGAATTGTGACCGTGTCTTC
>DATJWZ010000283.1:0-27193 GCA_035500795.1 Candidatus Eiseniibacteriota bacterium | reverse complement strand
TTGGTTGCGGGGGGTGGATTTGAACCACCGACCTTTGGGTTATGAGCCCAACGAGCTACCAGACTGCTCCACCCCGCAGTTTGATGATAGCAACCACAGCGGGGTGCGTCAAACCTCGACGCTGCCCGAATTCACTGCTGACCGTTCGCAGGTTCTGGTGGAATGTGTATTTCAAAAATCCCGGTACCGAATCAAAAAATGCGGCATCAAAACCCTGTTGCTGACACCGTCGAATTATTCAGGAGGGTTTTTATGCCGAAGAAAGAGGTACAGACATCGCAATCGCGGATCAATGCCCAGCCTCGGGTTCATCAGCGTGCCGCCGAGATCCAGCCTTACGGCACCGTCTCACATGCATTGCCGCTCGATCTTGACGAAGCCGTACGTCTGGAAATGACCGAGCAGTTGAATCAACTTCTCGCCGACAGTATGACCTTGCGCGATCTTTATAAGAAGTCGCACTGGCAAGTCGCGGGGCCCACGTTCTACCAATTGCATCTTTTGTTCGACAAGCATTTCGAGGAGCAAGTCGAAGTTGTTGATACGATCGCCGAGCGCATTCAGGTGCTCGGTGGGATCTCGATCGCTATGGCACACGATGTCGCCGAGACCACGCGCATTGAGCGCCCGCCGCGCGGCAGGGAAGAGGTGCCAGTGCAGATCTCGCGCCTTGTCGATGCTCACCAACTCATCATTGGAGAGTGTCGCGAAATTGCCAAGAAAGCCGACGAGTTGGGTGACGACGGCACAAACGACATGGTGATCAGCGATGTGCTGCGAGTGAATGAACTGCAGAGCTGGTTCATAACCGAGCATCTGGTGGAAATGCCGCTGGTGCGCGCGGTGGATCCGTCACTGCGCAAAGTTGGATAACAATCTAAGTTGAATGAGCAGACGATGCGGGCGGACTGGGCCCGCATCGTTGTACTTCCTGCTATTTCACAGTCAGATTGTCGTGATCGTAGTACTCATAGGCCGACATCGGTTTCTCTCCACCCTTTTTCCAGATGCGTGAGTCCTGAGGAATCTTGTTCAGAACCCGCGCCATCTCCCGGATGTGCATGGCTACCGTGCCGCAGCAAGCGCCGATAAAGTTGATCCCTAAATCACGCGCTTGCACGGCGTAGTCTCCCATGTCCTTCCTGGTGAGTTGTAATGGATCCAGCGAATACGGAAATTCCGGAAGACTGGTGAAGTCGGGCTTGTCTTTTGGAGTTCGATACGCTACGGGTTGACAGGCTAGATATCCCGATACAGCGTTGCGCATCTGCTCCATTGGTCCAAGAATGTGCTGCGGCGGGCGCAGGCAATTCATTCCGACGATATCGGCCCCGGCATCGAACAACGCCTTGGCTGCATCGGCCGCGCTTTTGCCTTCTGCTGTTTCATCCTTGTTCTCGAAACAGATCGTCACCATTGCTGGCAGGCCTGTCTTCTTGGCGCGCTCGACCGCAATCAGCGCCTCGCCGAGCCAAGAGAATGTCTCTCCAATGATGAAGTCGACGCCTTCGTCCACCTGAACCGCGAGCTGTTCGTCGAAGGTTTTGCGCACCCGATCGGCAGCTGAAGAACTGTCGGGCTCATACATCCAAGTAAGACTCAAGTTGCCGGCGACCAGGCAGCGATCCCCGGCGACCTCCTTCGCCACGCGCACGGCCGAGCGGTTCAGTTCTTCGAGTCGGTTTTCGAGTCCAACCGTCGCCAACTTGTCGCGGCTCGCATAGAACGTCAGAGCCTGAAGCACTTCCGCGCCTGCCTCGCGAAATTCGACATGCAATTCACGCAATGCGTTCGGATAGGTGAGCGCCACCTCCGGAGTGAACGGACCCGCGCGCACCCACCCGCGTTTTTCAAGCTCGAGGAGATATCCCCCGTCTCCAAGGACGGGGCCTTCTTTCAGTCGTTCGAGGATTCCTTTCTTCATGTCTGCTCCCGAAAAATCTAATCATCCACGTATTCAAATTCCGGTTTGATCGGCTTGCCTTCGGTGAAGCGATCCGGACGGAAGGCGCCGATATCAACAGTCTTCCCAATGCCGTCGAGCACAAGTTCGCACATTACGAGCCCGATGGCGGGTGAAATCTTGAACCCCATGCCGGAAAATCCGGCGCACACGTATCCACCGTGGATTCCCGGAATTTCGCCCAGTAAAGGACGAGAGTCCGGCGTGACATCATATACTCCTGTCACTCCCCGCATAATTTCCGCGCCTTCCAGCTTGGGAACACGACCGCACGCGCGTTGGATAGTTTCTGCTAACGAGTCGTCCGACGCCCGTTGCGAAAAATTGTCAGGATCAGCCGGGCGTGTTCCATAGAAATCACCCACAAGAAATTTGTCGTGTGCGTCCGAACGAAAATAAGTCGCCGTCACCGAGTCAATGCACGCACACCCACCACCTTTCATTTCTGGGGCATTTCGCAGAATGGCGACCTGGTGATATTCGCATTCAATCGGTAGATCGAAGCCCACCTTCGAAATGAGCGTGCGTGTCCACGGTCCGGTTGCGATAATTACGATCGGAGCGGAAATCGGTCCGCTGTCGGTATCCACTCCTGTGATCCTTCCGGAGGTGACTGTCAATGCCGTCACCTGCGTGCGCGAAAGATACTCAGCGCCGAGACTCCTGGCTGCGTCGAGGAAATCTCCGGCGACGCCTGCGCCATCTCCGTATCCGGAATCTGGCTCGTAAGCCGCGAGCTCTATATCGTCCACTTTCCAGTCCGGCTCGAGTTCCTGAAGTTGTTTCGCATCGACCAGTTCTACGAGGGCGCCGAGTTTCCGCTGCATATCCACATTCAGCTTCAATCGCTCGATCTCATTGGGATGGACGATGCGGACAAATCCCGTTCTGCGGAAGTCACCGGGAGCGCCCACAAGGTCTCGCCAATTCTGAAACATCTTCAGGCTTACAAGAGCGAGCTGCACTTCGGGCGGATACGTATAATGCATCCGAATCAGCGCGGACGAGCGTCCGCTGCCGCCGCGCCCTACATGGTCTTTGTCGAGCAGAACGATTTTCCCCGCTTTGCGCTTCGCGAGATGGAAAGCGATGGCGGTTCCCATCACACCAGCGCCCAAGATCACGATGTCCGCGGTTTTCGGCAGAGCGCTGTTTGCGGTATTCATGCTGTGGAGCTCCGCAGTAGTCCCTTTTTCCAATCGCACAACGCCTGGTGTGCGGCATTCCGTCCGGGTGCGCCGGTTACACCGCCTCCGGGATGTGCTCCGGCACCGCACAAATACAGGCCATCGATTGGGGTTCGATACTGCGCCCAGCCCGGCACCGGCCGCATAAAGAAGAGTTGTTCCAGTCGAAGATCACCGTGGAAAATATTCCCCTCAGTCAATCCGTAGGTGCGCTCCAGATCCAGAGGAGTCAATACCTGCCGCGCAATGATTGCCCCGGGAACGTTCGGGGCATATTCGGCGATTTTCTTCACCACCCGATCGCCAAGTAGCTCGCGCTTGGCGTCCCAACTACTTTCTCTCAAGTGGTATGGAACGTACTGCACGAAACAGGTCAAGATATGTTTTCCGGCCGGTGCAAGCGATGCGTCTGCATTCGATGACACCACACAGTCCACCCAAAGCTCTTCGGGGATATCGCCGAATTTGGCGATGTCATAGCAACGTTCTGCAAATGCAAGTGAAGGAACCAGCGTGTAGAACGTGCGCTCGAGCGCCGAGGCCTGCGGAGAGGTTCCACTAAATCGTGGCTCCTCGGCAAGCACCATGTTCACTTTTGCGCATGGACCCGCCATCTTGATGCCGCGAATCGAAAAAAGGAAATCCTCGGGGAGTTCTTTGGAGTCGACTAATCGCAAGAATGTTCTTTTAGGGTCTGCGTTCGACAGAATCATTCGACCGCGAAGCTCGGTGCCATCTTCCAGAAGAACACTCCGGACGCGTCCATTCCTCACGTCGATGTGTGCGACTGAGGCACCAGTCCGGATCTCGACACCGGACTTTCTCCCGCTCGCCGCTAGCGCCTGCGTGATCGATCCCATACCGCCCATCACATGCCCGTAAAATCCTTGCAGTTCGTGTTCGCCCCCGCTGAGAAGATGAAACAAAAGACCGATGGCCGTCCCCGGCTGATAAGGCCCGCCATGTTTGCCATAAACATTGTTGGCCAGAAACATGGTTTTCATCTTGTCGGACTCGTAATTCTGGTCAAGAAACTCACCCAGGCTACCGGTCAGAAATGAGACCAGTTGCGAAACCTCCGCATTCGAGATTCCGCGAAACCGCTTGCCGATCCGAAACAGACCACTCCAACCTTTGAAACTGTTCGTATCAATTTCCGGAGGTGGCTCCATAAAGAACGGTTGTAAGTACCGAGCAAGCTTCTTAAGTTGATCGTCGACATGAACAAAGCGTGCCGCATCCTTAGTCGAGATCTTCGAGAACTCCTGCCGCGCTCTCTCGCGGTCTGCCCACCACGGGACGACGTGTCCATCCGGGAAGGGAACTTGTATAGCGGGATCACACGGGATCATCCTCAGGCCATAGTCTGCCAGACGAAGCTCCGAGATAACCTCGGGCCGCAACATGCTCGCAATGTAAGAGGTGGTCGAGACGCGGCACCCCGGCGCAATTTCCTCGGTTACGCAGCAGCCGCCGACAATATCACGCCGTTCGAGTACGAGCGTGGACAATCCCGCCTTCGCGAGATACGCGGCAGCGGTTAGCCCGTTGTGGCCGGCGCCGATTACGATCGCATCATAAACGCGATTGCCGGATTGCTGTTGACTATTGGTCACTCACGCCAATCGAAATCGAGTAACACTATCGTATTGCATCGTAAAAATGAAGTTGAAAGATGATTGCTTCTGAATTATGCTATCGTGACTTTAGGTCACGTATATGCCTGGCATCGCAAGCAACCGCGTCGCACCCCCGCTCTACCAGCGTCAGATTAAAGCACGTCCGCGCTCGGAGACGAAACGCAACCGCATTGTGGAAGCAGCAACGAAGCATTTTGCCGAGTACGGCTATAATGCCGCCCGTGTCGGCGACATCGCCATTGCCTTAGGCATTGCGAAGGGTTCGATTTTCCAGCACTTCGGCAGCAAAGACGGCCTCTTCTTTGAGGTGTACAAGCGCGCCGTGCGCTCATTTTCTCGCTACCTCGCCGTTCCTGCTGAAGTGCGGCAGCAAGGATTCTTTGAGATTCTTCGTTACTGGCTCGCGCGTACGGAGCACCTTGTTCACGAAGACTGGATTCCATACCGCATCTCACTGCTTGGCAATTACGGAACCGATCTGGTTCTGAAGCGGGAAATCAACCGCTTCCTCCTCACCGAAGATCCGTATGGCACAGTTGAATTCGTTCGCTTCGGCCTTGAACGCGGCGAACTGCGCAATGACCTTGACGTCGAGATGATGGTCTCCATCATCGACTGGATGGTGGAGCGTTTTCAGGACGCTCTCCTCACTGCAGAACTCGATCCTGGTCTGTTTCGCCGGCAGGGCGAGTTAGCCGAGAGGAAGGAGGCGCGAATTCAGCAATTCTTGGCGGTACTGCAGCGAGCGATTGGAACAGTTGCTGTTGAGGTAATTCCTCACAATTTCACGCCAAAGCGGAAGCCGCGGCGGCGCTAGCCTCAAGAGATTCAAGGTATATTCAGTAGGACTTTGTTTTTCAACGATTCGAACCTGAGAGCGTGACATGGAAGCGACACTCGAACAGATTCTCTCCAGTTATGACGACCGCGCCCCTTTAGAGCAAGCGTTCACGATCCCGGCCTCCTGGTACGTCGATCCGCGCATCGCAGAGCTCGAACGACTGAATGTTTTCAGTAAGACATGGCAGCTTGTTGCCCGCACAGATCAGGTTAAGAATCCCGGAGATTTCATCTCCATCAGAGTTGCTCGCGAACCTGTGGTGGTGGTCCGCGGGTCCGATGGCGAACTGCGTGCATTCTTTAACGTCTGCCGCCATCATGCCGCAGCCGTGGTCACGCAACCCTGCGGACAGGCGCAGATTCTGCAATGCCCCTATCACGGCTGGAAGTACGGTCTCGACGGAGCTCTAAAAGGGATGCCGGAGTTTGACGGTGTCGAAAACTTCGAGCGCTCACAAAACGGATTGCTTCCCATTCGTGTCGAAACATGGGAGTGCTTCGTCTTTATCAATCTTGATCCGAAGGCAACTTCTCTGCAGGAGTTTCTCGGTGGAATGGTGAAGCGAGTCGCGCCGCTCGGCATCAGCAAGTTGCAGTACTTCGATCGTCGTAGCTACGACATTTACTGCAATTGGAAGGTCTACGTCGACAATTATCTCGACGGCGGGTATCACGTTCCTCATCTTCACAAAGGATTGAGTTCCGTGCTGGACTACAAGTCGTACACCATTGAAAACGAAGACCGTTACTGCCTGCAGTCGAGCCCCATGGTTGCCTCCGACGAAGACGCTGCGACCGGCGCCACTCGGAAAGGCGATCGCGCCTGGTACTTCTGGCAATACCCCAATCTCATGATCAACTGCTACGAGGGATACATGGATACGAACTATGTGATCCCGGTAGACGCCGATCACTGCAAGGTGATTTTCGATTTTTATTTCAGCGATGTCAGTGAATCGCGGCGTGCCTACAACACCGAATCGGTGAACGTGGGCAATCGCGTGCAGGATGAAGATCTGGGAATCTGTGAAGACGTGCAGCGCGGTCTGAAATCGCGCGCATATGGTGCCGGCCGCCTGTCTGTTCGGCGGGAAGCTGGGGAGCAGTTATTTCATCGGCTTCTGGCTGCCGACCTCAAGAGCCGAGTTGAGTAACGTAGAAGATCGCTTCCAAGGTTCAAGCGCTATCGTGGACAAGGAAGTGCCGTTCCGCGTTCACTGATGATCCCGAGGAATGGTTTCCTTCCAGGTCTTTGTCTTGTACATTTGCCCGTTCTTCAACAACTCACGCGTGTAGCTGTAATAAAAATTCCTCTGATCGGTTGTCACGAGAAGGTGCCCACGCCACACGAGCGTTCGTTCTTTCAAGGAGAAAATACTCTCGGCTTCGCCGTGTACGGCGCACGCTTCCGGATGCCCGTCATCTCCGTCGTACGTTAAGCTTTCAAAATCATCCTGTGTGCCCCACGGATATTGATATCGGTCTTTGCCTTTCCAGCGCACTGTCGTCTTCTGCCGCGCCTCGTCGCGTTCGACAGTCCAATCGCCGGGCCAGGGAAATCCCTCGTTTTTTATGTCACTGCGTTCTTCTGTTGGTTGCGGTGGAGAGAACTCCGGTGCTGGCACTCCATGTAAGGGCACAACCGGCATGACTACACGGGAGCCGTTTTCTCCGCCGAGATCCAAAGATGTCGTCATCGCATAAGGCGTGGGCAGAATCATCGGCCACAAAGCATTTGAGATAGAAATTCGGATGCGATGACCTTTGGGGAAGACCCAGGAAGTGAGGTGCATCTCGATATCCAGCGGATAAACCTTCCCGGGCTCCAGATCCTTCGGATCGCTCATCGATTCGCGCTGCGCGCCGTTGAGACCGGCGCCCGTTATCTGAGTTACAGATCCGTCAGGTGCAACGTCGGACAATCGCACGAACCAGTCAGCAAGCGGAGCCGTCGCGGAAGCCCGCAATAAAGCCCGAGGGCGTCCTAAAATTGCTACTTCGTTTTGCAGTGGTGCCGAATCGTAAACCAGACTGAACGCATCCACCGGACGCGTATCGCTCAACAATTCGCCCCACCAGAATCCTGCCTCCACACCCACTGTCGGAATATATTTGAGCTGATGAGTCTCGCTTCCACTTGCCGCTTCTGACAGGGAGTGGTTGCCGTGCAAATAGAAACTGGTGTTCTTCGCGCTCGCGGGCGGCCACACATCCTCTCGTCTCCATTCTCCCGGTACACTCTCAAGATTTGGATCCGGCGGGTGCCAATGCTGCATATAGATCACCAGCGGCGGATCCTTCACCACTCCTGTGTCCCGGCCCTTTAGCCAGTAATCGAACCACCGCACCGCCTGATCGCGCCATTCGACGCGCGGACCAAAGTCAGCATCATTCGGGAATGAATGATTCCATGGTCCGACAATCGCCTTGATCGGAGCCTTCGATTTCATCAGCATGTCGGTGACGTTATCGCGATAGCCGTCTTGCAATCCGCCGATCAGAAAACTCGGCGTCGTAATCTCGCTCAAGGGGCGCACTCGATCTCTCCAGAATGGCCCATCATGCTGATGCTTCAGGTAGAGCAGAGACCATGGCGGCGAATCGAATCGTGGTCCTAGTATCTTTTCGTCCAGTGAGTAGTCAGGTGCGCCCACCCAACCTTGCGCCATGTCCATGTTCAATTCGAACTCGTCGATATGCGCCATTCCGTCCATGTAATGGACGTCATCATGGAAAAGCTCGCCGGTAGCGTGGACTGCAAGGATTGCTTTCAGTCCGGGAGCATGACGCATCGCCATCTGAAGCGCAGTAAATCCACCCCACGAGATTCCGAACATTCCAACATTCCCATTGGACCATGGCTGATGAGCCAGCCACGCGATGACCTGCTCCCCATCCTGCTGCTCCTGCTCGGAGTACTCGCGTTCCGGAGGAGTACCTTCACTTGCGCCAAATCCACGAATGTCGACGCGCACGCTCACATAACCGCGGCGCGCAAAGTACGCGTGCTTCGGATAGTCCCCTGCGGCAGTGCCGTCATCTTTGCGGTACGGCAGGTACTCGAGCAGAGCGGGGAACTTCTCGCCTGCAGCCGCGCCACCCGGCATGTATAAAGTGGCGGCGAGCCGGACTCCATCTTTCATCGGAATCCAAGCGTTCTCCATGCGCACGCCATATTTCGCCGGCGAGGGAGCTTCGACTGCAAGAATGGAAACAGGGAAGAGAAAGATAAGACAGGAAATCCAGAAGTTCTTGCCCAAGTCGCCTCCGAGCAATGACCCGGAGTCAATCGTGTCTGCCTTCCTCGCGGCGGATCGCACGCAGATCAATTCCGAGTTGCTCCGCCTTTTTATACAGGTGACTGCGTTCCAGACCAAGCGATTTCGCAGCCATACTCATGTTGTTGTGGCTACGCTTCAACTCAGCCAGAATCACTTCTCTCTCGAAGGCTTGTACGCGGTCGGCCAAAGGTCCCGATCCGCTTAACGCACTACTCGACGAAACACTGCCAGACGGCTTTGGGAGTGCCATCTCGACTGTCGCGAGATCAACCTGACCCGCGGTCGCAAGCAGCATCAATCGCTCAACCATGTTCCTCAACTCGCGAACATTGCCCGGCCACGAGTGGGACTGCAACATCTCCATTGCTTCCGGAGTGAAGGGAACCGGCTTCCAGCCGTTTTGAGCACATACCTGTGCCGCGAAATGCTCCACCAATGTCGGAATATCTTCGCGCCGTTCGTGCAGCGGAGGAAGAGCAAGGGGGAAAACATAGATTCGGTGAAACAGGTCTTGCCGGAACTTTTCTTCTCGAACTCGCGCCTCGAGATCCCGATGCGTCGCGACGACCACCCGCACGTTCACTGAGAGCGGTTTATCTCCACCAATGCGTTCAACCTCGCCTTCTTCTAATACGCGCAGCAGCTTGGCCTGCATGTTGAGTGGCATATCTCCGATCTCATCCAGAAAGATCGTCCCCTGGTCCGCCTGCTCGAATTTTCCAATATGCCGTCCTGATGCGCCCGTGAACGATCCTTTCTCGTGTCCGAACAATTCGGACTCGATCAGCTCGGCGGGCACCGCTGCGCAATTCAAAGTCACAAATGGCCCAGATGATCGCGCGCTCTTCTCATGAATCGTTCGCGCGACAAGTTCCTTTCCTGTTCCGGTTTCTCCGAGGATGCACACTCGCGATTCACTGGCTGCAACCCTCTCCAGTTGCGCCATAACGCGGCGCATGGCCTCTCCTTTCCAGACAATCTCATGCTTGCCGAGTCGCTGCTTGAGTGCGCGATTCTCGACTTCCAGTCTCTGGAGTTTGAGCGTGTTCTCAACCGTGAGCAGCAGTTTGTCGGTGGAGATTGGCTTTTCCAGAAAATCAATCGCTCCCAGACGCGTGGCGCGGACGGCCATCTCGATATGAGCCTGACCCGAAATCATTACCACGGGAGAAGATACGCCCTGCTTTTTCAGGTCCTCAAGCAGACTGAGACCATCTTTACCCGGCATGACGACGTCGGAAAGGATCAGGTCGAATGTCTGGGCCTTTGCCAATTCCAGAGCCTTTGCAGCGTTGTCACAGACCGTCGCCTCGTGTCCTGCGAGCCGGAACGCGCGCGCCAGTGACGCCAGCGTGTTGGCCTCGTCATCAACGATCAGGAGTTGTGCTTTCAGTGGCATTCTTGTTAAACGAATGACGTTGTTGAGCCTTCGGTTCGTTTCTCGAGTGCTTGAAGGTTGTCTGGCAACTCGATGATAAAAGTAGTTCCCTTGCCGGGTTCACTCTTCACGCTGATCCTTCCGCCGTGATCGCTGACAACGGATTGCACAATGGCCAGACCCAGCCCAGTTCCATGCTGCTTGCTTGTATAGTACGGAGTGAAGATGCGCTCACTCTCTTCAGGCGTGAGGCCCGATCCCGTATCCGCCACTTCGATTGCTACTCCGCTGCCTTGGCGCTGCGTTCGCAGAGTGATTTCTCCTCCGTCCGGCATTGCGTCCATCGCATTCAGCACGAGGTTTGAGAGGGCCCGATGCAGTAGTTCCGGATCAGCCGCAATGACGCCGGTCCGTTCGTCCATCTCCAACTTGCATGAAATTGCCGGTCCGCCCGGGGATTGAAGTTGGGCTTGGAACAGTTGTGCCACACCGGCCACGGCATCATTCACTTTGAGGCGCTGCCATTCCGGCAGCGGCATCTTCGAAAACTCGCTGAATCGCGCGATTATGCCTTTCAAATTTGAAATCTCGGTCAATAACGTCCGGGAACTCTCCTGGAAAATCTCGTCGAAATCCTTCGGACTCAACTCCCGCGCCCGCAGCAAATTCTCGACAGTAAGCTGAAGTGGGAATAACGGATTCTTCAGTTCATGCGCCAACCGTCTCGCCAGCTCGCGCCATGCCGCTACCCGCTCCGCCTGCATGAGACGTTCCTTCTGTCCCAACAACTCAGCGGTCATCTGATTGAAGGACTCCGCCAATTGCGCGACCTCGTCTCCTCCAGTCGGAACTTCAACCCGTGCATTCCAATCCCCAGCCGCGACTTCCTGCGCCGCACTAGCCAACTGTTCAATGGGTCGCGTGACGCGTGCCGCCGCCCAACTGCTCAGCAGGATCGCCAGCACAATCCCGCCTCCGCCCACCAGCAGCGCAGAATCCAGGATTCGCCGCTTCAAACCAACGTATGAACGACGAGAGTTCCCGACCAGCAGTACCGCGAGCAGTGGATGACCTTTCCCCGTTCCACGGAGCGGAATCGCATGAAAAAGCTCATCGTCGGCTTGATCAGATGTCCACTTTACGATTCCGTTGATTTCTTGGTCGTGTTTTCTGACGGCGTCGATAAGCGGGGCGATCTTTTCTGCTGGATGAGGCTGATCCGAGTTCGCCGACCCCGCGCTCATCAGCAGGTCTGCAGAAAAGCGATCACCCCGGTTCTGGTACAAGAGCACGCGCATGTCCGGTGGAAGGTCCAGCGCCGACAAGAACTCCTTGTCCATTCTTCTACCGCCTACCACAAAGACAGGATGATCTCCTGCGCCTACCATTTTCGCTGCGAAAAGGCCTAAAACTGGCCCATCTTGCAGTTCTTCCAGTTTCAGAAACGGTCCCTGGTTGATCGACGCAGCGTCAAACGAATTGTCGCTATATCCAAACTTCGCCGGCGATTGCGCCGACGAAATGATTGTTCCATTCGAATCGAGGAATTCCAGGAAATCCAGTTGGTGGTTCTCGGCTAGTGAACGCGCGAGATCGAAGTATTCGGATGTGTCGGTTGGACTGCCATTTACGATTGTGGCCATTCGCGTAACGGCATCGGACGAGGCAATCGATTGAACCCGGCGAGCCACGTCTTCGCCACGGCGCGTGAATTCTTTCTGAAACTGCCCAACCAGTGCTCCCGTCCTGTCGTTCTCGGTTTTCTCGAACGCACTGCGGGTTAAATATTGCACAAGCAGCGCCACACCCGCGACCGACAAGAATACAGTCAGTGCAAACACGGTTAGCAGCTTGCGCCGGAATGTCATGGCCGCAATGTCTCCAGCCACGCGCGTCCCAGGTTCAGCGAGCCGTCGAGCCGCACATCGCAATCGTTCACTGCGGGACTTGAGGCATAGGCAACCGGCAAATGAAAAAGAGGAATCACCCGGCCCCTTGCGATTGCAGTTTGCTCTTCAGCATATAAATCTTCCACCGACAGACCTTTGTTCTTGAGCGGAGGCAGACCTATTCTCGCAAATAACTCATTGAGCGCGACCCACGGATCGCCCGCCGCTATCGGGATCCGGGCCAGCCGCAAATCAACGTCGCCGGAGTTCGTTGGACGCAACGATAGCCCTGCATCTTGCGCATTCAGTGCGATTCTCTCTGCTAGAACCCGCGACACTGGATCATTCGCGTCATACCCGATTGTCCAGTTGAACGCAGTTCGTACCTCATTCCGAAGCTGCCGTGCCTTCTGCAAATCCGCAGCGGTCGGAAATACAAACCCATATCCAGAAATTGAACTCGGAAGCAGACTTCCCGTAGGTGCTCCTGTTCCTTGCAGGATCACGTTGCGAATGGAGCCTCGCTCGATACTCAAGCCTAACCCTAGACGCAGCTCTCGCTCTTCCGTTGATAAAGGATCCTTTGAAAAAACGAGCGCCACCAGTTCCATTCGCGAGGCGCTTGTTAGTACTTGCCCTCCCTGCGTCATATGGTGGAGCTGCTCCGGCGCTAACTCCACCAGGTCGGTCTTGCGCAAATCGAATGCATTCATCTGGTCACGGTAGCTTTGTCCCATCTCGATTTCAATCGAATCGAGAAATGGGCGTCCGCGCCAGCACTCTTCATTTGCCGTCAGGGCTACGGATTTTCCTGGTTGCCACTGGGCAACCCCAAATGGACCGGTTCCGACGATCTGCTGGTTGCGTTTGGCAATCGCGTTTCGCGGCAAAGCCAATTCCGCGAGCAAGTGCGAGTCAGAAGCTTCAACATCAATCGCCACCGTATTGCCATCAGCCGTTACTTTCCACGCGGGGTTAGCCACCCGCAGAGAAGCCGCTGCGATCTCACCCGTGAATATAGTTCCATCCTGAAATTTCACGCCTTGTCGCAGCCGAAACTCCCATCGCTGATTTCCACGGCTACTCTGCCACGACTCGGCCAGTGCAGGTTGCACTCGCCCGGCATCATCCATTCTCACCAATGTGTCGAATAGCAGAGAGACGAGCCCGCGACCAGCGAACGAATCCGAAGTCCCAGCGAGTTGGACGGGATCCAAAGATGTGGGGGCGGCACGCGTGGTCACGTGCAGTGTCCCGCCATAGCGCGGGCGGACCTCGGCCCGTGCCCATGTCCCGAGCAGCACACTACTGACTACAAGCCACTGCCACACGATACGCTTCATAGGTGCCCGTCTCGCGATTGCTCACAACTGCGATCGCCGAATCTCCCCGCGACGCCGTCCACAAAGCCGATACTGCACCGCTAAACTCAACTGCTGGACTCACCGCAACTGGATCACGGTCGGGAAATTCGTATGCACGCACAGAGTCTCCATCGCGCGAGGTGCTGGTCGCCAACACCTGCCATCCCGAACCGCATGACGTTTTCAATGTCGCGATGTCGCTGCCCCAATCCAGCAGGGAAGACTGATCGCTCATGCCGTCCACCAGATGTACCTTCCCGTCCGCTGCCGTGAAGAGCCAGAGAGCATATCTTTCTCGTGGCACAAAGGCCGCAGAATAAAATCTGGGCACGGTACTCAACTTCCCAATCGTAGGGGTCACGACGCCGGTGAAGAAGTTGCGCGTCGACGCAAAAAATGCCGAGAGATTGAAAACCGTAATCCCCGACGCCGATGGAGTCGGAAATGTCGAGGTTGAGGAGAACATCCACTCCTGACTGATCGGCCAAGGATCATCACCCTCCCGGCAGCTCAACGCCAATGAACTCCCCGCGTTGGTGTGACACAGCAAGCCTGGAAGATATACATCAAGCAGTCGATCCTTTGTAAGTACGAGCCGGCCGCGCAAATCCAGCGGCCATGGCTTGGTGTGTGCAATCGTGAAGACCGTTTCGCTCTGCCATTTGCTCCCGACCCATCGATACAATGAGATGTTCTCCGCACTTAGCACTGCAATTCGAGTCGGCATTGCGCCTTCTTCGAGAATGGCCACGTCGAGAATGCGATCACTCTGTGTCCAAAGCAGACTCTTGTTCAACTTGATCGGCATGGAATCGCGTGCTGCCGTGAAACTTGCCGACCGTGGGGCCGAAACCATCGTAACCGCTGACTCCCCCGCGCTCTGATGAATTTCCGCGACCCACACGTAGGAAGATAGATTTTCCGACAGCGAGATGGTGATCGACGCGCCTGACTGCTCTGGTTTCACAAAGCGAATGCCAACCTGCTCGAGTGCCGAACGCAGGCCGTTTTGCACGATGTCGCTGTCGCGACGCCCGAGAGAAGATCGGTTCTCGAATGTGAGTGCGGCCGTACCCGGTCCCGTGACGGCGACAATCTTTCGCGCCAGTTCTTGCTCAGGCACACTCCAGTCAGCGGCGAACGCCGGGAACGACAGCACTACAGGCGCGAGAAAAAGCCCAAAACAAAGCCGGCGCATGAGAAGAGAGGCGCCGAACTTTGCCGTTCTGAAAATCTTGTAGGGAATATCCAGATTATAAACCGGCCTTAGCATGAGTCCGTCTCGCCCCTCTGTACTGTTTGGACACCGCATGAAATCTCGAAACTATGGGCACCCCACTTCTCGCTGAGTCCGCCAGAAGTGAGGTATCGACTCCCGCAGCTCCGCGGACTATCGCTGTTCCTCTTGTGGCTGTTCTGCTTGCCCAGCCTGGTTCGCCATATTCATGCTTCGGAGCACATCGTTGGCAAAGAAGAATTTCCCGTCTGCCGGCACCATCATGATCTGCAGCTTGTCCGACAACCGCTCCGCAACGATCTTGTTGATCAGCAGCGGATTCTGTTTCAGGATTGCCGCCTCGCTTCGCATCCGTTCCGCATCCGCCGCCGCTGTTACACGAATTCGGTCAGCCTCCGCATCCGCCAGCAGCTTTCGCCTCTCAGTCTCTGCCTTGCTGTCGATCACTTTGGCCTGTGCTGCAGCCTCCGCATTCTGGATGGTCGCCTCTTTGCGCGCCTCAGCTTCCAGCTTGCTTTGCTGAATCTGTTTTTCCTTCAAAGGCAGCGTGTACTGCATTGCGTCGGCCTCGCCCTTCGCCTGCAAGACATGCACCTGCGCTTCACCCTCCGCCTGCTTCACCTGCTGGACCTTGTTTGCTTCCGCTTCAAGCTCGGCGATCTTCACCTGCTTCTGCTTGAGTTCTGTCTCCACGCCCATACGGTCGTTTTCTTGCTCTTTCAACAGAAGTGTCTCGAGTCCTTTCGCATATTCCTCCGGCAGTTGGATGTCCCGGAGCATCACTTCCTTCACCACAATCCCATCCGCCGCCAACTTTTGCGTGATCATCTCTGAAGCACGCTGCCGAACTTCCTCTCTCTTCGCGGAAAACACGTCCCGCACCGTGTAGCGTGGAATCAACTCTCGCCATACGCTGGCCACGATTGGAGGGACAATTTCCTTCTCGACCGGATGTGGCAGATTAGCTTGGACGTAATCCAGATGTTTGGGATCGAGTCGATACCGAACTGTGACCGCCAAACCCAGAGTCAATCCTTCTTTCGCCTGGACATCGAGCAGTTGCGGCTTTGAGCCGACTTTAACAGCAGTGTCTTTGCCATCTTCCGACCCGCCGGTCGTAAATACCTCATCGCGGATGTCATATAGCACCACGTCTTCGATCAGCGGTTCGACAAAGTGAACTCCCGGATAGAGCGTTCCGGCTTCCGTTCCACTCATCTGGCTAACGCGCACTCCGGCCATTCCGCTTGGCACGACAACAATGCTGAATGCCAGCAGAATCGGCCCCCATGCTAGAAATCCCAACGCCAACGAAGTGCGCCATCGCCACTCGGGCTCCGCAGGAATCCGCGTAACACCTGGTGCCGCCAGCGCGCTTCGGTATAGCCACGCTTGATACAGGTCATAACCCAGAATGCCTACAGCCACGAGAATCATCCCGAGGCCACCGCACATCAGCAAGTACCTCAACGCCAACATGGTCGTTCTCCTCTCGAGTTCTTCAGTGCGAACTCAACGCTTCTGCTCCTCATGCATCGCTACCGTCTGCGCAGCCAACTTGCGTGGCGCAAAGAAGATCCGGAAGACTTGTCCGAATATCAGTTCTTCCGCCAGCAGAGCCACCGCTAACGAGAAAACCATTCCTCCAACTACTGCAATGAATGTGATCGCCATCTGCATAAGTACCTCCCGCATATCGAATTTGCTTTCCTGAGGATTTCGTTACTGTCCTGCCAGAACCGTCGTCGGTGCTGCAGCCACGAGGGTGTCCTCTGTCCCTCCACCGAAGATGCGTGTAGTCTCATCGTCACGTTCCGCTCGGATCTTCACCGTGTCGCCGACATTTACCAAAGCGAACAGCTTCTCAATGTCGCTGTTACGCAGACGGATGCACCCGTGCGAAGCCGCATGCCCGATCGACTTCGGCGCATTCGTGCCGTGAATGCCATATCCCTTTTGTGAAAGTCCCAGCCAGCGCGTTCCGAGTGGATTGTCTTTACCCGTGGGAATTACGATTCCAGGATGGTAGTAAGTTGGATTCTGGACGCGATTCACCACCCTGAATTCCCCGGTCGGGCTAGGCGTAACATCGGCGCCAACAGCAACCGAAAACGTCGCGCTGACCTCACCGTCCTGAATAACAGCAAGCTGCCGGTCCACAAGGCTGACCAACACCACACGCCCACCGTCGTCTTCTTCTGAGTCGTCATTGCCTGGGGTCGCATCTTGTGCCCGGAGGGAAACCGCGTATAACACCAGCACGGCGGCCGTAAGGAGTGTTCTCGGGATTTGATTCAGGACTCTGCAAGTATCTCGGTTCATCATCGCCCCCGTTGCATCAGCAAGCGATCTAACAAAGGGCAGAAGAAAGGCCACACTCAATCACATTGAAACGAAGGGGTTTACCAGGGATCTGGATGATGTTGAGTGTGGGTGTGAAGAGACAGCGTGTTCAGGTAGAGACACCACTCCCAGAATCGATAAGCCGGAAAAGAAGGGCTACTTGAGCCTTCTAAGCGCCCGGCTGCCGCCGTCTGGGGTAACGGCTTGTGGGGTTCTGTGGGTGCAGCCGGGCGATCCTATGACTAGAAGGCCTAGTTCAATTGTGCTTATTTAAGTCCTATACACCCACTATTTCTGTGACCGGAGTCACAGTTCGCCGTGATTTCTGTCATGCTCTTTTCGCGACTTGAGCCCCACTTCATTTTCTCGCTCGGAAACTCCGCTCACCCGTTTATGCTGCGCACGTTTCGATGTGATCCGAATCACCGCCTCCGAATCAATCTCGCCCGTAGACTCTTTCCTGAGCAAGCCAGAAAGCTCATTCAGGAGACTGATTCATCATGGCTTATGTAATTACTGATACCTGTATCAAAGATTCCCTCTGTGTTGAGGTCTGCCCAACCGATTGCATCCACCCCAAGCAGGACGAGCCCGGATTCGAAGCCGCGACCCAGATGTACGTCGATCCTGAGGGCTGCATCGATTGCGGTGCTTGCGTCCCGGCCTGCACGTCCGACTCGATTCACGCGCTCGAAGACGTTCCGGAAGACAAAAAGGAGTTCATCGAAAAAAACGCAGCTTTCTATGGAAAGTAGCCGAACACCGGGATCGCTTCGTAGCAGTCGCCGGGTATCGGACCGTAGGTCAATCAGCCCTCTTCGCTGCCCGGCGATTTTTTTAGTGTCGGCATCTCACGCCTGTCGCGGGCACGCGTCACACGCGCACCCTGAACATTCTCCTCAGCTCGGAATTCAGATCCTCGGCGTGCCTTGAGGTTACTTGCCTGGGCAAATCCATCTCTCTACGATTTTGCGTCACATAAGACGCTGCGCCTGGACGCGGATTTTGACTTCCGTCCGTCTCGCCTCTATTGTTTCCCGCTATGAACGTCGTCAAAGCAACCCGCCGCTTTGAAGAATGGCTCGGCCGCCGGATTCGCATTGTGAAGAAGGACCTGCACCTCAAGCACGTCGCCATGAAATCTGACGCGTTTCGCTTTTTCCGAGCCACGTACTACCGTTGGGCGCAGGTTTGGCCTGAGGTTTGTCCGGAATTGGCTAAGGCTCCGCATGTTCTGGCCGTCGGCGATCTACACGTCGAGAATTTCGGGACATGGCGCGACATCGAAGGGCGCCTCGTCTGGGGAGTTAACGACTTCGACGAAGCCTATTTCCTTGCCTATGCCAACGATCTCGTCCGCCTGGCGGTCAGTGCTCACCTCGCCGCTGAGGCAGGTCATCTGCCCCTGGACAGAAAAGACATCTGCGATGCGATTCTCGATGGTTACCAAACCAGTCTTCGGCAGGGAGGCAAGCCCTTCCTCCTCGGCGAGAACCATGTATGGCTGCGCAACGTGGCCGAGGGAGAACTCCGCGACCCGGTCGTCTTCTGGAAAAAGATGGATGCCCTTCACACTCTCAAGGGAAGAGCCCCAGTCAGTGCAATCGAAGCGATCGAACATCTCATGCCTGCACACGATCTCGACTATCGCATAGTCCACCGAGTTGCGGGACTTGGCAGCCTCGGCCATGAACGTTACGTGGCCATCGCGGCTTGGTGCGGCGCCAAAATCGCCCGAGAGGGAAAAGCATTAGCCTCATCTGCATGTCACTGGGCGGAACAACAAGATGGCCCGTCGGAAATCCTGTACCAAGCCATTCTCAGTCATTCCGTTCGCTGCCCAGATCCGTTCGTGCAATTGCGCGGACGCTGGATCGTCCGTCGCCTAAGTCCACACTGCTCGCGCATCGAGTTGAGTCAAATTAAGGCTCAAGGTATAGAGATGCGTTTGCTTCATGCCATGGGATGGGAAACTGCCAACATCCACCTCGGAGCCCGATCTACCGCCAAAACGATTCTGCGCCACCTTGGGAAACAGAAGGGAAGATGGTTGCACACTGCAAGCGAGGAGATGCTCAGCGCGGTGCAGGAGGATTGGAAAGTGTGGAAGAAGGACGGCTACGACGGATACCGCTAGGCAATTCCGCATCGCGCAGCGGCAGCCACCGAGTTTGTCGGCCGGCGCAGCGGTGCCAATGCCACGCCCCGTTCGCGGTCATATATTAGCGTCCATTGTGCGGCACACTCATCGCACAACCAATAGTGTTCGACGATTCTTTGCTGCTTCCGCGCGCGAACGAAGGGTGGAGAAGATGTACCTGGCTTTGTTATTCGTTCGGTTTCCACCAGGAACAGCTTGCCCTCTCGGAGTTTCAGAAATGGCTTGCAGCACTCATCGTTGGCACATCGGCTTAGCATGATCTCAGCCTTCTTATCTTTGTGACGAGGTAATGGGCGGACAGTTTGTTTCCTGTGCACTTGATGTGCCAAATGGCGCTGCTTCTGTACTACAGTTTTTGCATCCGGAGTTCTTCACTCTTGGCGGATCCGCTGCCGAGATTTCGGCAGGCGTTGCCGAAAACTCTTCTCCTTCCTTCCGGTTGAACAGCTCCACTCGTGAATTTATGCGTCAGGTCCCGCATGGAATCATTTCGATGGCGCCAGTGAAAACAACCTAATCGTACGCGCGACTGCTTCAGTGCAAAGTGAAGCCGACTATTCAATGCGACTTCACGTGTAGCATTTCGCAACACTCGAACTTTTCTGTTGATTGCCCCTTCTTGTCGATGCCAATAAGATGGTCAGCGCCCGCAAATGCACGACACAGATTCAGCTTTGATTCCGCTGGCCAGCATTCCTGATTTTCGCGTTCTCGCCTGGTCCGGTGACTGGCTTTACGCATCAAGCGGATACGAACTCCTCCATGCTCGCGTTCAACTCCTCAAAGAGGCAATTGCATGGGAGCACGTGGCAAGCTTTCATCCGAACTGGAAACGCAGCTTGTCAGTAAAGAACCGCCTAACCGCCCGTCTTTTTCGCGATGGCTTCCATGCGCTCTCTGTCTTGTCATCGGGCGCTCTCGTTGCCGCAGTGCCCGGCGCAATCGTTACGCTTGATCCGCAATCAACAGAATTTCGACAAACGCATACGATTACACGTGGCACGCGACCGCTTCATATCACCGCGGCTCCAAACGGCACAATTTATTTTGGAGAGTACTTCGACAATGCTTCTCGAGAGGAAGTCTACATCTACGCTTCCAGCGATCAGGGACGCACATGGCATGTGGCCTACACCTTCCCCGTAGGCGCCATTCGCCACGTACACAATATTGTTCACGATCCTTGGCAAGACTGCCTCTGGATCCTGACCGGCGACTACGGCGATGAATGCCGAGTCCTCCGCGCCTCCTGTGACATGAAGCAAATTGACGTGGTGCTAAAAGGCAATCAGCAGGCCCGCGCTGTGGCCGCTGTTCCCACTGAGAATGGCCTGTATTTCTCCTCCGACACTCCTCTGGAAGCGAACTTTATCAATCTCCTTGACCGAAACGCAGTGGTATCCCGGGTAGCCTCGATCAGCAGCTCCTCGATTTACGGATGCCGAGTCGGAGGCCACGTCTTCTTCTCTACCATGGTCGAGCCCAGTAAGGTGAATCGCGATCTTTCGGTGCGTATCTACGGAGCGAATGTCGACAAGCATGAGCCGTGGCGGCCCCTTTTAGGTTGGAAAAAAGATCCATGGCCGATGGGGTTATTCCAGTACGGCAACGCATTCTTCCCGGACGGAAACAATGAAACTTCTTGTCTTGCGTTAACCACCGTGGCGATCGAATCAAAAGACGCAGTCACTTCGATCTATGCCGTAACGTAATATGAAAATCGTAGCGCCGGCGACGCGCCGGTTGTAGTCGCGGCATCTTGCCGCGACAACATCACTGTGTAAGAACGGTCGCTACCTTAAACTCCGATCCTTGCCCCCACTCCGCTATTACCGACGCATCTTCAGCGCCTATGTACTCGGCGGCGATAGTCATCTCACTTTCTGGCACGAATCACCCACGGAAAATCACGATGCGAGCCCGAATGAGCTCGGCCAGTACTACATGCTCTTCGGGGAGAAAGCGGATTATCAAGGAACCTACGACGCGAACGGCATTCCGCTACTCGACTATCACGGCCACATCGGCCTGCAATACAACCCCATCGCTGTCGCTCAATACGGCTTGGGGAATTACAACTTGTGGCGCCGCACCAATGACCCAAGCCGGAAAGAAAAATTCTTCCGAGTCGCGGGCTGGCTCTGCTCCAACATGGAGCAGAACCCACAGGGACTTGCCGTCTGGAATCATCACTTTAACTGGGAATACCGCGACACCCTCCGCGCTCCCTGGTACTCAGCATTGGCACAAGGTCAGGGAATATCAGTCCTGGTCCGTGCTTACAAGGAATCCGATAATCCGAAATATCTAGACGCCGCACGCCGAGCCTTCTTGAGTTTCCAAACGTCGGTCGTTGAAGGAGGGGTGGCGTTCACGGACGAATCGGGAGATCTCTGGTTCGAGGAATACATCGTCTCTCCACCCACGCACATCCTGAACGGATTCATCTGGGCACTCTGGGGGGTCTATGATTTCGCGCTTGCGACAAGAGAGCAGTCGGCAGTCGAACTATTCAACCGTGGAGTCAAAACGCTTCTCCACAATCTCGGCCGTTACGATCTCGGCTTCTGGTCGACCTACGAACAATCCGGAACGAAACTGCCGATGGTGGCGAGCACTTTTTATCACGGGCTACACATCGTGCAGTTGCGGATCATGTGTCGCCTTACGAATGAACAGGAATTCGCTCGAGTCGCAGATCGCTGGGAAACCTACACCCGCAGCCGGGCGAACCGCACCCGCGCAGTACTCTCCAAAGCGGCATTTAAGCTCTGCTACTACTGATTAGGATTCGTTACTCGCTCTCAGAAATTCACAGCTTGGTTGCATGCCTGTTGCTTTCTACCGCTAGCTTTGCGATAACTTTTAGCTTCACGTGAAAATTCTTTACGTGTCCCAGTATTTCCCGCCGGAAATGGGCGCGCCCGCAGCGCGCGCAGCGGAACTTGCTCATCACTGGTCGCGCACGGGACATCAAGTTTCTGTACTCACTGGATTCCCAAATCACCCAACGGGCGTGGTGCCCCCGGAGTGGCGCAGACGTTTGCGGCACCTTGTTTACAGCGAGAAGTTCGGCGACGTGGACGTGCTTCGCACCTGGCTATGGGCCCTCCCCAACCGCAAGGCTCACGAGCGAATCCGTAACTATGTGTCCTTCTGTGTATCGGCGGCCCTTCGAGGTTTAACCACCCCTCGGCCTGATGTCGTTATCGCAACTTCCCCACAACTGCTGGTCGGGCTATCCGGCCTGTGGCTTGGTTCGACACGAAAAGTTCCTTTCGTTTTTGAAGTCCGCGATCTTTGGCCGGAATCCCTAACTGCCGTAGGCGTAAGCGATGAACAATCAATTCTTCATCGGATGCTCACTAGAATCGCCCGCCTGCTCTATGACCGTTCCGACCGCGTTGTTGTTGTCACGCCGGCATTCAAGGATAGGCTGATCGAACATTGGGACGTCCCGCCGGAGAAAATTGCGGTCGTCGAAAACGGCGTAGAGACGGAGACCTTCTCTCCTGCCGTAGCGCCTGATCAAAGTATTCGCAGAGATATTGGAGCCGAAGGAAAGTTCATTGCCAGCTACATCGGCACGATGGGCAACGCTCACGGTCTCGAAACTTTGCTCGATGCTGCCCAAGCGCTCCTATTCAATCCGAATTTTCTGTTCCTTCTCGTTGGAGAAGGGGCAGAAAAGGAACGCATCAAGGCGGCGGTTCGTGCCCGGCACCTGACGAACGTCCGAATGCTCGACCAGCAACCGCGCGAGCGAATTCCGGCGTTTATTCTCGCCTCAGACGTCTGTCTTGTGCTCCTGAAGAAGACGGATGTATTCAAGACCGTAATTCCATCCAAAATGTTGGAGTTTATGTCATGTGCTCGTCCGGTGATCCTCGGCGTGGACGGCCAAGCCCGCCAGATTCTCGAAGACGCGGGGGCAGGCCTGGCGATTGAACCTGAAAACCCTGAAGCGCTCGTGCGAGCAATCAACTACGTGGCAGAAAATCCTGCTGCAGCCAGAACATTTGGAGAGAAGGGAAGAGAGTACATCGTCAACAAGTTCTCCCGGGCCCGAACAGCTGAAAAATATATTGATATCCTGGAAGACGTACTAAGGAAAGCTGCCCCTTAGGGCTCGGAAAGTGCACCGCGTTATGGATGCACTGAGTACACGGTAACGGCGGTGGCGGCAGCCATGGCCGTTTCAAATGTCCTGCTGGCCAAGACTTTCCCGCCGCTTACAGGAACGAACAAGATGTCGTCCCCCTGGAGAGGCATGTCTGGTATCTTTGCTTCCAGCATTTTCTTGATTTCAATTTTTGTTTCTGTCATCCCATTCGGGCCTTTGCGAAGCAGCTTCGCCCCACCTAATTTTGCGGTTTTATTGGTGCCCCCCGCTAAGGCCAGCGCCTGCAAGACCGTCAGACTTCCGTTGTCGACCAGCAATCCACTGGGTCGTCCAACGTCTCCCACTACATAAATAATGGGCGCCCGAGGCACGGTGAGCGTGTCTCCCGGCTGGATCTCTATGTTTGCAGAAACATCGTCCGCCAGGTTCCGGGGTAAGTCCACATGAATTGCCTGAGGTTGATTCCGTCTTAGAATTGATACCTTGCGCGCTGCCGTTTGTGTGAAGCCGCCAGCCTGGGAAATGATGGAATAGAGATGATGGTCGCCAACTTCCGGGTAAATCCCGGGTTTGCCCACTTCCCCGAGAATCGTGACTCCCTGTGAATTCGCCTCGTCGATGAAAATCGTTACGTGTGGACTCCGCACAAATCCACCGTCCTCGAGTCGCTTCGCAATCAGACTCTGCGCCTCTTCTTGCGTAAGCCCTTCCACGTGCACGTAATCAATTAACGGAAGGTAAATGTCTCCGGCATTACTCACTCGCACCTTCGTGCTCAACTCGGGAACGTTGTATACGGCCACTTCGAGCAGATCGCCGACCCCCAACTTCAGCATCGTCGCCCAATCGGAGGTTTCCTTGTTCGCTTCCTCCTGTTTTGGCGCGTTTGCGACCGCTCCAGATGCGCTCGCCGCTGCCTGTGAGATCGGCTGTGCCGCTGGAAGTGGGGCTTGTGGAGCAGACTGCTCCTGACTGGCCGGTTGTTGGGCTAGAACTCTGCCACTGATGATCAGGGAAAATATAGCAAAAATAGGGAGTAGACTTCGGCAGCGAATAAAACCCAAGGCACCGGACTTCATCCAAAAACCTCTTAGACTATTTGTGCTGGAAGTTGTTGAGAAGTTTAGCACAGCACCGTCTCTCTTCAGCTAAATTCATCAATAAGTATCTTGGTTTTCCACAACTTTTTCTGCGCAGCTGATTGAAACTCACAATTCTCCGCTGCTACAGTCAGTTAACTTCCGAAAAATTTGAAGAGGTATCAGCTGTCTCACTATTAACAGCGAGTCGTTCGCTGCGATACTTGCGGCAGATATGCGGACTGTGCGCTGGTCTCTCAGTGTTGTGGAGGGGCATAGTTGACCGGTATTAGTCTGGGCCTATTTCTTTCGGGATTGTTTGCTGCATTTGTCTTGACCCGTTACGTGCGGGATCTCGCCACGTCTCGTGGATGGGTGACTGTCCCTAGTCAGGAGCGCCACATGCACTCCACCCCCTTGCCTCGGCTGGGTGGAGTCGCGATCTTTCTCAGTTTCACTTGCTGCATGGGTATTGCAGCATTCTGGGCTTCGAGCCGCGCTCAGTTGCACAGCCAACCGCTCCTGAAGCCAATGCTGACCATACTCGGTCCAGCCGCTCTCGTCTTCCTACTCGGAGTCTATGACGATCTCAAGAGCGTCGGTCCCTACTTCAAGTTTGTCGTGGAAGCGATCGCCGCTTCCATGCTGTACGCGGGTGGTTTGCGTATCGTTAACGTCCCCGTTCTCTTCGGGGATCGGGCATTGCCGTCGATCGTCGGTTGGTTATTCACCGTTATCTGGGTCCTGGCCATCACCAACGCGTTCAACCTCATCGATGGTCTCGATGGCCTTGCCGCCGGATCCGCGCTGTTTTCCACAATGGTTGTTTTTGTGGTCGCCTTGTTAAACGGACCGTTACTCGTTGAAGTTATGACGATCGCGCTAGCTGGGTCGATCCTGGGATTCCTTCGGTTCAACTTCAATCCTGCAACTATCTTCCTTGGTGATTCCGGCAGTCTCTTCATCGGATTCTTACTAAGTGCGCTCGCGCTGTATGGAGCCCAGAAAGCTCCCACTATCGTTGCCGTCGCCATCCCGATCGTCTCGTTCGGACTACCGATCCTTGAAACTGTGCTTTCCATCATCCGCCGGCTTATCAGTGGGCGTCCGGTTTTCACCGCTGATCGTGAGCATATCCATCACAAACTCCTGCAGCACGGCATGACGCACCGTCAGGTCGTCATTCTTCTTTATGGAGTATCCGCAATCTTTGCGATGCTGAGCCTCTTCCTGCTCTGGCCTACCGGAAGTTCTCTCGGCCTCGTTCTCGCCGTGATGGGTATCGGAATCTGGATCGGAGTGCAGCACCTCGGGTATCTCGAGTTCGGGGAAATCGCCCGCGTTGCCCAACGCACGCTCGATCAGCCGCAGATATTCGTGAATAATCTCGCAATCCGCCGCGCTGTTGAGGAATTGAAAGTCGCCCGCGATTACGAGCAGGTGCGCCGCATACTCCTGGCCGCTTTCGGTAGTAATGATTTCGACGGATTCGAACTTCAGCTGAACCTGTTTCCTGGCGAATCGAAGGGCGATCTCGCCGATATTTCCTCGTCGCATCGCAATTCTGTCTTCTTCTGCTGGACGAAGCCCAGTCAGGTGAAACTCGATCCTCGTGCCTCGTGGAAGATCGCCCTCGATCTGATTACTTCGTCCAATCGCAATCGTGGCAGGCTGACGTTGCATCGCATCTACTCTTCCCGTGACCTGCAACTTGACGTGAATCTCTTGGCAGCTTCTTTTCCGACTACCCTTGCCGACGCTCTCGACCGCACCCTCGCTCACTCTCCAGAACTAATCGCCATTCCGGAACAGCACCCCAGCTTCGTCACCGCCCAAGCCGGATAGCGCGGTTCGCCCATTGACCACTAGCCACTAGGCACTGTCCCCACTAGAATCTCTATTCCAACTCCATGCACGTTCTCCACGTCGTCGGTGCTCGCCCTAACTTCATGAAAGCAGCTCCGGTCCTTCGCGCACTCGCCGTCTATCCCGGGGTTCTCCAGACTCTTGTTCACACTGGGCAGCACTATGATCGTGTCATGTCTGAGGTCTTCTTCTCGGAGCTGGACATGCCACAGCCTGATTGCAATCTCGGAGTGGGTTCCGGCACGCATGCGCAGCAAACCGCCGCAGTGATGGCGGCGCTGGAGCCAGTTTTGCTCGAACGCAAGCCCGACCTGGTCGTCGTTTACGGCGACGTAAATTCCACTTTGGCCGCGGCGCTCGTATCCTCGAAATTGCGCGTGGCCCTCGCGCATGTGGAAGCGGGTCTGCGCTCCAGCGACCGCACCATGCCCGAGGAAATCAATCGCCTGCTTACCGATCAAATCTCCGACCTCCTGTTCACGCCATCCGACGACGCTGATGAAAATCTGCGGCGCGAAGGCATCCTTCCCTCGAAGATCCACTTCGTCGGTAATGTGATGATCGACAGCCTGGTTCGTCTTCTCCCAAAGGCTGAGACTCACTTCGACACCCGCATTTCATTACCCTACGCGCTGGTTACGCTGCATCGCCCTTCCAATGTCGACGACCTTTCTTGGCTCCGGAATCTCCTCGTTGCTTTATCCGATTTGAGCAAGAGGCTGAGAATCATTTTTCCTGTCCATCCCCGTACCCGGCAACAACTTCAAAACTTGGGATTTCTCGAAAACGGACTCCTTCAGTTATGCGAGCCATTGCCATACCTTGAATTCATTGCACTTCAA
>DATJWZ010000282.1:0-1712 GCA_035500795.1 Candidatus Eiseniibacteriota bacterium | reverse complement strand
TGGGGAGTAATCCGTGAGGCATTCGCGAAGTCAAGAGCCACAAGTGGTCAAGCCATGGGGTGGATGCGCGGGGAGTCATGGGGCGCAGAGAGCCTTGGATTTGGGCTGCGGCGGGGCGTCTCTGCGTGCGCGGGTTTTCCTTGGCAAGCTGTCGATTGCCATCGAATACACGTTGACCAAGCGTCGCGAGATCATCGAGGGAATCAGTGGGATGTCCATTAATTGCGATGTGTCGCCGGATACTCGCCGTGAGCCCTCGTTCGAAGTGGAGGCGGGCCCAGTCCATGTTAACAACGTCTTCGCCAATCTGGGAAATAACAGTCTGGAATTCAGCATGGTATTCAAGAACGGAACGGGAGCCCTGTGTCATGCTCTCGATGGAGAGACGAAGCTGACGAGCGTCATCCGCGCGGGTGAAGCGTGCCTTGAACGCCTGGATGAATTCATCGAAAGTGGGGAGCTGGGCGGCCGACGCGTATTTTGCCATGAACCAGAGTTCGGCCGTGCCGATAAGGAAGGACGCCGCGGTTTCCACCTTTTCTTCTTCATCCGTGGATGCCCTGACGTGTGCACGAATTTTGAAGATCCAGGCATTGACGATGGCGAGGGACGTGTCCTCTCCTGAGAAGGGTGGAGGTTTTGCCTTTTTCAATGCTGGGACCATCATGACGGGTGGAGGAGTTCGGGGGGCGGATGCCGTGCAGGAAGACGTTTGGGTTCGTGAGGTTCGACCGTCCGGCGCTAGTTCGAGGAGGCTTTCGGGGTCCTGGGTTCGACGTGTGCAGGGTTCGTTCGCCACGACGATGCAGTCGCGTTGGGGTTCCGTGTTGGGTGCGTGTGTACTTGTTTTCGTGTGCGTGTGCGTGTGCCTGTTTTCGTGTGCGTGTGCGTGTGCTTGTTTTCGTGTGTTTTGGTTTCGCGAGTCCGGAATGCGGACGTGGCAACTGACGTGCTAAGTGTGCTAGGTTCGTGTGTTCACTCCAGGTCGTTGTTGAAAAAAAAGTGGAGCGATGCAAGGACAGCATGGAACTTTTGGATTCACGAATAAGGCAAGTCAACAAGGCTGAAGATTTATTCCTACATGATGGCTATTTGATTCCTTATAACCCTACCCTAAAGAATTGTTGGAGTGGCTCCAGGAGCTACTGGAGTCGTCAGGGGTCATGTGCTGCTCTTGCACTCCGCTCCAACTACTCAACACAGGCAGCCAGGAAGTCTAGCTTTTCTAAAAGAGTATCTCGACTTCTAATTGCTTGATCTCTCTCACATTCAGCCTTCTCTTTTGCCTCTTTCTGCTAGGTAAAGCATGGTTCTGCAACATGCCTTTCCTTCACTCGATTGGTAATCTAGATAAGAGCAGCGTCTCGCACATCATTTTCTTTAGCCATAAATGCAGCGATGAACTCTGCAACCATTCTCGCAAGTTCAGGGTTTTCCTTCACCTGATGAGTGATCCACATACATTCCACTGGATCAGTATATCTGATGACATTGGTGTTGTCACCCCTGTTCCATTAAGTCATGCACAATACATGATATCACATACAGACGAAGATATAAGATTTCATAGGCACCAGTCCTGCGTGACAGATGATACAAGTAGTTTTTCATGCAGTCTCTGTAAGTGTAGAATTAGACACAGCGCTTGTTCGCATCGGTAATAAATGTGTCGTCTTCATCTTCATCTTCTGTGTTAGTTTCTTTCATCTTTT
>DATJWZ010000281.1:0-3844 GCA_035500795.1 Candidatus Eiseniibacteriota bacterium | reverse complement strand
CAAGGATGGGGAGTCGCCCAGCGATGGGCCTGTTACCTTCGATAGTATGGGCAATATTTATGGCACGACAGTGTTCGGGGGAACTTCTCAAAATTGTAATGGCGCTGGTTGCGGCGTGGCTTACAAATTGGACGCAAGTGGGCACGAGACGGTTATCTACAACTTTACTGGTGAGGCTGACGGGAAATTCCCCCAGACTGGCCTGACGATGGACTCGGCTGGCAACTTGTACGGGGCGACCGCAAACGGCGGCGACCTAGACTGTCCCGTTCAAAGCCCGAATGGTTGCGGGGTAGTTTTCAAAATCACACCCTGACTGGACGAGTGTTGAAATCAGGCCATTACACTCAAAATCCCGGTAGCCTGGGCGCGGTCAGCGTCGGGGTTCGTTCTCTTCTTCGTCCATGTGATCGAGGTAGCACTTCAGGTGAGCGGCCGTGCCATCAGCGAGGCGCTTGAACGGGCGCTGGTTTTCCGTGATCGGCTGCTTGCAATAGACACAGAATTCATAACGCGACTGAGTCTCTTCCCGCACAGAAGGACTCCTTTCCAGCTCGCCCCTTCTAATTGGTGGACACCTTACACGCGCGGCCGTGCAGTGTCTAGTGCGCTGGTCACACGATCCGGACAGTCGATGGTGAGGGCGATCCACCCGAGACGCACCGCGATTGCGATCAGCGCTTCATTCGTTGGTGCGGTGTAGCGGGCGCGCATCTTTGCGAGTGCCTGGGTGACGTTGCACGTTCGCCTGTGGAGCTCGGCGGCGGAGGTGTGGCTGTGTCCGGCCGCGATGGGTTCGAGAATTGCGCGATCGTGCTCCTTCCCATCTGGAACTTCATTATGCTCGTTTAAAGTGGACCGGCAGGAACAGCATCAGAGCCATGAAAAAGAGAGTTAACCCCTCAATCAGCAAAGCGTAGTTCGTCATCCGCTTGGCCTGCGCAAAGCGCGCGAACATGCGGTTCATCACCAGTCCCACCAATACCACCGGCGAGGCGAAGGCGCGGAACATGCAGGCCCATCCAAGAAGAGAGTTGCCTTGGCCTATGGCGGGGACCGCCATTAGAACGACCGATACCGGCGCACTCGCGCTGAGCGCGAGCATGATTTTGGAGTAGTTCGTGTAAGCCGTTTCGTGCGAGTAGATCGCCAGCACGAGAACGAAGGTCACCGCCAGCAGCATGCCGCAGATGAAAAATTCGAGCATCAGGTCGCCGCCCGCCCACATTCCGCCGGAAGCGGCGACGTCCGCAGGATGATTGACGTATTGCCAGTAGCGCCAAACAATCAGGACTGCGGCGATTGCCAGTACGCCCGCGTACGCACAGGCGACCAGGGCGAGCTGAATTTTCCACGGGATGCGGATCACGGGTTCATGGTAGCGGGGGAGTAGCTACGATTCCTGTGACCGAGGTAATGATGGGGCGGCGCGGGGTGCCCCACTTCTGGCCGGGTTTGCCAGAGGTGGGGCTTTTCCAAATTGGGAAAAGCTGCTTCGGACGAGACAGAATCACAGACAAACGGCTTGCGCGATTTCTATTCTGTCGGCATGCCTTGGGGTCTGAAACGATTCTGCGAGACCGGGGCACTGCACTTCGTTACGTGGAGTTGCCGCGATCGGCTTGCTTTGCTCGACTCAGCCGATCGTCGCGATCTTCTACTTAAGGTTCTCGAACAGATGCGGAACCGGTATCGTTTCGTGGTTGCCGGGTATGTCGTGATGCCGGAACATGTGCACGTACTCGTGTCCGAACCTTGGATCGGCAATGTTTCAAGCGCGATCTGTGCGATCAAGCTTGGTTTTACGAAGAGGGTTTTGTCCGAAAATCCCCACCTCTGGCAAAATCGGCCAGAAGTGGGGCACCCTGGCCGGCATTTCTGGATGAAAAGGTTTTACGACTTCAATGTCTATAGCGAGCCGAAGATCGCTGAGAAGCTTCACTACATGCATCAAAACCCCGTGACTCGAGGGTTGGTTGTCCGTCCCGAGGATTGGAAGTGGAGCAGTTTTAACTTCTACGCGTGCGGTGAGAGTGGAATCGTGAAGGTGAATGATTGGAGTTGGTGGGAGGTGAAGATTAAGCGGAACGCTTCGGATGAGTTCAACATCCCCACCTCTGGCAAAAGCGGCCAGAAGTGGGGCATCCATTTGTTGATCGTTTTCTGCTAGTCCCTGACTCCATCCATGAACGCCCGCAGCTTCCGCGAACGCGATGGATGACGGAGTTTCCGCAGCGCCTTCGCTTCGATCTGCCGGATACGCTCGCGTGTGACCGCGAACGATTGTCCGACTTCTTCGAGCGTGTGCTCGCTGCCGTCTTCGAGGCCAAAGCGCATCTTGATGACTTTTTCTTCGCGCGGAGTCAGCGTGCGCAGAACCTGTCCTGTCTGGTCCTTCAGGTTCACGTTGATCACCGCTTCCGCCGGAGAAACGACTGCGCGGTCTTCGATGAAGTCTCCGAGATGCGAGTCTTCTTCTTCGCCGATCGGAGTTTCCAGCGAGATCGGCTCCTGCGCGATCTTGAGCACCTTGCGCACTTTTGCGACGGGAATGTCCATGCGCTTGGCGATCTCCTCCGACGTAGGCTCCCGTCCGAGTTCCTGCACCAGCTGACGCGAGGTGCGGATCAGCTTGTTGATCGTTTCGATCATGTGCACCGGAATACGGATGGTACGGGCCTGGTCGGCGATGGCACGGGTGATGGCCTGGCGAATCCACCACGTGGCGTACGTGGAGAACTTGTAGCCACGGCGGTATTCGAATTTGTCCACGGCCTTCATCAATCCGATATTGCCTTCCTGAATCAGGTCGAGGAATTGTAGACCGCGGTTCGTATATTTCTTCGCGATCGAAACGACGAGACGCAGGTTAGCTTCGATGAGTTCCCGCTTCGCCTGCTCGGCATCCATGTCGCCCTGGATGATCTCGCGCTGTGTGCGCTTGAGCTCCTGGAACAACACGCCAACTTCGAGTTCGAGCTTTTCAACTTCGCCGCGAATCGCGCGCGACTGCCGGCGGTATTCTTTTTTTTGTTCCTCGCTGCGGGTGGCGTCAGCCTTGCGCTCGAGGTTCGTGGCCTGGCGATCGAGCGAGCGCATGCCGTCGACCGTCTTGTTGAGACGCTCGATGAGGCGCTTGCGCTCGGCGTTGGTGAATCCGAGCTTGCGGACGGCGATGGAGGTGGCAATGATCGCGCGAGCCAGCTTGCGGCGGGCGCGGCGGTGATCGCGCGGATTCTTCTTCTGCGAAACTTCCTTGTACTTCTCTTCGAGGACGCCGGCCTTTTTGTAGAGCTTGGCCATGTCGTCGATTTTGTCGGTGAAGTCGTTGAGGCGGTTCTGCAGGATCTCGTCGGTGATCTCTTCTTCGTCGAAGGTGACCACTTCCTTGATCGAGCGGACGTTTTTCTTGAGATCCTCGCCGAGGTTTAGCAGCTCGCGAATCACGATAGGCGAACGCGAGAGCGCCTTCAGGACGCGGATTTGCCCGCGCTCGATGCGCTTGGCGATTTCAACTTCGCCTTCACGCGTGAGCAGCGGGACGGTTCCCATCTCGCGCAGATACATGCGGACGGGGTCGTTGGTTTTTTCGAGAGCGCCGGGCGTCAGATCAAGCTCAACGTCCTCGCCTTCTTCGAGATCTTCGAATCCTTTTTTATCGAGTCCCTGCGAAGGCAACTTCGGTCCTTCCAGAACATCGATGCCTTGCGTACCAATGGTGGTCAGCAGATCGTCAAGGTCTTCGGGACTGTGCACGTCATGCGGTATGAGGTCATTGACCTGGTCATACGTGAGATATCCCTTTTCTTTTCCTGTGTCGATCAGCTTTTTTATGTCGTCGAAC
>DATJWZ010000280.1:0-3476 GCA_035500795.1 Candidatus Eiseniibacteriota bacterium | reverse complement strand
TCCCTCCCCGCCTTCAATCGGGGAGATGTCCAGAAACCCAGAGCCTCCCGAGCAAATGACGATCCGAGAATCCGAGCGCGCACTGATACTCTGTACGCTGCAAGCGACCGGTTGGAGAATTGGAGGACCAAAAGGTGCAGCCGAAAGGCTGGGTCTGAAGCGGACAACGCTGATGTACCGGCTGAAGAGGCTTGGTATCGAACGGCCATTGCGACGCGCTGCATCGTTCGAAGATTTCACGCCGCCAGAGCAACCTCCATCGGCGGCAGCAATGTGAATATTTGGAGCTGAATGCGTCGTCTGTTTCCAAGCTTTCTTTTCTCTACCCTCGATCCGGATCAATCTCACAATCAGGCCTTAGCCGCCCTTGGATCGCTCAAAATGTCGTGAGGGTCAACCGAGGAAGGCTCGTCGGAGGAATTTGTGTTCCTCTTTTCGATCCCGAGTTTGAAGATGCCTGTGGCCGGCGAGACGAAGATGAAGGAGTTGGAAAAGGATCCGAGTCTGCCCGTGGGCTGTCCTTGCGCGTCTACTTCTCTTACTTGAAATTGCAGAAGACCAAACTCAACGACTTTCCCGGTGACCCCGGATACCTGTACCTGGTCGCCTAAACGAAGTCCCAGCTTGCCGACTAAGACGGTGTAACCCAACACTGCGAGTATCACATTTTGCAGCGCGACAGCCAGGCCGGCAGTAATGAGTCCCAGAAATGTTGCCAACGAGCCCAGGTTGGAAGCAAGACTAAAAACTATGATGAGGAATATGCACACCCATAGCAGAATCCGCTCAGCAATCAAGACGCTGAGACGGCGGTTCTCGTCGTGGACGTAGCGAACAGTGGCCCGGCGCAGTGCTCCAGTAAGTACGACTAACAGAACGACCACGCCCCCAATTGCGACGAGGTGGATGATGAGGTTCTTCCAAGCTGCGTTGTACTGGCTCACAACCAAAGTGCGCCAACTTGCGAGATCCGACATGTAGATCCCGAACAGGATCTTTTGCTTGTCCAAGGCGACTATAGCGGGAGCAAGAGCACTCACCTCGGAGGAGAGGTGATCGAGGAGCACTTGCTGCTTGCGCAAGTCTTCAATGTCGCTGCGTTGCAGGTCACCGCTGGCGAGGTTAGCACTTTGCAAGGCGGAATAGAGATATTCTGCGAGTGGATTCCTGAGATCTTGTGAGGCCTGCGCCAGTCCGTCGGTTGTTCGATCTGCTCGGTCGAGTGTGCGAAGTCTTCGGCGGGACAATACAACTTCAAAAATGAGGTTGGGGATACTGGAGCCCGTTGCGGGAGGGACCACGGAGCTGAATCCACCTTGTGACGGCGGTGTCGCTCCAACGGCAGTCCCCAGTTCTGGAACTGTTCGCGAGAGCGCATCGATAATCGAGACTAAGTCCTCCTTCTGCGGATTGCTAGCGTTCATGGTACGGACGAAATCCAGCAAGTTTCCGTAACTTTGACACTTCGCTTGAACGAGATCGACATGGCTCTCACTCTCCGAGAGTGCGACTTCAAGCTTTGTTCGGTCCTTTCCGCGGTGCGCCTCAACGTCGCTGCGAATTGATGCGACATCATTGCGAGCTTCTTGAGCCTCTGCGTCGCATTGCGCTTCGATCTTCATCCAATGCTGCAGGTCCGATTCAGATGAATCCGGAGCAGAAGCGTCAGACTCTTGATCCTGCGAAATCGAGCTCCGCGCTTGGTCTACTGCGAGCGCCTTGGCGTAGTCGAAAGAAAGTCGGAGAATTTGCAGGCGGACCGCCTGAGCGTTTTCACGAAGCGGGACGTCTGCCGATTGAATCGGTATTTCTCGTTCGAACGACGAACTGCGGTACCATTCGATACTTCTCGTCAGGAAGCCGATCACTTGCTGCCGATGAGGGAGGCTGCCATCTCTTTGCTTCCGCTGGCCAGCGGAACTCCCGTGGGCTAGAAGCCCGAGCATCATTAGCAGCACCACGGCGGTAGGACGAAGGATGACCGAGATAGCACTCATATTTCGGATTGGCAGAAGAGGAAGCGATTGCAACCCTCTTGGGCATACTCGCGGCAGAGCTTTGTCTCCTGAACCAAAGGCCCCTCACTTTAGGGCGTCTGCGGTTTTCTTCGCAACTTTACCCACGCCCTTGTCGGTGTCTTTGGCGCCTTTTCCAAGCTCGTCTCCAGATTTCCTGCCAGCACACTCGCCGGCCGGCCCTGTCTCTTCGGCTACCTTCTGCGTGCTCCGGGCCGTAACTTTGGCTGCTTTGTCGGTGGCATGAGCAGCGTCTTTGGCAGCATCTTCCGTACCGCGAAGGGTATCTTTGCCGACTGTTTCTGCGGCTTTGCCTACGTCCTTCGCTCCCTTGCCAACATCTGCGGCGAGGTCCTGTGCAAATCCGATCGAGCCTAACGTTAGCAGCAGACAGATAATCATTGATTGCGTGAGCTTCATGTATCCATTTTTCCTTTTAGAACTGCTGATCAAGGGCAATACACACCGATCTCGCACTTCTCTGTAGCAATCGACTTGCCAGCCGGTTTTGTGGGAGCTCAGTGAAACTACCGGCGCTGAGCCTTGGCAGGACTGTCAACCAGTTGACACCAGTTGGCGGGTTGGTGTGGATTGCCTGGCAAAAAGGTCGTGTTGTTATTTCGTCCTGTGCCGATCAGAGTGGCGCCGCTTTGTTGCGTATCTTACTTCGCAACTCCGGAAGCGAGTCCCGCCTCGAGCATCCGCACTCACGTGCTGACTCACGGCACAAAGAGACAACGCCGCGCGGTGGTCTCCATAGTGCAAACGCGAAAACCGGTACCGCAGGTTGTAATTGCGTCCACATCAGATACGAACCATTTATTTGGCGCGTGGCTTGCTTCAAAGAAAGGCGGACATGGCGACGATTACGCAGTTCGAGTTCTCTGCGGTTCCGACACCCAACCTCGACATCGATTCGCTCCATGTGATTGGGCCGGCCAAAAACGCGATCGCGCTCTTTTTGGCAGGACTCACAATCACGGGAGTGTTCGCCACTGCACTCGTGGCTCAAGAGACCTTTGTTCCTGATCCTCCCGAAGTGCGCGGTCCAATGACGCTGACAGCCGCGTATGACGGCGATCAGGAGCACAATGCTTTCTTTTTTGACGGTAGAACCGTCGCCCCAACCCTACGTGTTCTGCCCGGAGCCGTCATTAACGTGACGTACGTAAACAATCTGCCCGTCCACTCCAGGGAGCAGTGTGCTCTTGGGCCCTGTCTTGATCGGAGCAACCTGCATTTCCACGGCTTGCATGTGTCGCCAGATAAGCCACAGGATGACGTGCTAACCATGATGTCTACTCCCGGGCAGAGACTAAATTACCGCGTTGAGATACCCTCTTACGCCGCCCCAGGCCTCTACTGGTACCACACTCATGCGCATGGGGAGAGTGCTCGCCAAGCTCTCGATGGCATGTCCGGCGCAATCGTCATCGATGGGATCGACCGGTACTACCCGGA
>DATJWZ010000279.1:0-7061 GCA_035500795.1 Candidatus Eiseniibacteriota bacterium | reverse complement strand
AAAGAAACCAGCTCGGTGGACGACTGGGTTGCGCAAGCGCGCAAGCTGCAGTCTTCCGGGGATTTGTTTGCAGCGTTGGCATGGGTTGCGGAGGGATTGGCCGTTCATCCGCATGATGCCAAGTTGCTGCAGATGCAGGATGCTATTCAGCGCGACCAGGAAACGCGGCGACGCCAGGCTCGCCGGGGCGACCTGGACGACCTGCGCCGTATGCAGCACGAAATTGATAAAGCAGCGGACGCTGCTGCGAAGCAAGCACTCGCCGCGCGCATTCAAGCGCTGGCCGCCAAGCATTGGACCGACGGAGAAATCCTGTCGATTGCCAATGCCCTGCTCCTCCGCCTGGGACTGATTCCGCGAGACAGTTCCGGTACGTCGTCACGCAGCAAAGGCGCGACCGTGATTTTTCACGTACCCCGGCCCAGCGCTGCAGAATCTTCGGCAGACGCGACGAGCCAGACTTCGGCAATTGAGGTCTCACCCAGTCCGGTCCCGCCGAATCAGGTTCCTCTAGAGAATGTTCCTCCAATCGCCGTTGCGTCGAGCAGAATTGTCTCGAGTGATGGTGCAGCAGCTCAGCTTGCTCCTAAGCAACTCGCACCAGTGGATGTAGCGACGGATATTGTGCCGCCGAGCGTTGTAACGCCTGCCAAAGTTCCGGCGAAGATTGCAGCGAAGGCAAAAGTTGCGTCCCCGCCGCCGGTGGCGAATGTTTCTCCGGCGCCGGCCGTCGTCGCTCCCGTTGCTGAACCTGCGATAGCGGCGACGAAGGTCACAGCAAAATCTTCGCGGCCGAAGCAGTCTGCAGGATCAAATAGGACACCACTGATTGTCATTTCCGCCGCGGCGGTGATCCTGGTCGCCGCAACGTTCTTTTTCACGCGGAAGCATTACGCAGCACCTGAAGCCAAGACTCCGGCGGTCGCACCAAGTGTTTCGAGTGCTGTTGTTGCAACACCTCCGGTCCCTGCACCCGACACATCAAATCCGGTCGCGTCGGCGCCGCAAGCCACTGCTCCTCCGCAGCCGGTGCCCGATGCTGCGTCGGCATCGCCTGTTTCTCCCGACATCTCCGCCGCCACAAGCGCTCCGCAAGATCAGGCGGCCCCAAGCCAGACAACCAGGAATTCGGCTCCCATCGTTGCCGGGCACGAGGTAGGCACGCTCTTTGTGGTTGCCGGCCAAGATGATGCGAAAGTCTTCATCAACGGAAAGCTTCAACGCCAACTTACGCAGGGTGGCCAGTTGCGATTACCGGATCTCCCGACCAAAGAGTACGTGGTGCAAGTCTCCAAGAGCGGATTTCAGGATGTTCCGCAGCAGAAGATCCGAATTCGCAAGGACGAAGAGGTCAGGCTCGTTTTCAACCTTCAACCCCAACCACAACCGCAGCCTCGCATGGCATCGCTGACCATTCAGGGAGGCGCACCCGGAGCCGCGGTTCTCATCGACCAAGCTCCGGTCGGAACCATTCAGCCAGATGGGACGCTTTCTGTGTCCACCGTGAGTCCTGGAGACCATACCGTTGAACTGCGCAAAGATCGATTCAAGCCGCGGCAACTTAAGAAACACTTCGTGGCGGGTGGAACCACATCCTTGGCTGCAGCTGATGCCACTCTGGAAGCCGCTCCCAGCGAACTGAAAATTACCTTTACGCCCCCTGACGCGTCGCTGGCCATCGTGAAAGGTGACCTTCTAAAAATTGTGAGCAGTGGTGTTCCGCTGAATCTTCCCCCCGGCACCTACACTCTGACTGCGCGAACGGCCGAAAGATTCACACGCTGGGCGACGGTCGAAGTCGTTGCAGGCCAATCCAAGACCTTGGATTTGAACCTTGCGCCCAACGGCATGTCGAAGTGGGATGACCCGGGCGCGTGGAAACGTGAGGGTGATTCTTACACCCGCAAAGGTGGAGACTTCGTCCTGTATGGAGATGTTCCCTCCTCCGGCACTTTCGTTTTTTCAGCAACGCCGGTCAAGGGACATGTTTTGCAATGGGTGTTGAACTATACCGACGCGAAAAACTATGTCCTCTTTCAATTGGACGACAATAGCTTTTCACGCACTGTGATTCGGAACGGGCAAAAGGCCGACGAGATTAAAGTTCCTGACAAAGGCGACAAGAAGGGCTTCCGCACTCTGCAAATCCGGGTCAGCCCGACGGAGATCGTCCACCAGATCAAGCACGGTGAGAGTTGGGCCACTCTGGATCACTGGACGTCGCAAGGTTCCAATCTCGCTCAGGGCAAGTTCGGGTTCTATCTGCCCGGCAGCGAGCAGATATCCCTCTCAAGCTTCGCGCATTACGGCGAGTTGAATACACACTAGGCATTCAACGAGCGGCCACGCTCCGCGTTGTTGAACGAATCAGTTCCTGGCTGGGATTTAGTCTGCTGATTTTTTTGAAGGATTCAGCAGCGTATCGATGGTGCTGACGATCTCCCCGACAGTGTAGAGGTTTTCTGCAGCAGAATCGCCAATGTTCACTCCGAGCTCATCTTCGAGGTTAAGGACGATATCAATCATTTGAGCGGAGTTCACATTTAACTCCGCGAGCGTGGTGGATTCGGTCAAGTTCAGCTCATTGCCGCGTCTCGTGAAGATCCGGCTGAAAACCTTGGAAGCGCGATCTCTAATCTCGTCTCTATCCATCTTCTTACCCGTGCTTCGTACCCGTGGCGAGAGATGAAAGTGATGTTGAGCGGTCAACCGATTCTCAGTCATCAAGCGTAGTCTGGCTTCTATTTTTGCCCTACGACGACGATCATGAAAGTCCCAAGCTTTGCCGCGGGGCGCGTCCCTGCCTTTGCCTCTTCGAATTCCGCAGTCGGGAGATAGATCTTGTGTTCTGCAGTATCGATGTCCATTGTCTTAGTCCCAACTCCCGTGGTGACGGTCTGGACAATCTCAAACTTTCCACTCTTTTCCTCGACAACACTGAGTTTGCCTTCGCGTGTACTGGCAAACGCCTGATGACCATCCCATCGCGTCGCATCGACACCGGCGGCAATTGGCAGATCGCCGACTACCTTCCCGTCATCCGTACTCATGATGATCATCTTTTGGGGCTTGCGGCATCCGATGAACAATCTGTGCTTCTCTGTATCGATGGCCAGACCAACGGGAGAACCGCCAGGCGCCACTGGCCAATGCGCGAGCACCTTCCGGGCCTTGAGGTCTACGACGGCGATTTGATCTTTGTCTTCCAGGTTGACGTACACCTTGCCAGCACCATCCGCAGCTAAGTACTCGGGCTTGCCTCCGAGATCAATGGGGGGATCAATCGCAGCGGTTTTACGATCGACATCGGCCTTCAGCGTAACCAGCACGGCGGCATCACCCGCAGAAGCTAACACCAGGCCAGTGGCTTTGTCGTAGATGATCCCGTCCGTATCGTCCTTGGAAGCTACCGTTCCCAATGCCGTGTTGGTATTGAGATCGAAGATCACAATCGCTCCGGCGCCGTCACTGATGAATCCCCGCCCAAGTTCAGGAGCAAGCGCCACACCGTGATTATGTTTCTGCCCGGGAATATCAGCGATTGTCTTGCCCGACTCCGCATTGACGACCATGGTGTGCGTGCCGCGGGGGATGTAAAGGCGATGACTCTGCGCGTCCAGCGTGGCATAGTCGAAGCCACCTTCCCCGCCGATGCGAAACGTATTCTCGACAGCCCACTTCCCTTGCCCGAAAGCACACGTGCCAAAGATCAACGAAGCAAAGATGATCAAAACCGATGCCGACAAATTGCGCTTGGACATAAATCTCCCCATTTTCACGACGATGCTTTCTTTGGAAGAAACGCGACGTCCGCGAGACTATACGGTCAACATGAAAAACACCTGAAGGACGAGGGGATAAACGCGAGCATCGTACATTATGGGGAGCTGAATACCCGATAGGTACTGATGAGTGTCACTCGTCGGCTGCACGATGTGATGCGGCCGAGCAGCGCCATGCCTTCCCGTGCGGCCATTGCGGCTCTTCATTGCGATATCACGCGCTCACTGGCGCTCCAACTCGACCCAGTATCATCGGTCGATAGTACTTTTATCCAGTGCACCCCATCGCTGACATCTAAATATGTATCGACGGTATTTCCGGAGACAGAGTACTGTTCTTTACTGTCGAGGTACACAGTCGTGGAAGCTACAGGTGAAATTCCGACTGATGTAGCAACCACGTGAATGGAATCGGCCGTTCTTGCTCCAGGAATCGGGCTGCAGATAGTAACTACGGGCGAGATTCCGCGATCGGTACAGGGTGCGTTCGTCGATCCAGCGACTGTGATCAGGCGGTCTGTCTCAAACTTGCGACCATAATTGTCGATCGCGCCAATCGACAGAGTGTGACTTCCGGCGGGCGCCACTGCGTACATGTCCATGGCGCCCCACCCGGACTGCTGGAAGATCGCCACCCCGTCGATAGAAATCTGCATAGCTTGCACCGGGCTGCCGAAATCGGTGCTACCACCAATGATCCTCATTGGTGAGGCCGTGGAAGTTCGCGGTGCGCAAAGAGTAACGGAAGGATCTATTGTGTTCAGTGGACAATACGGAGCATTCGTGCCGGCGACGGCAGCAATTCGATTAGGATCCCACCCGTTGATGTAGAGTCCGCCCGCGATTGGCTGCAGTATGCCAGTGGCCGCATCCACGCGGTATGCGGTAACGGAATTCGAGAGTGTGTTGGCTGAATAGACAAATTCACTTGTTGGGTCCACTACAACTGAATTGGGGTAATAGGGCACAGCTTGTAGCGATCCAACGGGCGTCAGACTTCCATCCGGGTTAATTGCCAAAGATTCCATCGAATCATCACCTTGGCCGCCCACAATTACCCCTCTCCCGTTAGGAATCGGAGCGAGGGAGTCAGGGTATAAAATCTGACCAGAGTACGGTGATCCGGGCAGGCTTACGAGAGATCCCGATCCAGGGTTGATTGAAAAGCCGGAAATCGTACTATCCCCCCAGTTTGCCACATAAACGAAACGCCCACTGCCATCGACCTTGACGTCCTCAGGGAAGACTCCTGTATAAACGTAACCGCCCGCGGCTCCCATCAATTGGCCTGTCGGCAGAATCTGCATCGGTTGCACCCAAGACTCGTATCTATTTTGCAAATTATCAACCAGTCCGAACGCGTAAGTCGTCGTTGGATCAACTGCTACCTGTGTGTAGGTATCCTTGGGGTCGAAAGGCGATCCGTCGATCAGATGGAGGGTTCCGTGCCATGGATTAACCGCAAACTCTAGAATGCCGTTGGCAGCCGTCGCATAAAGGAACTTGCCGTTCGCGGTGATTGTGACCTCTGGAGCTCCACCCGGAATTGCGTAATCCGCGATTAAAGTGAGCGCTCCTGTTTGCTGATCCAGGGCGAAGACGCAAATCCCTGAATAGACGGTGCCAACATAGACGAATTTGCCGGTGGGAGAAACAGCGATACCCCACGGAGCAATCTCTGGAACCGTAAACGGGGAATTTGGTACGGGCATCAGCTGTCCGGTAAGTGGCTGCACACGGAAGATACTAACGTTTTCTCCTGCCATATTCACGGCAAGCACGAACCTTGGAACAACATCCTGGGCCAGCGTAAATCCCACTAGCAGGGAGATGGAAGCCATTGCTCGAACCAGGAACCGGACCAGGCAGACAAAAGGATGGAGTTGAGGCGAGGTGAAGACGAACATGGCGCACCTCCGAGCGCTCCTTAGATTCCTTCACTCGGGTTCGGGTTGGTTGTCGTGGAGGAATCCGCAACCCTCCACCCAACTCTGGCCCAAAAAAATCAGGGTTGAACTCTCGTTCAACCCCGATCAGTACGAACCGCAAGCCTAGTAGCGGAGCAGAAGACCGCTCACGATGCGCATATTCTTGCTGTTGCTGATTCCATCCGAGTGGATGGAGAGCCAGTCAACCTGAATCCCGCGCACTGCGAGATGCTGGCCGGCAGTAATGTCCAACCCTCCGCCAAACATCATCGCGAACCCGCTATCCGAGCCGGAGACGCCAGCGAAGCCGGTAGTAGCATGATTGCCGCCGGCCAGGAAGTGCGCCCACGGTGTGAAGGTGCGATTTTCACGCAACGAAACCACGGGACCGAAAGTGTACGTGTAGTTGTGAAGACTCACGCCATTTTGCGAACCGTAGGTACCGCTGAAGTCTGCGGAAATGCCAAACCAGTTGTTGATATCTCCGGTCAGGCCGGTGTCCCAACCGCTTGCATTCGGGCCACCATTAAAATGGGTGTACTGAAAGCCGCCAAAGAGTTCTGCTTTCGGCGCATTTTGCGCCTCCTGCGCGATCGCGGCCAATGAAAACGTGCCAACTAACAAAGCGAACACAAAAAATTTGCGCATCTCTACTGCTCCTCCGAAAATGAATTGGCACTCTCCTCCGAATCGACGCGATCGGTCGCCCGGATCAGGCGCACTTTTGCCTGTTTCTAGATCAGTGCTCCCGACAGTGAAATTCAATTAGGGGGCAGTAACAAGTGACTGAAGAGAAAGGCGCTTCTTCGACTTTGGTAATGCTGGGTTGTTGGAACCCGCTTCAGAAGGTGTAAGGTTTAGCTGGATTCGTAATGACGGACTGCATCGCCAACGGATCTTGCCAATCCGAGGATGGATGCCGGCGCAATACCGGCCCGTTGCTTCCTCCGTCCTGGGCGTGATCTCGATGCAGAACCACCTCTTGCGCTACGAACTCAGATCTTAGTTCCTCAAATTCGCTGGTGTCGGTGACATAGGCATCATGGCATGGGAGCATCGTCGAAATCTCTTTTTGCAATCTCTCGATGCGCTCCTCAATCGGAGGATAGTAGGCGTAGGACTGGACGATCTGATGCTTGAGCGGCAGATGACTGAAGAATCCGCCCTTTCCGGCGTTCTGAAGGTTCTGCTTATCCTTTTGAATTTGCCAGCTATTGAGCCTTTCCAATGCATCAACAAACGCCTGCGGATCGTAACCTGCCGCAAATTGATATTCCATTCCCAGCAGGTCGGCCTCGAGTTCCGCCTCGCGCGCGAACTTTCTCATGGCGAGCGGCCCAATCTGCTGTGC
>DATJWZ010000278.1:0-1494 GCA_035500795.1 Candidatus Eiseniibacteriota bacterium | reverse complement strand
GTTGGCCACTTGAGCCACGCCGAAATCGATATTCAAGGGCAGTTCGCCGCGCGGGATCACACGCGCGAAATAGGTCAACGTCGTCGGCAGCCGGGCGCCCGGGAGACCTTCTATCTGGCGAGGCTCTTGCAGAAACTCTGAGCCGAATACCATTTTGCTCTTTGCTGGCCCCGGAACCACGAACCCAGCGGCTCCGAAAAGCCGCCCTTGCCAGTTAGCGGCATTGCCCGCAATGCCCAGTACGGAGGCGTTTGTGGCTTTGAAGCCGAGACTGGCGACGATGGGCAAGACTTTGAAGTAAGAGATCGTCTTCGTGGCGACGATATAGAAATCTTCGTTGTGCGTATCGTTGCTGTTGAGAACTCCGCCCACGCGCTGCACATTGGTGCGCGCCACGAATCCCAGAGAGACGGCAGGAATATAGTTGTGCTTTCCTGCGTTTTCGCCCAGTAGATTGGCTTTGCCGTGAAAGATGTTGAAACCACCATTGAACAGCGGGCTCAGACTAGATACGGATCCATCCGAATTCTGAGCGCGGGTGTATCCAGCTTCGAATCTCTTCAGGAACCCGACAGTGCCCGAGACTTCGTAGAAACCTCCGAGCACACTACCGCCATCGAGGTAGTGAAAACTTACGGCCGGAAGTCCGAAGCCTTTTGCTGGCGAAGGACTCGTGTACGCGAAAGGCGTCACAAAGGCTCCAGTCTGGCCCTCCCAGTTAAGGTTTTGCGCATGCCCGGCAGCAGTGACCGAGATCAGAAATACAACCAGGAGACTGCAACACCAGCTTGTTCGTTGTGCAATTGAGGCGGGGCGAGCGGGGTGTTCGAGCATGCGCAAAGACGTCATCCGTGATCCTCCTACCAACATGATTTTGAGAAAGCACGCGACCTTCCAAAGAGGAAATTCCGTCCGGCATCAGGGTCAGCGACTGTTATCAGCAGAAAAAGTTAATGCGCTATACCTGTTGCGTGGCAGGCGAGACAGCGTTCCGACACCGGTGCCGAAGACCTGACGACAATCGTCGACTTATAGACACATGAGGCGTGGATGCGGGTTGAACATCCATCGCATGGCGGCCGTACCTGCGATCGTCAATGCTCGCTTGCAGATTGTCGACTTGGAATTCGGGAGATCGTCAAAGATTCGAAACTTCGTCTTAGCGGCAATTGGCTGAGGTTGGATTAAACGGACTTATAGAAGCTCCATTGAGGTTGTTGATCGTCAACACTCATCTATTCAGGCGTCCGGCCTATCGCGTGAATGATCTCGTCATTCGCCTGGCTGTAATCAAGCTCTGACCGCAGAAGCAATGTCCGGGCCTCGAGTTCCTGGGCTGTTCCCATGTCAGCTTGGGAGCTGAGAGCCTCTCCCCGCACCAGTTGCTCATGCAGAACTCGACTGGATTCGCTGCGCAAGGCCACTAGTTCCTCAGATACCTTCCGCATTTGGTCGGTCCTCTCCAGCTTGTTGTATGCCGTCTGCACGGCCAGC
>DATJWZ010000277.1:0-27180 GCA_035500795.1 Candidatus Eiseniibacteriota bacterium | reverse complement strand
TGGCAGCCGTTTGCGGGGACATTTGTCTCGCCGGGTGTGAGTTATTTATTCGAGCGGCGCAACAAGCGAGGTCTGCGATCCGAAGCTGCCAAGCAAGGCACAGCGATTGGCGCGGCTCAGGCGGACGACTCGGAACGCACTTTGCTTTTCAATTTGCGGAGCGCGTTCGTCGGAATTCTTCAGGCAAAAGCAGTCGTCAAAGTCACGCAGGATAATCTCGACTATTACGATCACATACTTAAAATCAGTCGCGACCGCTACGAGGCCGGAGATATTGCGCAAATCGATCTCGACCGCCTTGACTTGCAGCGCCTGCAGTATGAGTCCGACCTGCAGAATGCACTGGTGAATCTGCGCACGACGAAGATCAATCTTCTCGCCTTACTCGACGATCACCGTCCAGTGGACAGCTTCGATATTGAGGGAACATTCGATTTCGGCGAAGACCTTCAGTCGGTGGATGATTACCGGAAGGATGCGCTGGACGCACGCCCTGACCTAAAAGCGGCGGTACTCACGGTCCAGCAAGCAAACACAACCTACAAACTGGCGGAGGCGGACGGATCGGTTGATCCGACGATCGGCGTGTGGTTTACGCATAACGGATCGTTTAACAATCCGGACGCGCTGAATACGATTGGGGCGAGCGTCAGCATTCCTCTGCGTATCTTTGACCGCAATCAAGGAGAAAAGCTTCGCACGAAGATTGACATCGATCGCAGTGAAAAATTGCGGCAGGGCACCGAGACGCAAGTGTACGCCGACGTAGATAGCGCTTACGCTACTGTCGCCTCAAATATTGCCCTATTGAAACCTTACAAGCAGAAATATCTGGCACAAGCCGTGCGCGTTCGCGACACGGTGCAATTTTCCTATCAGCATGGCGGTACCGCCCTGCTGGACTTCCTGAATGCCCAGAATGAATACCGCGCCGTGCAATTGAGTTACGTGAACCTCGTGGGCGCGTATCTCACCGCCGCGGCCCAACTGAATCAGGCCGTAGGACGCGAGGTGATCCAATGAAAAACGAGTTTGAAAATTACAACCGACCGCGGAACTGCCTAACGCTTCGCTGGCTAGCTCTTGCCACTCTGATCGGCGCGCTGACGGCTAGTCTAGGTTGCTCAAAAGATACGCCCGCTGCCACGAGCAAGCCACCAGTGACGCTCGACCCCGATGTATTCGAAGCTGATCGACCCGATTTGTTCAAGACGGCTAAGGCGGAACTTCATCCATTGCCGACGACCGTCACGGCCAACGGGGTCGTCTCTCCGGAAGTGAACCGCACCATACACGTAACTTCTCTAGGCTCCGGACGCGTTGTCGATTTGAGGGTCAAACTCGGCGATACTGTTGAGAAAGGTCAGACGCTGCTGGTGATCTCCAGTCCTGATCTGGCTGGAGCTTTCTCGGACTACGAAAAAGCCAAGGCGGACGAACAACTGTCGCGCAGGGCTCTCGAGCGCGCCCAAATGCTCTACGACCGCGGAGCGATTGCCACCAAGGATCTCGAAGTCGCACAGGACACGGAAGACAAGGCCAAGGTTGATCTAAGCACGGCCGATCATCGCGTGCGGATTCTCGGCGCAGATCCGAATCATCCAGGAGCGCTAATCGAATTGAAAGCTCCAGTGTCGGGCACGATTGTCGAACAGAACGTTGCTGGAGCGGAGGGCATCAAGAGTCTTGACAATACTCCGAATCTCTTCACAATTGCGAATCTATCCGAGGTTTGGGTCGTCTGCGACGTTTTTGAGAACGATCTGGGAGAAGTTCATGTCGGCGACTCCGCCGACATTCGCCTGAATGCCTTTCCAGAGCGTGTCTACAAAGGAAAGATTACTGATATCTCGCGTGTACTCGATCCCACTACGCGCTCAGCCAAGGTCCGCATTGTGCTGCCGAACCCGGAAGGCACTCTGCGGGCCGGCATGTTTGCTGTTGCAACATTTCACTCGCGCAAGCTGACCGACCGAGTTGTCGTTCCGGCCACGGCGATTATGCGGTTGCACGACAAAGACTGGGTCTTCCAGAAGATTGGGGCGAACCGTTATCGCAAGATCGCGGTTCAGGCCGACGGACTCGCGCCTGATGGTATGCAACAGATTCGCTCCGGGGTGAAGCCTGGCGATGAGGTAGTGACGAACGCGCTTGAGTTCTCGACCGAAGTGGCCGAGAAGAAGGCAGGGGAATAGATGATCCGCAAGGCCATCGATTTCGCCCTGGCGAATCCGCTGCTCGTGCTGGGAGGAGCGCTTGTTCTTTTCGTGTGGGGAATAATTTCGTTCCACAATCTGCCGATCGAGGCTTATCCCGACGTCGCCGACACCTACGCACAGGTGATCACACAATGGCCAGGGCACGCGGCTGAAGAAGTCGAGCAGCAGATCACGGTTCCGCTCGAAGTGGAATTGAATGGCGTCGCGCACCTCACGCATCTGCGCTCTGTGTCGTTGATGGGACTCTCGGTCATTACCATCATCTATGACGACGATATCACCACGTTCAATGCGCGCCAGGAAGTGCTCGATCGTTTGCAGAATGTGACTCTGCCGCCGGGGGTGAACACGGGCATTGGCCCGGATTACAGCCCGATCGGGCAGATCATGTTCTACACCTTGACCAGCACGAATCCGAAGTACGACGTGATGGAACTTAAGGCGCTCAACGACTGGTTTGTGGTGAACCAGTTGAAGTCGGTGCCGAATATTGTCGACGTGAACCCGTTCGGGGGGCCGACACGCGAGTATCAGGTTCAACTCGATCCCAACAAACTGGTTTCTTACGGACTATCTCTGCCACAAATAGAGCAGGCGCTGAGCGCCAACAACATCAACGCCGGCGGCGGATTCATTGAGCGCGGGCAACAAGCGTTAAACGTACGCGCCGTTGGACTGATGCAAACCACCGAGGACGTTGGTGCAACGGTCGTAAAGGTGCAGGGCGGAACGCCGGTTCGCATACGCGATCTGGGAAATGTGGTTCAGGCACCCAAGGTGCGGCTGGGACAACTGGGTAAGACCATCCGCAAGAAAGATGGAACGATCATTAACGAAGATGATGTCGTTGAAGGAATCGTCCTGTTGCGCAAAGGTGCTGTCGCCGAAACCACTCTACAAGACCTGCACAAGAAGATCGATCAACTGAATGGAACGAATGGAAGAGCTGGATTACTTCCGATCGGAGTGCAACTGGTTCCCCATCTCGATCGCAGCGAGTTGATGCATCACACGACGCACACGGTCTTGCGAAATCTCACAGACGGCGTGCTGCTTGTCACGCTGGTGTTGTTTCTCTTTCTCGGCAACGTTCGCAGCGCACTCATCGTCGCCTTCACGATTCCCTTCTCGCTGTTATTCGCCGCGATTCTGCTTGATTTGCGCCACATTCCGGCGAACTTGTTGTCGCTCGGCGCGCTCGATTTTGGCATGGTAGTTGACGGCTCTGTCGTGATGGTGGAGAACATTCTTCGCCACACCTCATTTGGAGATCACAAGAAGACCTTTCGCGAGATCGTCGCCGTCGCGGCACATGAAGTCCAGAAACCCGTTTTCTTTGCGCGCATCATCATTATTGTTTCGTACCTACCAATCTTCACGTTGCAACGTGTGGAAGGCCGATTGTTTGCCCCGATGGCATGGACCGTGGCATTTGCTCTGCTCGGTGCGCTTGTCTTCGCGCTGTTTATCGCCCCGGTGCTATGCAACTACTTCTTCAGCCGCGAACTGAAGGAGTGGCGCAATCCGGTTCTGGAATGGCTGAACCGCAGTTATGCCAGTTCGCTTGACTGGTGCTTCGATCACATGAAGTTCACGCTCGGGTTGGGGCTGATAGGGTTCGGGCTGATCCTGTTCTTCGGAATGAGCGGGATTATCGGGTCGGAATTCCTGCCACATCTTGATGAGGGTGCCATTTGGGTGCGCGGAACGCTTGCGCCGAGCACCGGACCGTCCGCGAGCATCGATATGGCCAATCGCGCACGACTTATGCTCGCAGGTTTTCCGGAAGTGACCCAGGTCGTAAGCCAGGTTGGACGTCCTGACGACGGTAGCGATGCCAGCGGCTTCTACAACACCGAATTCTTCGTCGATCTTTTGCCCCGCGAGGAGTGGCGTTCGCAGTTTCATGGCAATAAAGATGAATTAATCTCCGCGATGGACAAAGATCTTCAACAGTTTCCGGGTGTAGATTGGAACTTTTCTCAGCCGATCTCCGATAACGTCGAGGAGGCAGTCAGCGGTGTCAAGGGGGAACTTGCTGTAAAGCTCTTTGGACGTGATCTAAGAACACTGGAAGAGAAGGCCGACCAAATTCAAGGTGTGATGAGCAACGTTCCCGGTGTAGCTGATCTAGGCACGTTCCAGGTCCGCGGACAGCCCAACGTCAACATCAATGTCGATCGCGCGGCGGCAGACCGCTTCGGCATAAATGTTGCCGACATTCAGGACGCGATCGAAACTGCAGTTGGCGGAAAGGCCGTAAGTCAGATTCTGCTCGGCGAGCAGCGCTTCGATCTGACAGTTCGATACCAGCCACAGTATCGCGGGACAGTCGATGACATCTCAAACATTCGATTGCTTGCGCCTTCGGGTGAGCGCGTATCACTTGGACAGTTGAGCAAGATCACGTTGGACGATGGCGCGTCGACAATTTATCGCGAAGGGAACCAGCGCTACATCGCAATCAAGTACAGTGTGCGCGGTCGTGACCTAGGCAGCACCGTGCGCCAGGCGATCGATGAAGTGGGACAGAAAGTCAAACTCCCGGAGGGGTACCACCTCGACTGGACTGGCGAATACGAAAGCCAGAAGCGGGCGAACCGGCGGCTGGCGATCATCGTCCCGGTAACGCTGCTGTTGATGGCGTTCATTCTCTATTCTGCATTTCAGTCGTGGAAATGGGTGTTCCTAATCCTCGCCGTCGTTGCTTTGTCTCCGCTTGGAGGTTTTTTGAGTCTGCTGATGACGGGTACGCACTTCAGTGTCTCTTCGGGACTAGGTTTTCTGGCGCTGATCGGTGTGTCCGTGGAAATCGGCGTGATCATGGTGGAGTACATCAACCAACTGCGCACCCGCGGCATGCCAGTGCGGGACGCGGCGAAAGAAGGCGCGGCGCTTCGTCTTCGCCCGATCATGATGACGATGCTGGTGGCGACACTTGGCCTACTTCCAGCTGCGATGTCGCACGATATTGGGTCGGACTCGCAGCGGCCGTTTGCGATCGTAATCGTCGGTGGATTGATCGTCGAACTTCTCGTCAGCGTGATCTTGTGGCCGACTCTGTATGTATTCTGGGCGCGTCCGGGCGACCGTCTGCCTCCCGCCGAGCAGAGCTTCATGGCTGAGGGCGAGCACGTCGACTAGATTTGCGATCGCCTCAGCGATAAAACTCTAACCGCTGAGTGCGCTGAGGACATCCGCAAAGAACTGCTGTGACAAACGCAAATTGCGACCGGTGACTGCATCAGCCGATCGAAACAGCCATCCTGAGGGCTTACAGGCTTCAGTTGAATGTGGCAATACGTTCCATTGATATTCGCAGTGCTCGGCGATTACATGAGCGCGTAGAAGTCTGATCTATTCTTAATCACGCGCGTCAACGCCTCGCCCAAACCCGTTCGTGCTGTAATTATCTCCGCCTCTATCCTGTGGCCGGTTGCTCCATGGAGGCGTGGCTTGCATCCAGATCCATGCCGACCGCCGCGGGTTGCTGAATGGGATTATACGGCGTGAAAACATTCTGCACCCTCTTGACCCTGGAACTTATCACAAGGAATACATCGCGGACCTGTGAGACTAAAGCAAGGATGTCATGGTCGGTTTCGGCGGGAAGCCCTGTGAAAGGAAACAAAATGATGGCGGTGAATAAAGGTTTGATCTGCGTTCCCAGTCACTACTCGGTGGAAGAAACCGTCCAGCGTTTGCAAGCGTCATTTGTATCGAAGGGGCTGCAGATTTTTGCCCTGATCGATCACAGCGGCGAAGCAGAGAAGGCTGGATTAAAAATGCCGGTGACGAAATTGATCGTCTTTGGTAGCCCCAAGTCCGGAACTCCGTTGATGGTAGCTGCGCCCAGCCTTGCCATCGATTTGCCGCTGAAGGCTCTGGTAGCCGAAGATGGCAACGGCAAAGTTTCGGTTACATACAACGATCCCGAGTATTTGCGCGAGCGGCACGACGTTCCCCTGGGGCTGATCAAGAATCTTGCCGGGGCTGGCGTCCTGATCGCCAAGGCTGTGGAATAATCTCGTCGAGTGGTGCTGCCCCCTCAAGCCAAATCGAGCTTGAATGGGCCGGCCAAGGGGACCATGCCAGATCAGCCCAATCCGAATCGTGCACGCGATCATCTCGCAAACGAGCGCACGTTTCTTGCTTGGGTGCGCACTGGGGCGGCCATCGTGGTTTTTGGATTCGCCATAGGACGGTTCTCGATTGCGCTGAGGCAACTGAGTTCACTGGAAGGACATCCAGTGCATCGTGCTGGGATTTCTGTTTGGATGGGTGCGATCTCGATTGTCTTGGGTGTCGCGCTGGTTGTTGCCGGACTATTCCGTTACCGAAAGACTCGTGATCGCCTCGACGAGGGCACGTTCGAACCCGCCGGATTTGTCCTCGATCTGGTCACGATCCTGACCGTGCTGTTTGGATTAGCGCTGGCAGGGTACTTGATCTACATCGAGAAAGTGGCGTGATGCATCCGATAGAGCTTCGCAAGAATGAAGCATTGAAAGGCTAGGCTCCAAAGATCCAAGGTTCGAAAGTTTCGGGAACGCGATTTGGTGATCAGCAGACCTTCAATAGGCCTAAGGCTCGGAGTGAGTCTCGTTGGCAAGCTGGACAGGGTAGACCCGGCCGATCAACACATTCGTGCGGAGGGAAAACTACCGTCAGACCGCGTTTCTCGAGTTCCAAAATCAATTCGGCGTCTGTGGCCTGTTTGAACTTGCGACCTTTGTCTCCCAAATTCCTGTACAACCAGTGACCGTTTTGCTTGTACGCCAAAACTCCGTGACCCAAGTCAACGGGTGAAGCCTTGCTGCCGATATTCTTCAGAACCGCCATGATCAGCCCTAAACGGGTTTTATTGACATCAGTTCTGTGGATGCAAGGTTACCAAAGTCTAATGAACCTCTGCGACGAGTGCTGTCTCACGTAAGCCGATTATTTTCAGTGTTTATTTCGTTGGGCATTGGCCGACTCTGCCCGCCACGAGATGCGCTGTCGGTTCCACCGTCAGGTTTTAGCAACTTGTCGAATGGCCCTGTATTGGGACGTAGGGTTGCTTTTGCCAGAGGATGCGTGATTCCCGAAGAACGCCCTTAGCCACAACGAAGTGGTAGCGCTCAAGATATTCCAAACTCTTAAGGTGCTCGAAACTGTGCCTAAGTTCGTCGCCTTGAGGGGATAGACGGGCCCCACAGACTGGAGAACGAATTCGAGAGGACACGTACAGCGATGACGAACAGGAGTACCAGCATAACCGGTGCACGGCTTGATCCGAGTTGCGAGTCTGGCCGCATTATCCAGTCGTAGTCGGTCGGCAAACCGTGGGGTAACTCTTCATCAGAAAACAGAAAACTTTCCGCCTCCTGCTCTTGGCTGGAGTCCAACGAGACCGGAAATCCGTGGAAACTCGCCTCCTCTTCAAACGATGTTTCAACCTGCATGCCTGGATTCTAGGCTTGTGCCGGGGTATTGAAGCAGTACCTTGAACGGTTCCCTGCGAGTGTTCGTTTCACGAAATCAGGAGGCTGTCGAAAAGCGCTTTCATACCACTTTCGCGATGAAGAGGCTGTCTCGGGATTGCCATAAGTGACCTTTACAAATTTCAAGGACATTTTGTATCTCCAGAATTTCGATCGTTCGAGGGAATAGGAATTCTCAACAGCCACACAGGCGCGGATACTGCAATCTCGTTTCGGTGCTTTACATCCGGATTCTCTGCTTTGTTATTGAGGAAAGTCATCCTAGCCCGATAGCGGCTTCCGCAAGGGGATGGCCGGAACATGTATATTGTTGCCGGATGGGCAACGATCAGGAAAAAGAGGCGGCGGCTAGGGCGAGCTTAAAGTACATCCAGGACGGGCAAGTTGTTGGGCTCGGGACTGGATCTACGGCGGCCTACTTCATTAAGTTGCTTGGCGAGAAGGTGAAGAACGGACTTCGGATTCGCGGTATCCCAACTTCCGATCGCTCGCGCGAACTTGCTCTTAGCTTGGGGATTCCACTGACCACGCTCGACGAATGCCAGGAAATCGCAGTGACCGTTGACGGCGCGGATGAAGTCGATCCGCAATTGCGGCTGATCAAAGGCGGTGGCGGAGCCTTGCTGCGCGAGAAGATTATTGCTTCGGCGACTAGGCAACTGGTAATTGTGGCCGATGCCACCAAGCAGGTTGCGAAGCTGGGAAAGTTTCCGCTACCGGTGGAGGTGATCCGTTTTGCGCAGGCTTTGGTCGCGAAGCGGATCGAGCGTTTGGGCGCTCAGGTGATGCTGCGGAGCAATCCCGGTGGCACGCCTTACGTTACCGACGAGAACAACCACATTTTAGATTGCCACTTTGGGGAAATTGGCGATCCCGACGGTCTAGCACAAACATTGAGCGAGATGCCCGGAGTCGTTGAGCATGGACTGTTTATCGGAATGGCGGGTGTGGTGTTGTTCGCGCGCGGCAGCGAGATTGTGGAGCTGAAGCGGCGTGATTGAACGCCACTGTTAAGCCGCTATACACGACAGCAGATTCCTCCTTTGTCGCTCTGCAACTGTCGGAATGACAAATTCAGTATTGATTTGAGCTGCACGAATCGCCGGTTAGTAAATTCTGCTCTATTCTTGGCGTTAGAAGAATTCCTTCATGACTACTGGGCAAAAACGCGAATGGGAAGGGCCTTCGCGGCGGCGGGTGCCTCGCTTTGAATTGCAGGCGCCGGTTGACGTGACGGTCGTTCGCTCGGGCATGCCCACTACGGTTCCGGGGCTCTCGACGAATCTCGGAGAGCGAGGCATCGCGGCGGTGATCTCGGGTGAGCTTGTTCCGGGAGAGACCGTCGAGGTCGAAATCAAGCTATCTCCCACGACCGAGCCCCTGCAGCTGCACGCGATTGTCAGGTATCAGGACCAAAAGCGCTGCGGATTGGAGTTCGTGGCGATGACTGCGGAGCAGAAGGCATTGATCCGCGAGTGGGCCAGAGATCCCCGACACGAAACCACCGCGACGGGTACGGCTGCAGCGAAATTGGACAAAAAGGAGACGGTCGTCCACAGTTCCTCAGCCCCAGCGTTGCCGGATACGGCCAAAACACGGCGGGGGCTGCGGCGGTTTGGACTGTCGGTTTTATTGATGTTGATCATTGGCGGCGCAATTTTCGTTTGGCGATGGAATTTGGGCTGGCATCAGATTGAGTCAGGTTTGCGCTCCGCCCAAGGACTGCGCGAAGAAAAGCTTCCAGAGCGGGTTCCCGCCGATGTGATGCAGAAACTCCTGCTGCATCGCGTGGAGCCGGCATATCCGCCTCAGGCGCGGGAAGAAAACCTGCAGGGCATCATCGCAGTGGCTATCGTCGTTGGGCCGAACGGTTCGGTACGGAGCGTGCGAGCTTTGAACGGTCCTGATGTGCTTGCGCGAGCTGCCATGGATGCATTGCGCTGGTGGAAATTCGAGCCATATCGGGTGAAAGGCGAACCCGTTGCTGTCGAGAGTACCCTTGCAGTCGAGTTTAAAAGATAGGCTGCCTGCTTCCGCTACGGCTTCGATCGTCCTCCTTCCGGATTTCGTTACATCTTCCGTTTGCGGAAAGCATCTAGAACCACAACGCCGCTCACGGCGAAGCACATGACCGCACCGAGTGCCGCCGCCATCATGAAACTAGCGCTCAGGTGAAGGAAGTCGGCGATCACTGCACCGATCGCAAAGATCAATCCTAAAACGTTGAGCCACAAGGGTGCGTGGACACGGCGATCGACATCTTTGCGAAGGCGCAATTGCAAAAGCAGGGCAGCCAGCCCAATAGAAGCAACCACAACCAGCGCCAGAGGACTAAAGAACGCTCTGCGGCTGGTGTAAATGACAACCAGGGCGAGAGCGAGCAGGAGAAGGCCTGCGGCCACGAGGCTCCAGCCACGTGGTTTCGGCGTAGGTGACTGATTCGAAGTGGCGTTCGGCATGCAGTCTGCCCAAAGTTATACAGGCTGACGGGATCCGTTTCAATGCAGCTGTGGTGGTATCACTCGTCGTTAGCCATAAATGGCATGAAGGTACGCGAAACAGACCACTTCCACCTATTCTCACGCGACCGGGCCGACTCGCGTTGCGCCAGCCAGCCATTCCGCCTGACGCGGATCTCCGTTATTCACGGCGTACAGGACAAGTTCTACTCGCGTCGAGATTCCAAGCTTCTCGAAGATGCGAAAAAGATATTTCTTGATGGTGTGTTCGCTGAGATTGAGTTCGATGGCAATTTGGCGATTGCCCAGTCCCTCGGCGACCAGGGCGACGACTTGTTCCTCGCGTGGAGTCAGAATGCGATCGCCCGTGGAGTTGACCACGCGAAGCGACGGGATTTCGGAAATGAGTTCCAGGATGTAGTTAAGTTGCTCGGTGTTAGCCCAGATCTGGCCGTCGGCGACCCGCAGAATACATTTGCAAAGCGAGCGCAGGTTAGCGTCATTAACGGAGAAAATGCCACGGATGCCAGAACGGAAGCTGTTGATGACCAGATCGCGGTTGACTGAATCCGTTAGGAGGACCTTCGGAATCTCGGGATGAGACAGGTGAAAGCGTCGCAATGTCATTACGGCCTCCGACGCGTTTGCCAGCGAACTCAGCGAAAGTAAGGCTACCCGGGGATAGCTCACTGTGACAGCTTGAAGAATGGAGACTGTGTCCATAGCACAAGAATGAATTTCGAATTCAGGATGTCGTCGCAGCGCGCTAATGAGGAGTTGAGACTGCATGCGGTTCGAGTCGGCGATGAGGATGCGGGTCGGGTCCGAAGTGGCGTCAGACGAAGTCATTGCTAAAGAATCTCCGCAAATATGGTTGCGAAAATTGTAGAGAGGAGATGATGTGCCTACAAGAAAACTCGTGGGAAAAACCAGGAGTCAATTCCATTTTGGGAAGAGCATCCTACGTATCGGAATTAGCGATTGATTCGGAGATTGTGCCTGTGAAATATGAGCGGTTCGTCCGCCGTTCTCGAGGGCAAACGTGATTGCAGTCACCCGCTCTGTTTCAATGCGGGAATAGAACAAAAGCAAAGACTGCGTTGGTTGTGACATGCAAAAATGCAAGTCCACTTTCGTAGACTCTCCTAGAAGTACCCACGTTCGAAAATTGCATTTATCCCCAGAGTTGTCGGAAGTAGTTTCGAAGCCGGTGAATTTTCGACAATTTCTCGCGTGAGTGCCCCCCGCCATACAAGCATGGAACGACTTCTACTTTCGTGGACGGAACTTCTCATGTCTTGTTGGTGCTACCGAGTCGGGCTACTTTGCAAGTGTCACCAATAGACGCGTGCTTGCCAGAAAGGTTGGCGCAGGCGCAAACGCAATGAAACGTTCAGATTCATGGATTCGCTTGGCGATACTGGAGATCTCAATCATTGCACTTGGTGCGGTCGTGTTCGCGCAGGAGAAAGAGATTCGTCCGGCGATGGACACCCAGAGTTCCCAATCCCGCTTAACCGGAGCTGGAGTGGGAGAGAAGTCAACGGCCGCAAAACCTGGGAGAGCGGATGGCCAGGGAAACTCCTTGCTTGGAGGGCGTCGTCCGCTCTACCGGTTGAAACCTAGCGACGTGGTGGAAGTCACGTTCACGGTGGCTCCGGAATTCAACCAGACACTGACCGTTCAGCCGGACGGTTATGTGACGCTGAAAGATGCCGGTGCGATCGATGCGCAGGGGTTGACCGTACACGAATTTGGTCGGGCCGTGGACACGGCGTATCGAGGCTACTTACACGATCCTGAGGCAGCGGTTGCCTTGAAAGATTTCGAGCGCCCCTACTTTGTCGTCGGAGGAGAAGTGGGAAAGCCTGGCAAGTACGAGCTGCGCTCAGAGATGACTGTGGCGGAGGCCGTCGAGATTGCTGGAGGCATGACAACGCAAGCGAAGCATTCGCAGATTGTGCTTTTCCGGCGCGTCAACGACGAGCTTGTCGAGTCTCGGGTGCTCGATTTGAAGAAAATGCTGGGTGAGCGAAGCTTGAAAGAAGATGCGCATCTGGTTTCTGGGGATCTGGTGTTTGTTCCACAGAATCGCATTTCGAAGATCGAACGCTTTCTCAATCGTTCCACGCTCAGCATTTATATGAACCCCACGCAGTTCTAATCCATTCGAAATATGCCGGCAGAATCTATTATTCGAGCGCGAACACCGGACACGGTCCCAACCGTTCGCGAGTTGGCAATTGTGTTGTTTCGCAGAAGGAAGGTCTTTGCATGGGTGACGATTGCTGCTCTTGCGGTTTCTTTCCTCTATGCCGCTTTCGGGACGAATTATGAAGCGAGTATGAAGATTTTGGTGCGGCGGGGACGGGCGGAGGCTCCCGTTAGTGCGGCAGAGAATGCGCCATTGGACCTGACACGGATAGCAGTGACCGAGGAGGAGTTGAATTCCGAGGTGGAACTGTTGCGCGACCGGGATGTGTTGCGAAAGGTAATTGAGGAAACTGGTGCAGGCGGGCGCGACTGGTTTCACTTCATGCGGCTTCGGGAAGTTTCGGCTGCACGGCTTGAACGGGCGACCAGGCGGTTGGCGAAGAAGGTAACGGTAGAACCGGTGAAGAAGACGAACCTGATCGAGATTCGGTACAAGGCAAGCGATCCGGAGTCGGCGGAGAAAGTGCTGCAGTCACTTGCCAAGGCGTACGTCGAGAAGCACACGTCAGTGCACCGACCTGCGGGAGAGTCGGGTTTCTTCCAGCAGCAGATGAATGAGGCACGAGCGGAGCTGGAGCGGGCACAGGAGGAATTGTTGCGGTTCTCCGAGTCGAATGGGTCGGTTTCAGCGGGGCTGCAGCGTGATCTGGCTTTACAGAAGTTAAGCGAGATCGACGCCGGGCAAAGGCAAACTGGGATCGATCTGGCGGAGGCGCAAACAAGGATTGCGGCTTTGCGAAGTCTTCTAACGGAATTACCAGAGAGGGCCACCACCCAAGTTCGGAATGCGGACAATCCGGAACTAATGAAGGCGCTAAAGGCGAGCCTACTGGATCTCCAACTGAGGCGGACCCAGCTTCTAACCAAGTTTGAGCCGACGCACCGGCTGGTGCAGGAAGTTGACCATCAGATCGATCAGGCGAAAACGGCAATTGAGCACGAATCGTTGCACCCTCTGCGAGACGAAACTTCCGATCAAAATGCACACTTTGAGTGGGCGAAATCCGAACTGGAGAAGTACAGCGTACAAGCCTCGGCTTTGCAGGCACGGCAGGCTGCTGCGAGCCGGCAAACAATCGCGTATCAAGACGTCGCAAGAAAACTTGGAGCGGATGCGATCACGCAGGAGCACCTACTCGGCAATGAGAAAGTTGCGCTGGATAACTATCTTCTTTACGTGAAGAAGCAGGAGGAATCCCGACTGAACGATGCGCTGGATGAGCGGGGAATCGTAAACGTCGCGGTTGCCGAATGGCCGGTCGTTCCGGCTCTCCCGGTCGTCTCAGTGCCGATGGTGCTTGCTCTTGGATTTCTGGGAGCTGGCGCGGCTGGGGTCAGCGCCGCGTTCGTTGCGGATTATATCGACCCGGCGTTCCGGGACGCTGAGGATGTCCGAGCCTATTTGAATGCGCCGGTGCTAGCTTCATTGCCGCGGAGCGCGAGAGGGAGGATCCTCTCATGAGAGCTGGAGTGCTGAGTACAGGTGCGTTCGGCATCGCGGGACTCGTGAGGCCTGCAGCCAAGGACCAGGCGCTTCCCGAGAAGGTCCCGACCCAGACATCGGAATGGAGCGAGGAGGCGTTTGCCCGTCAGCAGATTCGCAATCTGGTGCGACAAGTCTTCTCGCCTGCCGGGCAAGCAGTTCGGCATGTGCTGTTCAGCGGAGTGGAGATGGGCGCTGATGTAAATGGGATTTGCTCGAGAGTGGGCGAGTGTCTGGCTTGGGAGAGATCAGAAGATGTGCTCGTTGTTATCAGCGATGAGATCGATGGAACTGAAAGAGATGCACATTGGGGGGCTGACCTTCGCACCCTCGCCAAACGAGCGAATCGCAATTTGTGGCGGTTGAGCGTCCAGTCGATGCAGAGGAAAAGCGAAATAAACGTCGACGGGTTGCGGACACTCATGAAAGAGGTGCGGCGTGAATTCGAATTCTCCGTAGTCGCAGATTCCGTGAGTGGATGGATGCGCCGCGCAAGTTTGGCGGAGGCTGCCGACGGCATGGTGCTGGTTCTATCGGCGCTGAAGACGAGGCGGGTGAGCGCACGAAAGATGCTCGACGAGCTCTCACATGTCCGACTGCTCGGAACAGTTTTACAAGACCGGGAGTTCCCGATTCCCGAAGGCATTTACCAACGCCTATAAAGCTTAGCGAAATTTAACAGTAGAGATCCCGAAGGGAGTTGACGTGTCTCTTGTTTCGGTAAATCCGGCTACAAGTGAGCAATCGAGGGAAGCGTGGGCGCGATTGATTCCCGGCGAGGAGCCCGCTTCTTTGGGCAAGCAAAAAAAATCGTTCCGCGGTCCACATCCAGGCTTGCCCGAGATCACCTTGACACGATTCTCGGGAGGTGAAGGACCGCTTGCGATGTTATTGCCCAAGCCATTGCAGAAAAGAACGGCTAAACAATGGATGCAGTCCACGTCGATAGACTTTGCACTAATCGCGATCGATTGGCTGGCAATTGGAGCATTATTGGTGGCGTTGCGGGTTCTATTTCCCTATCGTCGAGTGGTCCAGTTCGACGCCGGACGCCCTCTGTCACTACTGGGACTTGCAGTTTTACATGCTGCGCTCATCACGCTGATCGGATACACCGAGGGCGGGCATGCAAAAGGGTGCGATCCCAAGACTCACCGAAGAATCCTGGCGAAATCTGTCACGCTGGCCACACTGGTGCTGTGCGTAGGGTACCAACTGCAGGGAGCACCGTGGTCTGTCGCAGTGTTGTTTTGTGTGGCCGGGTGTTCGCATTTCACGGTGTTGTCAATATGGCGCAGAGCGCGGCAGTCAAGCGTGATGGCCCAGTCGCGCGACACGCGAGCGGTATTGATTGTGGGCGCGGGACCTGTCGGAAGACGGGTTGCTTCTTATCTGGAGCAGTCTCCGTCAATCGGACGCACTGTGTACGGCTTTCTCGATGATGTGCGGCCGCTGGGGAATGGAGTGCTAGGTCGCACCGGAGAACTGGCGCAGATCGCGCGCCGAGGATTTGTCGAAGAGATCATTCTGGCCGGACAGTGCGATCGAGAGGTAACAAGTTGGGTCTTTCATGAAGCATGCCGGCTACGGCTCGACGTGGAAGTTGTTCCCGAATTATTCGAATACGATGCGGCGGTGGCCGATGTCGAGCAGATGGGTGGGTTTCCAGTGATTTGCATTCACGCGGAAAGATCGCCTGCGGCCGGATTGGTATTGAAAAGGATTTGTGACGCGATCGGAGCGGGATTGGCGCTGCTTCTGTTATCGCCCCTGATGGGATTCATCGCAGCGCTGATCAAGTTTGACTCTCCAGGACGCGTTCTGTACAGCGCGGCAAGAGCCGGGCGCAATGGTCAGCTGTTTCGCTGCCACAAGTTCCGGACGATGGTGAGCAACGCGGATCAGCTAAAGAACTCTCTCCGCCAGAAGAACGAGCGATCCGGACCGTTTTTCAAGATTACCGATGATCCAAGGGTCACGCGCGTTGGACGACTGCTGCGCCGTTTTAGTCTCGACGAGTTGCCGCAATTGCTGAACGTCTTAAAGGGTGAGATGAGCCTGGTGGGTCCGCGCCCACATCCGCTCGACGATGTGGCGGGATATCGACTGGAACATCTCGCAAGGCTGGATGTTACTCCCGGTATCACTGGATTGTGGCAGGTGAGCGCCCGACGCGACCCCTCTTTTCAGCGGGGTATGGAATTGGATCGCGAGTATATCCAGACATGGAGTCTGGGGCTTGACCTGCGAATCCTGTGGAAGACGGTTGCGGCCGTACTGCAAGGGAGTGGTGAATGATCGCAGTGCCGATGCCGCCGCTACAGGACGTGCAACATAAATGTGCGTCGCGGCTAATCGAAGTGTTATTGATGCCTTTATCTCTACTTCTTCGTGCTCCGTCCCTCTTGTTTCTACTTGCCTTGACCGCGATGTTGCTGCGGCATCCCGATGTGCAGTTTTACGAAATCGATCGCATTGCATTTGCGCTGCTTGCAATCGGCGTGATTGGTGGGCTTCTTGTGCGACACGAGAGGCCGTTTGTGCATCGCGCGACCAGGCCGATGCTGGCTCTCAGTGCAATCGCGATCGCATCAGTTGTGGGGCGGCCTTTCGATCACGAGACGTGGAGCCTGCTAGCATCGAAATTCTTGGTGCCGTTTGTGCTGTTTCATTTCGCAGCGATCGTGTTCCGCGACGAGAAAGAGCAAAAAAGATTCGAAATCTTCGCGATCGTGATATTGGGGTACCTGAGTTTCACCGCAATCGCATTTCTGATTGGAGCGAATTCATTAATCTTCCCGCGGTTCATCCTTGACGAAAGTCTCGGCTTTCATGTCGACAGAGCCAGAGGGCCGCTACTTCAGGCCGTCGCGAATGGAGTCTCACTAAACATCCTGGGATTGCTGGCCGTACATGCGTATCGACGTGGCCGGTTTCGAAACTTGTGGATCACGATTCTCCTGTTCTCCTTGCCCTTTGCGATTCTGGCGACCATGACGAGAACGGTTTGGCTGACCTTTACTGGAACGCTGGTGGCTTTGACCATGTTGTCACAGAACCGTCATTGGCGTGCTTGGGCTGGATTGATTGTTGTGGCCGCAATAATTTGCGTTGGGATATTCGTCGCAAGCCCTCATGAGCTCTCTGAAGCGCTGGCTGACCGGATGGAAGAACGAGGGCCAGTGGACTTCCGTGAAGCGGTCTATGCCGGCGGGTGGGAGATGTTTTGGGAACATCCCCTCGTGGGGTGGGGATTCCACCGCATGCCTGCCGAGTTGCCGAAATACGTGAGCGGGTACGAAGAAAAAATTATTTATCCGCACAACACTTACCTGGAGCTTCTTGTGGAGCACGGTGTGCTGGGGTTGGCAGTTTACGTGTGGCTCATGTGGGAGCTGTTGCGGCTTCGATATGGAGCGGTTGCGGGCGATGACGAGTCCAGTTTCCTCGATCGTGGATTTCACCGAATATGGCCACTCATTTTGCTTGTGTATTGGGTGAACGCTGCCCTTGTGGTCATGAGCTATCAATTCGTAAATGGCTTACTCTTCACGCTCGCGGGCATGCTGGCAGGTCAGCAGCGGCACACGGCTTTGGAGCACTTATGCTAACGGTGGCGTACCTCGCGAATCAATTTCCCGCTTCAGTAGAGCCCTACGTTGCCGATGAGATTGCGGAGCTTCAGAGCCGCGGAGTGGGCGTGATTGCTTGCTCCGTGCGGAGAAGTACGGAGTCAACCACGATGCAGCCAGTGGAAATCGTTCTGCTGCCTGTTTCGATCTCTACAGCGTTAAGCGGCATTTGGCTATGCATTTCGAGGTTTACGGTGCTTGGTCCAGTGTTGGTGCGCATTATTTTCCGTGGAACCGAAGGACCGTGGCGCCGCCTGAAGACCCTTACGCACACGTTTCTTGGGGCGTGTCTCGCGGTACGCCTGCAGCGATCGCACCTGCAGCATGTACATGTGCACCATGGATATTTCGGATCGTGGGTTGGGATGATAGCCGCGAAGCTGATGGGGGTAGGATTCAGCTTCACCCTTCATGGCTCGGACTTGCTACTGCACAACACGTATCTCGGTGCGAAGTTGGCGGCTAGTGATTTCTGCCTGACTGTTTCGGAGTACAACCGGCGATTCATCGTGGCGCGATATCCCTGTGTGAAAGACAAGGTCTTTGTAAGCCGATTAGGAGTTGAGGTACCAAGGCCCAGTCAGGAGGAGGGAATATGGCATCACGACCCAGTGACAATTCTCTCGGTTGGGCGGTTGCATGCCGTGAAAGATCACGCATTCCTTGTGCGCGCTTGTGCACGGTTAGTACAACGTAATATCCCATTCAAGTGCTTAATTGCCGGGGAAGGTCCAGAACAGAGGGCGTTGGAATCTCAGATCCGATGGCTTGGCTTGAGCGAACGCGTTCGATTGCTCGGGCATGTTGCGCACGAGAGCCTTGCTTCTCTTTACGAAAGTGCCGGTCTGGTTGTGCTCACCAGTCGAAGTGAGGGAATTCCTCTTGTTCTGATGGAAGCGATGGCTCTCGGAAAGATCGTATTGGCTCCGGCCATAACCGGTATCCCAGAACTCGTGATTCCGGGCAAGACTGGATTTCTCTACCAGCCGGGCTCGATAGAGAATTTTGTTGATCAGCTTTTGTTTATTCAGTCCGCGCTATCGACGGAACTGCAGGTAGAGAATGGAGGCCACTGCACGAGTCTCAGTCCACTGCCTTTGATGCGGCGTGCAGCTCGCGTGCATGTACTCCAGAACTTTAATCGATCGAAAAACCTGCGAATCTTTTCGAATCTATTCCTGAGCCGGATCGCGGCACGAGAGCAGAGCGTCCCAGATGAAAATCTTGTTCTGCAACAAATATAACCATCCGTTCAGTGGAACTGAAGTTTATCTCTTTGAGTTGATGGACTTACTACGGGCTCACGGACACGAGGTCGCGCTATTTTCAATGGAAGACCCGCGCGGGGAATTAACACCATACGACCGTTACTTCGTTCCTCATGTTGATTTCAAAAGCAAGGCGAGCATCGTTCGCCGGATGCGAAATGCTGCCTACGCGATCTACTCCACCGAGGCACGCCGAAGAATACGGGCGATGATCCGCGAGTTCAGGCCAGACGTTGCACACATCAGAAATATCTATCACCACCTCTCGCCGTCGATTCTGTGGGAGTTGAAGGCTCAACGCGTTCCTGTGTTGTATCACGTGAATGACTTCAAGCTCTTGTGCCCTGCATACAACCTCGTGTCGCGAGGCGAAGCATGCGAGGCCTGCAAGGGAGGCAGGTTCCTGCATATGGTGCGAGCGCAGTGCTATCCCGGGTGGGCAGAGAGACTTGCGCTGGTTGCTGAGGCATACGTTCATCGGCTGCTCGGGACATATCGCAAGTGCGTCGATCTTTTCGTGGCCCCGAGTGATTTTGTGAGAGACAAATTCGTCGAGCACGGATGGGAGCAGCGACGGTTCGAGGTGTTGTCACATTTTCAGCGAGTGCAGGATCCAAAGCCGATTCCGGGGAATGCGCCAGTGCTCTATGTCGGCAGATTGTCGGCGGAGAAAGGCATTACCGACTTAGTGCATGCCATGCAGAGGGTCCCGCACTTGCGTCTGCGGGTCGCGGGAGATGGCCCGGAACGAGGTGCGTTGGAGAATCTTGCAGCATTGCTGCAACTGAACAATGTCGAGTTCCTAGGGAAAGTTTCGGCAGAGGAGCGCGATCGTCTCATCTCCGAGTGTCGGTTCACCGTCTTGCCCTCCCACGCTTACGAGACTTTGGGAAAAACCATCCTTGAGTCGTACGCGCTGGGACGATCCGTGGTGGCGTCGGATGCAGGGTCGAGAGGAGAGTTTGTGACGCATGGTCAAACCGGATTGCTGTACCCGCTCGGTGGAGTGGATGAGCTCGCGAAAGCGATGCAGTGGATGGCCGAGAATCCTGAGACGGCGGCATTGATGGGGCGCAATGGGCTGGAGTTTGTGCGTCGAAATCATGGGCCAGACCAACATTATCAGCGGATGGTTGGACTCTATGAGCGGTTGATCGCTGAGAAGAGTGGGGGCGTCGAGGGCTCGCGCTCCGCGCCCAATGAGGCGAGCAACTCCCGGCTGAGAATCGCGTTCATCGGCGGCCGCGGAGTAATCTCGAAGTACAGCGGGATTGAATCCTATTACGAGGAAGTTGGGAAGCATCTGGCGAGACGGGGGAATGACGTTACCGTCTATTGCCGGAATCACTTTACTCCGGCACTAACCGAGCACAACGGAATGCGTCTTGTGCGACTGCCGACGATTCGATCCAAACATATGGAGACGGTGATTCACACGTTCTTGAGCACGGCTCACGCAATCACCCAGAGATATGACATCGTGCACTATCACGCTTTGGGACCGGCCCTTTTTTCTTGGATTCCCAGAGTGTTCGGAATGAAAACTGCCGTGACAGTACAAGGATTGGACTGGCGGCGCAAGAAATGGGGCAGGATCGCCTCGGCCGTGCTGCTGGCTGGGGAAAAAGCATCGGCAAAGTTTCCTAATGCAACTATGGTGGTCTCGAAGGAGCTTCAACGGCGATACATCGGGAATCACGGCATCGAGAGTTTCTATGTGCCCAATGGCGGAATCCCGCGGGAACGTCGGCTGTCTCAGAGGATATTGGAGTGGGGGCTTGACCCCGGCCAATATGTCTTGTTCCTTGGACGTTTTTCGCCAGAGAAAGGCTGCCATCTCCTGGTCCGCGCGTTCGAGAATATTGAAAGCGATGTAAAGCTCGTGATGGCCGGAGCGTCCAGTTACTGCGATGAATACAGCCAGGAATTAAGAAGACATGCCAGCGACAAGATTCGGATGCTCGATTGGGTTTCAGGAGAGACGCTCGATGAGTTGCTAACTAACGCGATGATCTTCGTTTTGCCTTCGGACATGGAGGGTTTGTCTCTTGCATTGCTGGACGCGATGGGAGCAGGCTTGTGCGTTCTCACAAGCGATATCCCTGAGAATCGTGAAGTCGTTGAAGGCGCGGGATATCTGTTCAAACCAGGGGACGCAGACGATCTGGCGGAGCGGTTACGATTCCTGATCGCAAATTCGACGATTCGAGAGGCCGCAGGCAGAACAGCGCGACGTCGAATTGAAGACGAATACCAGTGGCCAGCCATTGCTGCACAAATCGAGAAAGTCTATTTCCACATGTTGGGCCGAGAGTGGGCGGATAACCTACCGGTGAAACCGAGTGCACCCGCAGCAGCGGCTGGCACTGCACAACGCCGAGCAAGCTAACTTACGAAAGAATCCTCGGCTTAAGGACGGGCCAAACCCGTCCTTTTTTATTACAATCAAACATTTGGCGGGAGGGGTTGCACTGCCGCCCGCGTCTCCCTTCAGTTTTTTATGACAGAAAAAATTATTGTGACCGGTGGAGCGGGATTCATCGGATCCAATTTCGTTTTGAAGCAAATCACTAACGAGTCAGTTTCGATCGTCAATCTGGACAAACTTACTTACGCGGGAAATCTACGCAACCTCGAGTCTATCGCCGAGCATCCTCGCTATAAATTTGTCCGCGGCGACATTGCGGATCGCGAACTGGTGCGTCAGTTATTGCGGGAGCATCGGCCCTCGGCGATCGTGCATTTCGCGGCCGAGAGCCATGTGGATCGTTCGATCCGTGGCCCGGAAGATTTCATTCAGACAAATGTGAATGGTACCTTTGCGCTGCTGGAAGAAACGCGGGCTTACTGGATGGAACTTGCGCATGAGGAGCGAGGAGGGTTCCGGTTTGTGCATATTTCGACGGATGAAGTTTTCGGATCCCTCGGTCCAAGCGATCCCCCATTTAGTGAGGCAACTCAGTATGCGCCGAATAGTCCGTATGCGGCATCGAAGGCGGCTTCCGATCACGTGGTCCGCGCCTATCATCACACCTATGGATTGCCGAGCCTGACGACCAACTGTTCCAACAATTACGGGCCATTTCAATTTCCAGAGAAGCTGATTCCGCTGATGATTCACAATGCGCGCACCGGCAAGGCGTTGCCAGTTTACGGAGACGGAAAGAACGTTCGCGACTGGCTCTACGTGGAAGATCACTGCGAGGCAATCGCTACCGTGTTGCGACGCGGGCAGCCGGGAGAAACGTACAACGTAGGGGGATGGAACGAGAAGCCGAATATCGAAATAGTGCACACGATTTGCGATCTGGTGGACGAGATGGGGCCCCGATTGGAAAAACCACGAAGGGAGTTGATCACGTTTGTGAAAGATCGCCCGGGGCACGACCGCCGGTATGCGATGAACGCATCGAAGATCGAGCGAGAACTGGGGTGGAAGCCGAAAGAAACTTTCGAGACTGGAATCCGGAAAACAGTTCATTGGTACCTCGAACATGAGAACTGGGTGCAGGACGTGACGAGCGGTAGTTATCGGCAGTGGATTGAGACACATTATTCTGTGTGAATGGATGATGAACGACAAAGGGCAATATAAGGGAATTATTCTGGCGGGCGGTGCTGGGACGCGGCTGTATCCTGTGACGCAAGCGATGGGAAAGAGTCTGCTTCCGGTATACAACAAGCCGATGATCTACTACCCGCTGAGCGCGCTAATGCTGGCGGGCATTCGCAAGATCCTGGTCATTTCTACCCCGGATGACACGCCAAAACTGCAAGCTTTGCTGCGCGATGGAAGCCAGTTCGGGATTGAATTCGAATATCTCGTCCAGCCGAAACCCGAGGGAATCGCGCAGGCATTCTTGTTGGGAGAGAAGTTTATTGGCGGCGATCCGTGCGCGCTAGTGCTCGGTGACAACATCTTTTATGGGCACGACCTTGCCAAAGATCTGCGCGAGTCTACTCGACACAAGAAAGGTGCGAGGGTGTTTGCCTATCCGGTGCACGATCCGGAGCGTTACGGCGTTGTGGAGTTCGATTCAAAGGGAAAGGCACTGAGCATTGAAGAGAAGCCTAAGCAACCGAAGTCGCGTTATGCGGTGACGGGACTTTATTTTTATGACGGACAGGTTGTGGAGATCACGAAATCGCTGAAACCCAGTGCGCGAGGCGAGCTTGAGATCACTGATGTCAACAGGGCGTATTTGAAAAAAGAACAGCTGGATGTGGTCGTGATGGGGCGCGGTATGGCTTGGCTCGATACGGGTACTCATGAATCATTAATGGAAGCCGCCCTGTACATTCAGGCGATTGAGAAGCGCCAAGGTCTGATGGTGGCCTGTCCGGAAGAGATCGCGTACCGGTCTGGTTACATCACGGCTGAGCAGATCGAAAAAGTGGGCAGCACGATGCGGAATAGCGGCTATGGGGAATACCTGCTGCAGTTGTTGCGGGAAAAGGTCTTCTGATCAACTCCGAGGAATTAGTCTAGCTTCTACGCGTATCTAGCGAAGCTGCAATCCCCAAAGGACATTTCATACCTATGAAGGTTTTGATTCTTGGTGCGACAGGACTGCTTGGCAAGGATCTGATGCGCGAGTGGCAGGGTGACGTAGTCACCGGATTCGGCTCGCGCGACGCTGACATCAGAAATGCCGACCAAGTTCTGCGTGTGGTCCAGGATCTTCGTCCCGACTGGATCGTGCTGGCAGCGGCTTTTACGAACGTCGATGGTTGCGAGACTAATCGGGAACTGGCGTTTGCGGTGAATCGTGATGGAGCCGTGAATGTCGCGTCAGCGGCGAAGAAGACATCGGCGCGAATGTTGTTCGTCAGTTCTGATTATGTATTCGATGGTAAGAAGAAATCTCCATACGAAATTGACGATCCTCGTAATCCGCAGAGCGTATATGGACGATCCAAGGCTGACGCTGAGGTTCGGCTGCTGGAAGCTCTCCCTGAGTGCTGCATTGCGCGTACATCGTGGCTCTTTGGAACTGGCGGAAAATGCTTTCCCGACACAATTCTGAAAGCGGCAGAGACTCGCCCCGCCCTGGATGTTGTCGACGACCAGAGAGGGTGTCCGACTTATTCGGTCGATCTCGCGCGTGGGATTATCGAACTGTGCAGGAAAAACGCCTCCGGAATTGTGCACGCCACGAATGTGGGCGAGTGCACGTGGTTTGAATTCGCTCGCGAGATTCTGAAGACCGTAGGATCCGCGACGCAAGTGAAACCAACGACGAGCGAGAAAATGGCGCGCCCGGCGCCTCGTCCAGCGTATTCGGTTCTCTCGGCAACGAGCTTGAACCGGTACGGCATCGAACTACCCGAGTGGCAGGATGCATTGCGGCGATACCTGAACGAACGACGTGGTTGATTGTTCGTTTGCTTCGCCCGATGCCGCACTGTTACGATGCGGCGGGGTTCTCACCTGGTGAAGTCGATCCAAAACTACATTGATGGGAAGTTTGTTGGGGGCATACGCGAGTTTGACGACGTGAATCCCGCCGACGGCAGTGTGATTGCGCGTGTTTCCGAGGCTGATGAAGGCTTGGTCGACGTGGCCGTGCAAGCGGCCCGGAAAGCGCTGCGCTCGGAGTGGGGAAAATTCGGAGTGCGCGAACGGGCTGCACTTCTTCATCGCATCGCGGATGCGATTGATGCTCGTTTTGATTGCTTTGTAGCGGCAGAAGTTGCAGACACGGGCAAGCCAATTTCGTTGGCGAAGAAGCTCGATGTTCCGCGGGCAGCGGCTAATTTCCGAGTCTTCGCTGACCTAATTAAGACTGCAGGGCTGGAATCCTTTCAGACTGAGACTCCAGATGGCAAAGCTGCCCTGAACTACGCTGTCCGCAAGCCGCTTGGTGTCGTCGGAATCATTACTCCGTGGAACCTGCCGCTGTTACTGCTGACATGGAAAGTGGCGCCGGCCTTGGCATGCGGCAATACGGTTGTAGTGAAACCATCGGAAGAGACTCCAGCGACAGCGACACTTCTGGCAGAGGCGATGCAGGATGCGGGTGTTCCGCAGGGAGCCTATAGCGTGGTTCACGGCTTCGGACCTAATTCGGCGGGAGAATTCCTGACGAAACATCCAGATGTGAATGCGTTGACGTTCACGGGCGAGTCGCAAACGGGAGCTGCGATCATGAAAGCGGCTGCTTCCGGAGTGAAACCAGTTTCGTTTGAGTTGGGTGGCAAAAATGCCGCGATTGTTTTTGCCGACTGCGAGTTCGAAGAGACCGTGAGAGGGATGGGCGATGCCGCTTTCCTGAACACCGGACAGGTTTGTCTCTGCGCCGAACGTGTTTATGTGGAGCGGCCGATTTTCGATCGATTTGTGGATGCTATGAAGCGACAGGCAGAGAGTTTGCGACTCGGATCGCCGACAGATGCGGAGACGCAACTTGGTCCTCTGATTTCAGCGCAGCATCGCGAGAAGGTTCAGTCGTATTATCGCCTGGCTCGCGAGGAAGGAGCGACTGTCATTACGGGCGGTGGTGTCCCGCATTTTGGCAACTCGCTCGATCATGGCTTCTACGTTCAACCGACGATCTATACTGGCCTGAAGGAATCTGCGCGCTGCGTCCGGGAGGAAATTTTCGGCCCGGTGTGCCACATTGCTCCGTTTGATAGGGAAGAAGAAGCGATCGCAATGGCGAACGATACGAGATATGGGCTTGCAGCCTGCGTGTGGACAAGTAACTTGAAACGCGGACATCGGGTGGCGCAGCAGATGAACGTTGGGATTACCTGGGTAAATTGCTGGTTCTTGCGCGATCTGCGAACGCCGTTCGGTGGCGTCGGCTTATCGGGGATAGGCCGCGAGGGCGGATTGCACTCATTGAACTTTTATTCGGAGCTTAACAATATCTGTATCAAGCTTTGAAGGCGAGCTGTCGCGGACGAGAGCGCTTCAATGGGGAACATCGAAAGCAAAGTCGTTGAGGGCAAGGCGAAGCCGCGCGGGAAATATCCGCACATCAAGCGCGCGGGCGATTTTCTGATTGTCTCTGGTACAAGTTCGCGACGGGCAGACAACTCTATCGCTGGGGCCGAAGTGGACGGATTTGGGACGACTCATCTGGATATTCGTGCCCAAACACGTGCCGTGATCGAGAACGTTCGCGAGATTCTTGAGACCATGCATGCGGAGCTGAGCGACATTGTTGAGGTCACTTCATATCTGGTCAACATGAATGACTTTGCGGGATACAACGAAGTGTATGGCGAGTACTTCAGCGAGGACGGGCCTGCGCGGACGACAGTGGCTGTGCATCAGTTGCCGCATCCGCATCTGCTGATTGAGATCCGCGCGATCGCGTACAAGCCACAGAAATAGGAGTCACGATGCCATCGATCAAAGAGCTGAGAGCGTTCAATTTTCACAAGTGGATTGAAGATAATAAAGAGAAGTTGAAGCCTCCGGTCGGGAATGCGCAAGTGTGGGAAGACGGCGAGATGATGGTGACCGTAGTGGGTGGACCGAACAATCGGCGCGATTATCACGATGATCCGACAGAAGAATTTTTCTATCAGCTGAAAGGCGACATTTTTCTTCGGCTTATCGAGACTCCGGGCAAGCCGCCGCTGGAGTTGCCTATTAAGGAGGGAGAGATTTTTCTTCTGCCGAAACACATGCGGCATTCTCCTCAAAGGCTTCAGCCGGGAACGGTTGGCGTCGTGGTTGAGATGCCGCGTCCTGAGGGCGCGATGGACGGCTTCGAATGGTACTGCCCGAAATGCTACCAGTTGGTGCATCGGGCCGAAGTGAAGTTGAAAAGCATCGTTCGCGATCTGCCGCCATTATTTGAAAAGTTCTACGGCGACGAAAATCTCCGCAAGTGCAAGCATTGCGGTACGATTCACCCCGGCAAACAGTAATGTCCGTTATCGATATCCACAATCATTTCTTCCCGCGTGCATGGCCTGATTTCGCGGAGCGATTTGGAAGTCCAAACTGGCCGTGGATCAAGCACACGCAGCCTGGCAAGGCCGAGATCATGATCGGCGACCGGTTTTTCCGGAATGTCTATTCCGCTTGCTGGGATCCGGAAGTGCGTCTTCAAGAGATGGATCACGATGGAGTCGACATGCAGGTCATGTCGGCGACTCCCGTGTTGTTTGCTTATGAGCGTCCTGCAGAGCACGCGCTTGACTGCGCCAAATTGTTCAACGATGCCGCGCTTGAACTGTGTGCCCAAGGCAAAGGACGGCTGAAGGCGCTCTGCCAAGTGCCACTGCAGGATGTTGACGCATCGTGCAAGGAATTGAGTCGCTGCATGCGAGCCGGGCACTTGGGCGTTCAGATTGGGAATCATGTAGGGGAGAAGAATCTTGACGATCCCGGCATCGTGACCTTTCTCCATCATTGTGCGAATGAAGGCGCCGCGGTGCTCGTGCATCCCTGGGATATGTT
>DATJWZ010000276.1:0-4704 GCA_035500795.1 Candidatus Eiseniibacteriota bacterium | reverse complement strand
TCCCGGATAGTTGATGTTTGTGAATTTTCCATTGCTGAACACAAATCCTGACCCGCCGGTCACGGTCGAATACTTTCCGACCATCTGACCCCCTGAATTGATCCCGTAGATAACAGTGGAAGTGGAACCAGGCACATCGATTTGGCGATAGGTTGCGGCCAAGCTGGTGGACGAACTCAACAGCAGCAACGAAACACAGGAAAGAATGACCCTGCCGAGCCAATAACCTGTCATGGTGCCTCCGAAGCTGCGCGGCACTCCCCAACTTCGACGATTAGGCTACGAAGCGCGTGAGTTGGATGAGGCAGGCACAAAAGAAGATGCTTGCGTCGGCGATATAATGGAAAGATTCTCTCATTGCGGAATTCGTTTCTGTAGGTCTGTAGCGTGGATGCAGAGGGATAGTTCGATCGCGGACAGAAATTGTCCTAAGTGCCCAATAAGCTTATCGGATTCGTGACACACATTGTCGCGCGAAGAGCTGAAAGCGGTTTTATGGATTTCAAACTAGTTTCGAGTTACAAGCCGCAAGGCGACCAGGCCTCAGCGATTCAGGCGCTGACCAAAGGTATTTTCGACCGCGAGCAGCACCAGGTTCTGCTGGGTGTCACGGGCTCAGGCAAGACCTTCACCATGGCGAAGGTGATCGAGGCGATCAATCGCCCGACGCTTGTCATGGCCCATAACAAGACGCTGGCAGCGCAGCTCTATCATGAGTTCAAGAGCTTTTTTCCGCATAATGCCGTTGAATATTTCGTCTCTTATTACGACTACTACCAGCCCGAGGCATACGTTCCGGCGGCGGATCTGTACATCGAGAAAGAAGCGACGATCAATGATGAACTCGATAAGCTGCGGCTCTCGGCAACACGGTCTTTGTTTGAACGCCGCGACGCACTGATCGTTGCATCGGTCAGCTGCATCTACGGCTTGGGCTCGCCCGAAGCTTACTACGGGATGATGCTGTTCGTCGAAAAAGGCCAGAAGGTCAAGCGCGAGGACATCACGCGCAAACTGGTCGACATCCTGTACGAGCGCACCAACGGTGAGTTTCGCCGCGGCACGTTCCGCGTGCGCGGAGATGTGATTGAAGTTTTCCCCACGTACGACGACATGGCCTACCGCATCGAGATGTGGGGAGATCAGATCGAGGCGCTTTCGCAAATCGATCCGCTGTTTGGCACGGTCAAGCTGAAGTACATGCGGCTGCCGATTTATCCGAAAACGCACTATGTAATGAAGGACGAAACTCGCGCTTCGGCGGTCGAGTCCATCAAGAAAGAGCTGGCGTGGTGGGAAGTCGAACTGGAGCGGCAGGGAAGACTCGTTGAATCGCAGCGCATTCATCAGCGCACCATGTTCGATCTCGAAATGATCAAGGCCATGGGCTATTGCCACGGCATCGAGAACTACTCGCGGCATTTCACGGGACGCTTGCCGGGCGAGCCGCCGCCAACGCTGCTGGATTATTTCCCGCGAGATTTTTTGATGTTCATCGACGAGTCGCACCAGACGGTTCCGCAATTGCGCGGCATGTACGCCGGAGACCGCTCGCGCAAAGAAGTTCTGGTCGAGTATGGATTTCGTATGCCCTCGGCGCTCGATAATCGTCCGCTGACATTTGAGGAATTCGAGCACCGGACGAATCAACTTGTCTATGTCTCGGCGACTCCCGGTCCGTACGAGCTGACCAAGTCCGCGGGAGTGGTGGTTGAGCAGATCATTCGGCCGACGGGATTGATCGATCCGCCGGTTGAAGTACGTCCGGTGAAGGGGCAAATTGACGACCTGTTGCACGAGATTCGATCACGGGTGGATCTTGGAGAACGAGTGCTGGTGACAACTCTGACGAAGCGGATGGCTGAGGACTTGGCCGAGTACTACGCGGAAGTTGGAGTGAAGTGCCGCTACATGCACTCGGAGATCGAAACGCTCGAGCGCGTGAAGATTCTCCGCGATCTGCGCAAAGGCGAGTTCGACGTGTTGATCGGAATCAATTTATTGCGCGAGGGACTTGATCTACCGGAAGTCTCGTTGGTAGCGATTCTCGACGCCGACAAAGAAGGATTCCTTCGTTCCAGCGGATCGTTGATCCAGACCATCGGCCGATGCGCGCGCCATCTCAACGGCCGCGCGATTCTCTACGCCGACCGCCAGACCGATTCGATGAAGCGCGCCATGGACGAAACTTCACGCCGCCGTGCCATCCAGACGGCCTATAACGAAGAGCACGGCATCACGCCAGAATCGATCGTGCGTCCGCTGGATATGACCTTAGCGGCAATTGTGGCAGCTGATTATGCCGACATGACGGCGGGTGAATCGGAAGGCGTGCCAGAGTTCAAATCGCAAGAAGAAGTCGATGCCTACATCGCGAAGCTGGAAAACGACATGCGCGAAGCCGCGAAGAGGTTTGAGTTCGAGAAGGCGGCAAAGCTGAGGGACACAATCAAGGAACTGAGAACGAAAGAGTTTCTGTTCGCGTAACCAGAGTATGGAATGGAAGCCGGCAACGATCGGGGAAGTCATTCAGTTGCTTCGGAACGACTTGGCAAATTGTAACCGGCAGCAAACGCCTGCCTCATAGTCCGGACTTCGCTTTCAGATATTCTGCTGGGCGCAGAACGCGGATTTCTCGCCACGGATTCATTTTCAGCAAATGCTTGTCGCCGGTGACGATCACATCCGCTCCCCCGTTCAGCGCCAACTCCAGAAACTTGTCGTCCATCGGGTCGGGGCAGTCACGGACTATCCGAATAATGGGAATTATTTCCGCAACGGCCGCAAATTGAGCCAGAAAACGCGCCCGCTCCTTGCGGCTGACATAAGGATCAAACTTTGGACGAAAGAGTACTTCCCGCAGTTCGTCCAGTGTGGGCTCAGAAGCAAGCAGGCGGTCGTGGTTTAACACCGTACTCAGTGCTTGACGTGGAACAGAATTTGGAAGTATGGCCGCGCTGACAACTAAGTTGGTATCGACGACGCAGCGCATCAATCTTTGAGAATATCGGCCAGAATTTTCTCGGTCATTCCTCGACCTGCGGCCTCCGCGCCGATCCGGTCCATGGTCCGTTCTAATTCGTCCACATTGATCTTCCGAATCCGTTCGTACTCATCAGCGGCAAGGATGACCACGACATCGCGATTCTGGCGCCGGACAACAATGGGTTCTCGTTGTGCGGCGTCTACTATCGCCGCAAACCGTTGCTTAGCCTCCGTGGCCGATACAGACTTCATATGTCTATTATAGACAAAATGTCCATTTTGTCCAATTATTGAAGAAGGAAGAGTTGCTGTGGTGATCTTAGTCCAGAAGTTGATTTACCTTCCGTACGCGGCGCTGGCCGCCATCGGCTTACGGTGCATGGTATAGCCGTCGTAGGTTTCCTGGCGGAAGTTCAGGTTGGGGGCGCAGAGTTTTTCGGTCTGGCTGAGGAAGAGATATCCGCCGGGCTCGAGATACAGATGCAGGCGTTCCATCAATGCTACGCGCTGTGCGCGCGAGAGTTGCGGCAGAACATCCATGCAGAAGATGCAGTCGAAGCGTCCAATGTAAACCGGACGCGTCAGATTCATGGTGTTGAACGTGACCAGACTGCGCAGACGCGGCTTCACCAAAAGATGCGCGTTGCCGTTTCCATTCCCGTTGCCATTCGACGTTCCGTTTGGATTTCCGTCGGATGATGCGTTTCCGTTCGCGTTCCCAATTTTTGAGAAACAGGCGCGAATCATCGCGGGAGGCAATCCCGTGAGCGCCGATTGTGGATAGAGCCCGCGCTCCGCGGACTGGATGGCCGATGGCAGCAGATCGCTGCCTACAATATGGATTGACCATTCCTTCGTGTGCCCATTTGAAGGCTCGACAATCCCGCCACTGCGGCCGTTTGTCTTAGCCTCCTTGGTGCCGTTCCCGTTTCCATTGCTGCTTGCGGTCGGCATGGCCTCGCACACAGCCATAGCAATTGAGTACGGCTCTTCGCCAGTGCCGCAACCGGCGCTCCAGATGCGGAGCGTACAAGCGCTGTCGTCTGCTTTGCGCGAATAAAGTTGCGGCATCACGTATTGCGCCAGGGCGTTCATCGCTCCGGGATGACGGAAGAATCCCGTCTTCACGTTCATGATGCCGTCGAGAAAGTCCGCCAGGATTGCGGGATCGAGGTCAGTTGCGCGCAGCCGGTCGAGCAGGGAAGCGGGCGAATCCAATTCGTGCTTCTCCAGATATTCGGCGACGTGAGCGGCCAGTGCGCTGTTGGGACAATCCAGCAGAACGCCCGACTGCCGCTCCACGATGAGGCGAAGCTCCGAGAGTTCGTGTTCCAGGATGGTGACGCCCGCCATCAATCGATGCATACAATCCTTCCCCGCAGGGCGAACAAATTGTGCGCCAGGCTTTGTGGCTGGCACCTTTCGAGGGGAGTTGCGATTCTTGTCTTCATGCTTCTAATCACCGGCCGACACGGCCGCGTACGACTTGTACGTATCCTGTCCCGCCTGCTGGGCTACCACGTTCATTTCTTTTTCCAGGGACGAAAAGCGCTGCATGATTTCGTGGATGCGCAACGTCATGTTGCGGATCGTCTCAATCTGTGCTCTTGTCTGAGCCGACAAGCTGCCAGGTTCCAACAGCAACAGGTCGGAATTTCCCAGCACCGACGTGAGCGCGTTGTTCATGTTGTGACGCATCTCGAGCATGTAGCGGCCGAG